>CABTWP010000004.1 GCA_902488525.1 uncultured Collinsella sp.
CAAGCAGAAGACGGCATACGAAAAGCGCCCCGTGGCAACGTAGAGCATCAGCAAGAAGATGGTGTAGAACAGCACGGCCGAACCCAGGTCGCGTTCGAAGACGACGACGAGCAGGCACACACCCCACACGGCAAACAGCGGCAGCAGCAGTCGCAGGCGAGGGATCTTAAAGCCCAGAATCTTGCGGTTGGAGATAGAGAGCAGCTCGCGGTTCTCGGCCAGGTACCCGGCTAGGAACAGCACGATAAAGACCTTGGCGAACTCGCCGGGCTGGATGGTAAAGCCCGCGATGCGAATCCACAGCTTGGAGCCCGAGATCGTGGTGCCGATAAAGATGGGCAGCATCAGCAGGATGATGCCGATAATGCCAAAGGTGTACTTGTAGCGCATGACCACGTCGAGGTTTTTGACCAGTGCGAGCGTTCCCACCATGAGCGCCACCGAGACAAACAGGATGATGAGCTGTGAGATGGCGAGAGCGGGTGCGAGACGCGTCACGAACGTGATACCGATGCCCGAAAGCACAAAGACAATGGGCAGGATGGCGGGGTCGGCACCGGGCGCCAAGATGCGCACGGCAATGTGGGCCGCGGCAAAGGCGGCAAAGAGGCCGATCGGTACGGCGAGCGTCTCAAAGGAGATGGCAGCGCCCGCGGTGAGGACGTACATCGCATACAGCAGGATGACGGGGAACGCCGAGGCGATGAGCAAGAGCAGCTCGGTGTTGCGGCGACTCATAAGCGGCACTCCCTTTCTAATTCTTATCGGAGGCTTCGGCCTCGGCGGACTGTTCGGCGGTTTTCTCGGAATCTGATTCGGAGGTCGATCCCTGATTGGTGTTGTCGCGAATCGTTTGCGCGTCGATCACCTGGCGGGTCTGCTCCTCGTCGATCTGGTGGCGGTACTTGGATATCGTGTCCTGCGCATCGTCGACACTTGTTTGCGGAATACCCGCCTTGAGGCGGTTTTGCGTGTCTTCGGGCAGGTCGGATAGCTTGATGCTGGTTTCGCTTTCGAGCCAGTGGAGCTTGAGTCCGAGTGGCTTGCCGGGCAGGCCGCGCCAGACGGCGACATTGCCCTGGTAGGTACCCAGGTAGTACGAGCCGGTGACACCCGTGTAGGCCCAGATGCCAGCTGCCAGCACAAAGACGAGGGCCAGGATGGCGGCGATAGTAACGTTGCGGCGACGCACGCGTTGCGCCTCGCGCATGACGCCATCGTCAACCAGGTCAACGACTACTACGGTCACGTTGTCGTGGCCGCCGGCGGCAAGCGCCGCGTCCACTAGGTTGTCGACGCAGATTTGCGCGGTTGAGGACTGCGTGGCGATGTTCTCGATATCGCTATCGGGAATCATGCTCGAAAGGCCGTCGGAGCACAGGATCAGACGGTCACCTTCCTCGATATGCAGAGTGAAGTGGTCGGCATACATAGCGGGGTCCGAGCCCAGCGCGCGGGTGATGACCGAACGGTTGGGGTGGACGCGAGCCTCGTCTGCCGTGATTTCGCCGGCGTCCACGAGCTCCTCCACGTAGGAGTGGTCGCGGGTCACGCGGATGAGCGTGCCCTCGTGGAGCAGGTAGGCGCGAGAGTCACCCACGTGGGCGATGGCGAGCGTGTCGTTTTCGATATAGGCGCAAGTGGCTGTGCAGCCCATGCCGGGCTTGCCCAGGCCATTCAAGGCAGCCTCGATTACGGCGGCGTTGGCGGCCTCGACGGCTGCCGCCAGGCGTGCGGCGTCGGCAGACTGAGGAGCTGTCTTGGCAATGGTCTCGACAGCGATAGAGGAGGCTACCTCGCCGGCGGCGTGACCGCCCATGCCGTCGCATACGCAAAAGAGCGGCGACTGCACCAGGTAGGAATCCTCATTGTGCGGGCGCACACAGCCAACGTCGGAGCGGGCGCCCCACATGAGTTGCGTGGTGGTGCCGGCATCATAGGTCGAGTCGGTCTCGATGCGCTCCTCGGTTAGGGGTTCAAAGCTCATGGTCGAGCCGGGGCCTTTGAGCTTGGCCTCAACGGCGGCAACGTCGATCTCTGCTGTGTCACCGGGAGAGACGGTGCTTGTCTCGGCGTTTGATTCGGAGTCGCCGGTGTCCGGGGAGTCGGGCTCCTCGGACACGCGGGCGGTCGACTCGTCGTCTTGCGGGCTGACGTCTATAGGCTCGGGCGCCGGCGTAGACGCGGGCGCAACCTCGGATGCCGGGGCTATGGGAAACGCCGGCGCGGCGGGCTCGGGTGCCGCAAACACCGCAGCGCTCTCGTTGATTGCCGCGGCGACGGGCTCTGCAAAGTGAGCCGGCGCCGGGGTTGCTTCGGGCGCTGTGGGCTGTTCCGCAGCATGTGCGCCGATGGGCGCCGCTACGGCATCCTCTTCGTCCTCGTTATCGGCGAGATCCGAAATATCATGCGTTACATGCGAAAGAGGCAGGGAGAACACGGTGTCCTCGGGTTCCACGGGTGCGGAGCCCGCCGGAGCGGCGTGGGCCGGCGCAGCTGCGGCGGCAGCCGGTGCCTCGGTCATAGTTGCGGACTTGTTCTCCTCGTCGATCATCGACGGTTCACCTTCATGACCACGTCGCCAATCTGGACTTCGTCGCCCTCGCGCAGCGTCGCGGGCTCCACGAGCTGGCGGCCGTTGACGAGCGTGCCGTTAAGCGAGTTGAGGTCCTCGATGATGAGCGCCGGGCCCTGCAGCGAAAAGCGCGCATGCGAGGCCGAGACGAACGGTTCGTTGATGCAGATGTCCGAAGATGGCGAGCGACCGACGATGACGGGGCCGAGCATGTCTACGTGGATGCCGCGGATACCGCGCGGACCCTTGTCCACATCAATCGTCCAGATAGCCGAGTCGCGGCGCTGCCCGCGCACAAGTCCCACGCCGGTCTTCATGACGGCGAACAGGAAGATATAGAGCAGGGCGACCAAGACGATGCGGCCTGCAAAAAGGACGATATCGATGTTCATAAGCGACTATCCCCTAAATTCAAAGGTGCTCAGGCCAAACGTCAGCAGATCGCCGTTGCGCAGCGGGCAGCGCGTAATGCGGCGGTTGTTGACGAGCGTGCCGTTGGTGGAATTGAGGTCCTCGATCGACCAATCCGAGCCCGTAAAGGTGAGCTGGGCGTGGCGGCGCGACACGTTGGGGTCGCGCAGGGCAATGTCGGAAACTGAGCGCTCGCGACCGATGGTTACCTGTGCGGAGGTGATGCTATGGCTCTCGCCGCTCACGACGTCGACGAGCTGGGCGAGCGGGCGCTGCGGGGCGCGAGTGCTCGCCATGTTGGAGGCGATGCCGGCTGCGGCGCCTAGGCCCACGGCGGCACCGGTCGCGGCGGCTCCGCCCATGCCGGCAAGCGCGTCGCGCGAGACGGTCTGCGGCACCGGGATGGGTGCTGCGGCGGGGTCGGGGACGCTAGGCGCGAAGGGGTCTGCCACGGCAAGCGGGTCGGGAGCGGCGGCGCGAGGCGTCGGCTGCTGCTGGGGCATGGCGGCGGGGCGCTGCTGCTGCGGGGCAGCAAACTGCTGCTGGCCGGCGCGCGGGGCGCTGGCGGCACGGCTTGCCGCGGAGTTGTTCTGGCCCAGGCCGTTTTGATAGGCGCGCTCTTCTTCGTACAGGCGGCCGAGCGTGGGGGCATCGACGTTCTCGGCAAAGACCGAGAACTTGCCGGCGCGCAACTGCGGATCGATCATAAAGCGCACGAGGGGCTCGCCGACAAAGACATAGCGGCGCTTTTCGGCCTGCGCCTTCACGAACTCGCGGACCTCGCGCGAAAGCTCGGGATAGAACGGGGCGAGCATGGGATCGTCGTCGGCGGCGATAAGGATGGTATAGAGTGCCGGCGCCGTGTTGACGCCGTTAATCACCAGAGTCTGATCCTCCATGTCGCGAGCGGCCTGCTTGGCAAGCTTCTTAAAGGAGAACGGGGCACGGGTGGCACCGAAGATGCCGGCCACGTGGTCCTCGAAGATGTTCAGGAAGTTCACGAAAGATCACTCTCCGTATAGGTTCTTTGGTATCCGAGCAAATATAGGCATATCCCAACGATTATAGAGGATAGGATTCCCGCAACCGCCGCCTTGGCGATGACCGCGGCTGCAAGGCTGGCAATTTCCATATGGTGTGCAAGACAGGACGCCGCTGCGCAGCCGATGCCGGTGACAGCGATGGCGGCGATTGCGGCAAGGTTTGAGCCCTGATTGGCACGCTTGGCATGGACATTGAGCAGCGCAGATGACGCCGCGGCAGTTGCCGCGACCAGCACAAAGGCAGCCCAAAGGAGCGGGTCTCCCAGCGCTGCGGCAACGTTACCGAGCCCCAGCACGCCTTCGGCTGAAAGCGCGACCGTGGCCAGACGGGCAAAAAGCGCGCCCATGCCCGTTGCCGCGGCGGCGCTTGCCGGGCCGAGCCAAAATGACGCGACGCCGGCGGCGACCCCAGCTGCCAGGAAGGTATTGCCGGTCAGACAGCCAAGCGCGAGTGCACAGGTGAGCGTGGCGCTCGCGGCAGTCTCAGTGCGACCCCAGGCGATCCACCAACCGGACATGGCAGCGGCAAAGATCACCGCGACGGGCAGCATCGACAGGATGCCCTGTGCCTGCATGGTGGCGTTGGCCATGAGCACCAAAAAGCCCACAGCCGAGATGGCCGAGCCAATCTGGGGGGCCAGGCCAGCCGCCGCTCCGATCGCGATGGCCGCAATGACCAGGCCGGGAAGCGTCGCGACCCCGGCCGTTTGCATCAGCAAAATGCTAAAGGTGCCGCACGTTAGCGCCGAGATAGTGCGCATGGTGTAGTCGCGCGTATGGCTCCAGCGCGTGCCCGCCCAGCCGAGTGCGGGGTCGACCTCAATGGCGTCGTCCTCGTAGTGCGACGGCTCGATATCGTCGAGCTCCTGCTCGTCATCCGAAAGTTCGCCAACCATTTGCTCCAGGCTGCGACGGCCCTCGCGCACGCTGCCCAGACCGGCAAGGAGCTGGTCGCAAAATGCCTCGATGCTGTTGGGGCGGTCCTGCGGCATGGGGGAGAGCGCGCTCATGAGCGCGGCCTCGGCTCCCGGGGGGAAGTGTGGTATCAGCTCGCTGGGATAGGTGGCGCCGCCGATGATGCGGTCGAGCGAGTCGGCGGGCGTGGCCGCCATAAAGGGAGCGCTGCCGCACAGACCCTCGTAGATCACACAGGCGAGGGCAAAGACATCGGCGCGCTCGTCGACCGTGCCGGTCTCGATATCGAGCTGCTCGGGCGGCATGTAGCCGATGGTGCCGCCGCGTGAGCCGCCAAAGCCACCGGCAGACGACAGTCGCGCCATGCCAAAGTCGGTGAGCTTTACATTGCCCGAGTGGTCGATGAGCACGTTGGCGGGCTTAATGTCCAGGTGGAGTACGCCATTACTATGGGCGAAGGTGAGCGCCTGGCCCAAGGCATCGGCAATGGCCGCGGCCTCGTCAAAGGTAAGGGAGTGGCCGTCTACGCGATGCAAAAACTCGGCCAGCGACATGCCATCGACATATTCCATGACCAGGTAGGCATAGGCTGTGTCGTGCGTAAAGTCGATGACCTGCACGATATTGGGATGTTGAAGCATGGCGGCAGTGTGCGCCTCGCGCAGGACATCCATGATGTCGCTGGCGGGCATGCCGGCACCGTTGATGAGGGGGATGCGTTTAATGGCGACGCGGCGGCGCAGGTGCGTGTCGCGGCAGATCTCGATGGAGCCAAAACCGCCGGTCGCAAGTGTCTCGAGCGGCTGGTACCGCTTGAGCAGCTCGCGAGAGCTGGTGCCCTCCAAAGGAACGTCCGGCGAGAACCGGGCGGTATGTTGCGAGAAAAGCGGCATGGCCAACCCTCGTACGTTTAAAGTTCGTTTGCGAGTGGCGGGCGCGGAGCCGAGCCGTTCGCGGTGGCATAGATGCTGCTAGTGTAGCACGCTCGGGTGCATGGGGAGGATAGCGGGATGCGAGGCTGCCTGTCTGGCTTGGCCTTAGCGCTTCTTCTTGTTCTTCTTCTGCTTGCGCTGCTTGCCCTTGGTCTCCTGGGGCTTGTCGCCCTGCTTGGCCTCGACGGCGGCCTTTTCTGCCTTCATCTTCTTGCGTTTGGTCTCGATGCGGAGTTTTTTGTTGATGCGCGCCTTAAGGAAGGAGCCAAACTGCTCGGCATCGCCACGGACGAAGGTGTCCTTAGGGATCGTCACGCCCTGGTCGGCGAACATGGCCACAAAGATGCGCTCGCCGTCGAGCACGTGGTCGAGCTTTTCAAACGGGAAGAACTGCGACTTGCCGCTCTTGCCCCAAACCATCAGGCCGTCCTCGTTGGCGGCGACGCGGCGATAGCGGCCACCCATGGACTCGTCGGCCTCAACGGCGTCGATAAAGTCGCGGGCGAGGGTGTGGTGCAGGTTTTTGCTCCACCAGGCCAAAAAGGCGCCGAACACGATCAGGACGACGCCAAACTTGATCCAGTTGCCGCCGGCCACCAGCATGCCGATGCCGATGAGCGCGGCAATTGCCGCGGCGACATACAGCGAGCCGCGACGCCTGGGCGAGGCGACCAGGCGGGCGAAGTCGGTGACCAGGTCGTTTTCATACTGGTACTCGTTGAGGTACAGGATGCCGTCGTCGGCTGCGGCCTGCTCCTCGAGCGCGACCTCGACCTGGTCGGCTGCTTCGGAGGGGACGAGGTTGCTCTCTGCGTCTGCCATGCTCTTTGGACTCCTATCGCGGCGGGCTCGCCGTACGGGTATTATGGAATGCAGTATGCCGTGCGACCGCATGGCCGCCGCGGCAACAAGACTCAGTATACCCGGGGGAGCACCCATGGAATCGTTGTACCGAAAGTATCGCCCGCTCACCTTCGACTCCGTGGTGGGCCAGCAGCATATCGTCTCGACGCTCGAGCACGCCATCACCGAGGGACGCCTGTCCCACGCCTACCTGTTCTGCGGACCGCGCGGCACGGGCAAGACCACCATGGCGCGCATTCTGGCCAAGGCGCTGCTGTGCCGCAATGCCGAGGCGGCGCGCGCCGAGGGTGCAAGCGGCTGCATGCCCGACGGTACTTGCGAGGAGTGCGAGCTCATCGCCGAGGGCAACCACCCGGATGTCTACGAGCTCGATGCCGCAAGCCGTACCGGCGTGGACAACGTGCGCGAGGAAATCATCAACTCCGTCAACTTTGCCCCGGTGCGCGGCAAGTACAAGATTTATATCATCGACGAGGTCCACATGCTCACGACGGCGGCGTTCAACGCGCTGCTCAAGACGCTTGAGGAGCCGCCGGCGCACGTGATCTTTGTGCTGTGCACCACCGACCCGCAAAAGATTCTGGAGACCATCCTCTCGCGCTGCCAGCGCTTCGATTTCCACCGCATCGGCAACGAGGATATCGAGCATCGCCTGTCCTACGTGTGCGAGCAGGAGGGCTTCGATTACGACGACGAGGCACTCGCCATTGTGGCGCGCCATGCCAAGGGCGGTATGCGCGACGCGTTGTCCACGCTGGAGCAGCTGAGCGTCTTTGGCAACGGTTCTGTGCATGCGGACGACGCCCGCTCGCTTTTAGGCGAGGTTTCGGACCAGATTCTGGGCGAGTTTTCCCGCGCCATTGCCGATCGCGATGTTGCCGAGCTATATGGACTGATCCGTGCGCAGGTCGAGGAAGGAAACGATCTGCTGGAGCTGACGCGCGACCTGGTGGCGCATGTGCGTGACGTGTACGTTGCCTGCGTTGCCGGTGCCCGTGCCGAGCTGTTTGAGGGCGGCTCCGAGCAGGCCGAGGCGCTTGCTGCCGAGGCCGCTGCCTTTGGCGAGCATCCTGCCGACCGCCTGGCCCGTGTGCTGACAGTGCTTGACGATGCCGCACTGGAGATGAGGGGCGCGAGCGACGTGCGCCTGGTGCTCGAGATTGCCTGCACGCGTCTGGCACGTCCCGAGGCTGATATAACGATTGAGGCATTGGCCGAGCGCGTGGCACGCCTGGAGGCCATGGTTGCCAATGCCGCCGTGCCGGCGAGCGTGGCTGCTGCTCAGGCCGCCGCGCCTGCAGCATCCGTACCCGCTGCTGCCCAACAGCCGACGCTCATTTCGGGCGCCCGTGCTGCCGCTCCGGCGGCATCCGCTGCCCCCGCTGCTACGTCCGCGCATCAGGGTGGCATGCCTTGGGACCGCGGCGCTGCTGTTCCGGCTGCCCAGCCTGCGCCCAAGTCCGCGGCTCCTGCGCCGGCGCCTAAACCTGTAACGCCTGCACCTCAGCCCGTTGCGGCTCCGGCTTCCGCGCCTGCTGCATCGACCGTGTCGGTGTCCAAGCCCAACAACGCCGCCCAGGTTGCCGCCGCCGGTGCTGCCGAGACCCCCGCGGTCGAGGACGCCGGAGAGCTGCAGCGCAAATGGGCCGAGGTTGTCGAGCGTGTCAAGGCGCGTCAGGCTTCCTACGCAGGGCTTTTGCTCAACGCCCGCGCCACGGCCGACGACGGCTCCAAACTCACGGTCTCGTTCCCCGCGGGTTCGACCTTTGCCATCAAGATGCTCGGCCGCGCTGACACGCAATCGGTGGTCCTGCCGACGGTCTGCGCGGTCTTCGGTCGTCGTACCGTCGACTATGTCCTGGATGGGGGTGGCACGCCGGCTCCTCAACATGAGGAGCATTCTCCATCTGCACGGGCTGCGGCATCTGCGGACCCGCAACCCGTGTCCTCGGCGGCCCCTGTATCCTCGAGCGCCAGCGCGCCGCAGCAGCAAGCGGCGCCGGTAGCGGCATCGACCCCGTTGGCGCCTAAGCCCGCAGCGCCCAAACCGGCTGCTCCGACACCCGCGCTCAAGCCCGTCTCGCCCGCGCCCAAGTCGTCTGACCTGGGCAAAGCCCCCTGGCTACGCTCCGACAACCCCGCCGGCGCTCCTGCCACGGGTAAGCTCCCGACCGAGCCCGCGCCCCGAGCGCCCGAGCGCGCGTCCGCTCCCAAGGCTCAGCCTGTCGTGCCGTGGGAATCCGAGCAGGTGCCCTACGACGACGCTATGGTCGGCGGCTTCGCCGGCGATGCGAGCGGGGACGATCTGCCTCCGTTCGACGCGCCGGGTGCGACGCCCGCGCCCAAGCCCGCTGCAACTGCCCCTAAAGAGGAGGACACTCCTGCAGCTCCCTGGGAGTCCAACCCCGGCGCCGGCAGCCCCTTCGGCCATCAGGGCGCAGCCCCGAGCATCCCGCAGACCGAGGACGAGGCCAAAGCCCTCATCCGCAGCGTCTTCGGTCAGTCCACCATCTTCAAACCGGTGGAGTAACCGTGCGGGCGGGTATGCTGCTCAAGAAGAGATCTCTTTGCCCGGGCGCATCTGTATTTCGGACATGTGTAATGTGGTGCCGCTTATATCGCATTCGAGCAGACAGGTACGCGACGGTCGTCCTAGGGTGCTGAGGTCGACACGATACGTCGCACGACTGTCTGTGTACTCGACTTGCATGTCGTTGGCAACTGCTCCGATTGTCAAAAAAGAGCCTGGCTCGGCATCAACAATCTTGGAATCTTTTATCTTGACCTTGAGCTCTTGGTAAAGGGACGGGCTGTTGTAGTAAATGGTTCGACTTCCGTCGGTGCACTCATCGGTCGCTTCCCATTTGACGACGGGCTGGTCCGAGCTGGCTATCAGTAGTTCTGCTCCAAAGGCTATAGCATGGGTGATGATAACCAGTAATGCCCAGCCGACAAAGAGATAGAGAACCACATATGCAACGGGGTGTTTTGAGCGGATGTTTTGGAGCACGTCGGGGGCATTCATGGGGCACCTCCAAATTGCTGTCTGTGACAATCAAATTATACCCTGCCATCATGAGCGCCGCCTCGAGCAGCGGTTCGGCATTTTGTTATCTAGCTGGATGCAGAAAATGCCGGATTCCGGCTCTACAAGATTTAGCTTTCAATATTATGCAGATGCGAATTATTCAACTTTGCATAATCTTTGGGCGCGGCTTGCACTCCAGGACATGTATATCGACTGAGGGAACACGTCCGCCCCGCTTGCTTGCCCCGCGCCGTGGTACGATTTTTGAGTTTGAAAGTCCCGCCGTGCTCCGGCTGCCCTTGCAGCTTGTCGCGCGGCCGCACGTAAAGGAGCCATCATGGCCGGTATGAACATGCAGCAGATGATGAAGCAGGCTCGCAAGATGCAGGAGCAGCTTGCCGCCGCGCAGGAGAACCTCAAGTCCCAGACCGTCGACGCCTCTGCCGGCGGCGGTATGGTCAAGGTGACCGTCAACGGCGAGATGGAGCTCGTCAACCTCACCATCGACCCCGATGCCCTCGATCCCGAGGACGTCGATATGCTGCAGGATATGATCATGGCTGCCGTCAACGAGGCCGTCCGCGGCGTCAACGAGCTCGCCAACAAGCAGATGGGCGCCATCACCGGCGGCCTCAACATCCCGGGCATGCCGTTCTAAGACACGCATATATATGAGTGCGAATCACAGTCTGCAAAAACTGCTCGATGAACTGGGTCGTCTGCCGGGCATTGGTCCCAAGTCGGCCCAGCGCATCGCCTATTACCTGCTCGAGGCCGATGCCGAGGAGGCCCGCCGCCTGGCCGAGGCCATCCTGGAGGTCAAGCAGGAGGTCCACTTTTGCAGCCGTTGCTTTAACTACGCCACGGCCGATGAGTGCTCCATCTGCCAGGACCCGATGCGCGACACCACCCGCATCTGCGTGGTGGGTGAGCCGCGCGATGTCCAGGCAATCGAGCGCACGGGCAGCTACCATGGCCTGTACCATGTGCTGGGCGGCGTGATCAGCCCCATGGACAAGATTGGTCCCGAGCAGTTGCACATCCGCGAGCTGCTGGCGCGTCTGGGTCACGAGGATATCCATGAGGTCATCATCGCCACCAACCCCAACATCGAGGGCGAGACCACGGCGAGCTATCTGGCCCGTACCATCAAGCCGTTGGGCGTCGAGGTGTCGCGTCTGGCAAGCGGCCTTCCCGTGGGCGGCGACTTGGAGTATGCCGACGAGCTTACGCTTGGGCGCGCCATCGAGGCCCGTCGCGCGATTTAGGTGGCGAGCCTGCTCCTGCCGTATGTTTTCCTCGCGATGCACGGGGTAGTCATATTTTCCCCGTGCGACAGTGAGTTTGTTGTGCAACAAAGATGCTTCGTATCCGCTTATCGCATGGATGCTTCCGCTCGCATCCTTAATTTGCCCATTCGTTGCGCAACCTTTTAGGTTCGCTGATACACTCAAATTTGGATTCGAATGAATGCGCCGCTTCTGAGCGGTGTGTTTTTCTTGGAGGAGAACGCATGCGGCCCGGTGGCACTCAGACAAAGCGCGGCGCCGCGGTGCACATGCGACGCCGACTGGGCTTGGCGCCGCGGGCGTACGCACTGCTGTCCTGCTCGCTGGTGCTGGTCATAGCTGGCGTTTCTGCCTATGGCATGACCGTGCCGTCCATGATGCAGGCGCATGCCGCACGCGAACCGCGCGTGGGGCATGAGGTCAAAAGTGATCTGGGTACCACGGCTGGATATGCTTGGGCAAGTGTGGTCGCGCATATTGTGTTTGGCACTGACGATGCGGACGGCGCCGAGGCCCCGGACAACGAAGTCACGCTTGCCAATGGCAAAACCATCGTGCTCACCAACACCAAGATCATCGATCGGTTGTCCAACAATAGCGTGGCGGCAACGGTGAATAAGGTCGAGCAGCAGAAGGAGCAGGACGCCCAGCAGTCCGGAAAGCCCGGTAGCTCGGATACTTCTGGCTCCGGCTCGGATTCATCGAGTTCGGGCGGCGGCTCTGGGTCGGGTTCCTCTACCGGAGGGTCTGGAAACGGCGGCTCGACGGGCGGCAACACTGACAACGATACAAACTCCGGTGGCCTTTCCGCTGCTGAAGAAGAGAGCATTCACAGTTGGCTTGTGACCAAGTACAACATGCTCGGCGGCTATGTTTCTCGTGCCAATGACGTGGTCTCGACCTATAACTCTACGGGAGATCCCAGACCGTGCGACAGCCTGGCGAATGACATGTTTGCCATCCGTGCTGAGTTCGGTCGACAAAGGTTCTCGACCGAATCTAAGTGGTATCAGCAGTATGCCAATCTGTGGGGCTGTTACACCAACCTATGTCAATGGGTCGGCCATTACGGCGATGATGACGTCGCGCTCGGTAACTTCAACAATAACGTGGCGGCGCTTGCCCTATGATGACCGATCTTGCATCCACCACACCACAATCGCTCGGTCGCGATCCCATGGTCGGTCTGCGCCTGGCGCGTGTCGACGGGTTTGAGCCGGCCATTGCGCTCGGCCAGGACGAACTGCCTGCCTATCTGCGTCGTTTTACGATGCTGTTTGCCGACGATGCCACCATGCGCCGTGGCGGTATCGGCCGCGTGACGCGTGCCGTCAACGCCCAAGGCGAGGCCGTGGCACTCAAACAGCTCATCTTGCCGACGCGCGATGAGTTTGACGACGATGCCGCTCACGAGGTGCTGGTCGCCAAGTTCAAGGCGGCGTTTCGCGAGGAATACGAATGCCATCGCGCCCTTTCGGGCCTTAAGGGCTTTCCCCGCCTCTATGGCTGGGGCGAGGTCGACGGTGTGCCTGCAATTGTCATGGAATGGGTCGAGGGCGAGACGCTTGCCCGCTTGCGTTCGCGACTTGCCGTGGACGATGCCGGACGCCTGTCGCCGCTTGTGGCGGCGCGTCTGGGTCGCGACCTGTTCGATCTGCTCTGCCGTATGAGCCTGGTGGGCGAGGGCTTTGTCCATCGCGATATCTCGCCCGCTAATATTATGGTGCGCACGGCGCGTCTACCGCTTGACCGGCAGCTTGCCGAGGGCACCTTTGACCTGTGCCTGATCGACTTTGGCTCGTCGCTGGCGCTTGAGCCTGCGTCGGCCGTGGCCGGTACCGGCGGCAAGGCGTCGTTTACGGAGCGTTATGCCACGCTGCGTCGCGCGACGGTTGCCTATGCCCCGCCCGAGATGCTCACCGACGATATTCCCGACTTGCGCGCTTTGCGTATGTCGCCGGCGATTGACGTCTATGCCGCGGCAAGCACGGTTTACGAGCTCATTGCCGGCGTCGTGCCATACGAAGCCGCGCCGAGCACTTCGGGCACCTCGGGTTCGCGCAAAAAGACGCGCGACATTGCCAGCCCCTACCGTCTCAAGATGGACACACGGCCCCACTATCCCATTGGTGCCCATGCGCCCGGTTGTGATTTAACTCAGCTGCTTCGTCGTGAGCCCGATGTGGCGCTCGCCGCGGCCGAGCAGGCCCAGCAGCTGGGGCTCGAGCCGGATTCCGAGGAGCTGCGCGATGCGTTGGCGTTTGTCGACGCCCAGCTGTTCGATGTGGTGATGGCCTGTCTGTCCAGCCATCAAAAAGATCGTCCCGAGCCGGCGGCGGTCGAGGCGGCGTTCTCGGCGTTTTGTGACCACTATGCGCAAAATGTCGGTCGTTCGCTCCGCGGCGAGCCGCTCACGCCGTGCCCCATGGATGCGTCCGGCCGTGCCGTGCGCCGCGCGGCGATGATCGGCGCGACAGTCGTCTGCGGCGTGGTTTGGACTGCGGTCGTGGTGTCGGCTGCGCTGCTGGCGACGGGCGCCCGTATGACGCTGAGTTTGGGGCCGCTCGTGTGGTCCGGGCCGCTGCCGGGTATCATTGCCGCACTGGCATTGGCGCTGCCGGGCGTGGCGAGTGTTGTCGCGGGGGCTCTCGCGCGCGATCGCCGTTCGGGATTCCTGCAGGGCGTGCTTGCGCTTTCTGCCTGTGAAGTTCCGGTGCTGGTCGCGGCGGCGTGTACCGTGTTTTCCCAGCGCGCCGTGATGAGCGGTCTCGTTGCCGCCCTGATTGCAACCTATGCGCTGACGTGGTTTTTGCTGGCGACTGGTTTTGCCTTTGAGCTGCCTGCTTTGGCACCGCGACGCACAAAAGGCCAGATGGCAACACCGCTTGCCGGTGGAGCCGCAGCCGCCCGCGTCTTCGGCGGACCCGTCGATGCATCGTCCGACTCTATTTCTACGACCAAGGAGGCCTAGGTCATGGCATCTCAAGTTGAGCTCACCCCATGCGGGGCCATGTTTGACATCTTTAAACGCGCGGCCCATCTGAGTCATATCGAGCTGTGCGGCTTGGTGCTCTCGTCCCGTCCGCTTGCCGACGGTCGCAGCCCTCAGAGCCGGGCCGCCGATCGCTCCTGGGTCTCGCGCTTTATCGTTCGCGCGCCGGTCGGTACGCTTCAGCAGCGTTTCTTTGCCGATTACGGGACCTCGGCCGCGCGCATTATGTCGCAGCTGGCACTGCGCCAGCGCAATCCCATGGACTCCACGGCCGTGATCAATATGGTGTGCGGTCCCGCTGGTGAACCGATGGTGCGTGCGCTCGAGGAATGTCACCAGGATACGAATCTCTATCGCAACGCGCTCGATCGTCTGTCCCAGGCGGGAGAGCTTATGCCTGCCGAGCGCGCCGAAGCCGTGCTGGTGCTGTTTGTCGCCGTGGGCTGCTCGGCAGATGTCAGGTCCTCGGTGACCTATGCTATCGACTATGCGCACGCGACCTGTGGCGGAGGCACGTCCACACCGCGTTCGCTTGGCATGTCGACGACCACGGGCGAACGCGAGCCCGCGCCGGCGCATCCGTTGGGCCTGCTGCGCGTGCAAAACGGCTTTGTGGTGAGTGCCCCGCGCTGGATTCAGCCGAGTGAGGAAGGTGTCGAGATCGGCGCGCTGGCAACGGGGGAGGGCGATATCACCGACGTCGGCGATGACGTCTCGGCTCGCCATGCCCACATCTGGTGTGATGCTCAAAATACCTGGCACGTCGAGGACCTGTCGTCTACCAACGGGACCGTGGTGGTAAACGGGGTCACGAGCGTCTGCATCCAGGTCGAGCCCGGCCGCTCCGCCCAACTTAATCCCGGCGACGAGCTCAAGCTCGGCGAATCCACCACCTACGCCATCCTCTTCGGTGCCCTCTAGCCAACCCTCAATAAGTTGCGGTGAAATACGGACTGTTTAAGGCTCTGAGCAGCAAAAACAGTCCCTATTTCACCGCAACTGCCGTATGGTTCCCGGGGGACATTTTGCTCGGCGCTGGGCATTCGATAGTCACCCGAGGTAAACCTTCACCCGTCCACCTATATTTGCCGAAATTACACTTGACGGCGGGGTACAATAAACCCGCATGCGGATTTCCGTTGCGGGCGCTTCCCATCGCCGGGGCGTGCCCGGGAGCATCCGGCATGCGGCCTTTGCGGCGCTCGGTCATGTGCAAGACGGGTAGCTGGGCTTGTGGAGCGCGTGCAGCCCTCCTCGCCTCGGCATGCCTTCTCTCCACGCCATGTACCTGCTGCTGAGCCTGCCTGCCAGATGATTGGAAGCAACAGCGAAAATCCCATCACGCCAACATCCCGGCGATCGCCGGGGCCTGTATACCTATATGAGAGGAGAGGGGTATATGGCGCGTAAGTTTAAGTCTATGGACGGCAACGAGGCGGCCGCATATGTTTCGTATGCGTACACCGAGGTAGCGGGAATCTATCCCATTACGCCGTCCAGCCCGATGGCCGACCATGTCGACCAGTGGGCGGCCCAGGGTCGCAAGAATATCTTCGGCACCCCGGTCAAGGTCGTCGAGATGGAGTCCGAGGCAGGTGCAGCCGGTACCGTTCACGGTTCGCTGGGCGCCGGTGCTCTGACCACCACCTACACGGCTTCTCAGGGTCTGCTCCTGATGATCCCGAACATGTACAAGATCGCGGGCGAGCAGCTCCCGGGCGTCTTCCACGTCTCCGCGCGTTGCGTCGCTTCCCACGCCCTGAACATCTTTGGCGATCACTCCGACGTCATGGCCTGCCGCCAGACCGGTTTCGCCATGCTCGCCGAGGGCAACGTCCAGGAGGTCATGGACCTCTCGCCGGTGGCTCACCTTGCCGCCATCGAGGGTAAGACCCCGTTCCTTAACTTCTTCGACGGCTTCCGCACCAGCCACGAGATCCAGAAGGTCGCCATGTGGGACTACAAGGATCTGGCCGAGATGTGCGACATGGACGCCGTCCAGGCTTTCCGCGACCACGCGCTCAACCCTGAGCACCCGCACACCCGCGGCAGCCACGAGAACGGCGATATCTTCTTCCAGAACCGTGAGGCCTGCAACAAGGTCTACGACGAGCTTCCCGCCGTCGTCGAGGGCTACATGAAGAAGATCAACGAGAAGCTCGGCACCGATTACGGCCTGTTCAACTACTACGGCGCTCCCGATGCCGACCGCGTCGTCGTGTGCATGGGCTCCTTCTGCGACGTGCTCGAGGAAGTCATCGACTACCTCAACGCCCACGGCGAGAAGGTCGGCCTGGTCAAGGTCCGTCTGTTCCGTCCGTTCTCCATCAAGCACTTCGTCGACGTTCTCCCCGAGACCGTCCAGAAGATCGCCGTCATGGACCGTACCAAGGAGCCGGGTTCCATCGGCGAGCCGCTCTACCAGGACGTCGTCTCCGCTCTCTACGAGGCCGGCAAGACGGGCATCAAGGTCGTCGGCGGCCGTTATGGCCTGGGCAGCAAGGACACGCCTCCCGCGTCCGCGTTCGCTGTCTTCGAGGAGCTCAAGAAGGACGAGCCCAAGCGCGAGTTCACCATCGGCATTGTCGATGACGTGACCAACCTGAGCCTGCCCGAGGCCGAGGATGCGCCCAACACCGCAGCCCCCGGCACCATCGAGTGCAAGTTCTGGGGTCTGGGTGGCGACGGTACCGTCGGCGCCAACAAGAACTCGATCAAGATCATCGGCGACCACACCGACAAGTACGTCCAGGCCTACTTCCAGTACGACTCCAAGAAGACCGGCGGCGTCACCGTCTCGCACCTGCGCTTTGGTGATTCCCCGATTCGCTCGCCGTACTACGTGACCAAGGCCGACTTTGTCGCCTGCCATAACCCCAGCTACATCGTTAAGGGCTTCAAGATGGTCCGCGACGTCAAGCCGGGCGGCACCTTCCTGGTCAACTGCCAGTGGAGCGACGAGGAGTTCGCCGAGCACATGCCCGCCGTGGCCAAGCGCTACATCGCGAACAACAACGTCAACGTCTACCTGATCGACGCTATCGACCTGGCCGCTAAGGTCGGCATGGGCAAGCGCACCAACACGGTGCTCCAGTCCGCCTTCTTCGCGCTGGCCAAGGTCCTGCCCGCCGAGGACGCCCTGCAGTACATGAAGGACGCGGCTACCAAGTCCTACATGAAGAAGGGCCAGGCTATCGTCGACGCCAACCACAAGGCCATCGATGCCGGCGCTACCGCCTTCCGTAAGTTCGAGGTTCCGGCCGACTGGGCTACCGCCGAGGATGCCGCTCCCGTCGAGCTCTCCGAGGAGACCAAGTCCGCTATCGCCCAGCAGGTCAAGAACCTGCTCGAGCCCATCGATCGCATGGACGGCGACAGCCTGCCTGTTTCCGCCTTCGTCGATTGCGCCGACGGCCAGTTTGAGCTGGGCGCCTCCGCATACGAGAAGCGCGGCGTCGCCGTGGTCGTTCCCCACTGGGACGAGACCAAGTGCATCCAGTGCAACCAGTGCGCCTATGTGTGTCCGCATGCCACCATCCGTCCGTTCGCGATGACCGAGGACGAGGCTGCCGCCGCGCCCGAGGCTACCCGCACGCTCGACGCCATGGGCCCCAAGGCCAAGGGCATGAAGTTCACCATGGCTGTGTCCCCGCTCGACTGCATGGGTTGCACCAACTGCGTCAAGGTTTGCCCCAAGGGCGCCCTCGAGATGGTTCCCACCGAGCAGGAGATGGACCAGCAGCCCGTTTGGGACTACATGGTCGAGAACGTCTCCGAGAAGAAGGAGCTCATCGCGGCCAACGTCAAGGGCAGCCAGTTTAAGCAGCCCTACCTGGAGTTCTCCGGCTCCTGCGCCGGCTGCGCCGAGACCGCCTATGCACGTCTGGTGACCCAGGTCGCCGGCGACCGCATGTTCATTTCCAACGCCACCGGCTGCTCCTCCATTTGGGGCAACCCCGCTGCCACCGCTCCTTACTGCAAGGACAAGGACGGTCACGGCCCGGCGTGGAACAACTCCCTGTTCGAGGACAATGCCGAGCACGGTCTGGGCATGGCCGTTGGCTACGAGGCCGTTCAGAAGAAGCTGATCGCTGCTACGCAGGAGATCATCGCCGCTGACGGTCCGTCCGACGAGCTCAAGGCCGCCGGTCAGGCTTGGATCGACTCCGTCAACGACGCCGAGGCCTCTAAGACCGCTGCCGCCGCCTACGTTGCCGAGCTCGAGAAGTGCGGCTGCGACGCCTCCAAGGCGATCCTCGCCGACAAGGCTTACCTCACCAAGAAGTCCTTCTGGATCTTCGGCGGCGACGGCTGGGCCTACGACATCGGCTTCGGTGGCCTGGACCACGTCCTGGCTTCCGGCCACAACGTCAACGTCTTCGTCTTCGACACCGAGGTTTACTCCAACACCGGTGGTCAGGCCTCCAAGGCCTCGAACCTGGGCCAGGTTGCTCAGTTCGCCGCTGCCGGTAAGGTGACCAAGAAGAAGTCCCTGGCCGAGATTGCCATGAGCTACGGCTACGTCTACGTGGCGCAGGTCGCCATGGGCGCCAACCCGGCTCAGACCCTCAAGGCCATCCACGAGGCCGAGGCCTACGACGGTCCGTCCCTCATCATCGGCTACAGCCCCTGCGAGATGCACTCCATCAAGAAGGGTGGCATGCAGAACTGCCAGGCCGAGATGAAGAAGGCTGTCGAGTGCGGTTACTGGAACCTCTTCCGCTTCAACCCCGAGGCTGCTGCCGGCAAGAAGTTCTCGCTCGATTCCAAGGAGCCCGCGGGCGGTTATCAGGAGTTCCTGATGAACGAGGCCCGTTACGCTTCGCTGACGCGTTCCTTCCCCGAGCGCGCCGAGGAGCTCTTCAAGGAGAACGAGCAGGCCGCTATGGACCGCTATCAGCACCTGCTGAAGCTCAAGACGGTGTACAACGAGGCCTAAGTCTCCCACCGCAGGACCTGAGGGCTAACCTTCGCGGACGTCCTCGGACATGAAAGAACCCCTGCTGCGCATTACGTGCGGCGGGGGTTCTTTCGTCCTGCGGAGTGTCCGCGAAGGTTAGCCCTCAGATCCTGCTACGGCTACGTCCTCGGATTGTGTGGGCGGATGACGGATGTGGTTGGTCGGGTATTCCGTCTCCTTCGCCGTTTCGTGGTTTTGCCGCGAAACCTCGCGCCACTTTGGGGATGGATGGGGGACTTGGCTGTTGCCGCCTTTTCGGAGCCCTTCTTTATTCCTTATGCTGGATGAAAAGCCCCTTGTTTTTGCAGGGGTGCATACTCGACTTATAAGTGCATAGAATCTCGTATAGTGCGAGTAAGATATTGCGCTGTCTGTTTTGTGTTTAGCAAAGATATAGTTTGCATAATCTGGTCTAATCCCTGCTCTATTAAAATAAAGTTGCACGTAAATGGCGTAGATATGCTTGAGCTGGGGTTCTGTACGCTGAGCGGATAAAAACGACCGTTCACCGTTCCGCTATTTTCAAAATGAATAAAATGAGCGATAAAGAGAATATAAACCTTAATAAACTCGCGTATCGCACGGACGCGGGTTATTAATGGGTTGTAGGCCTTTTACAGAAAGGATTCCAGCAATGTCTAAGCCTCTTGGCAAGCCCGATCGTATTGTCGTCGCCCTTGGCGGCAACGCCCTCGGCAACAACCCCGTCGAGCAGATCGAGGCCGTGAGCAACACCGCCCACGCTCTCCTCGGTCTCATCGAGCAGGGCAACGAGATCATCATCACCCACGGCAACGGCCCGCAGGTCGGCATGATCCAGAACGCCTTCGCCGCTGCCCACGATGCCATCGGTACCCCCGAGATGCCGCTGCCCGAGTGCGGCGCCATGTCCCAGGGCTACATTGGTTATCACCTGCAGCAGGGCATCGGCCGCGAGATGCACAAGCGCTATAAGCGTTGGCACGCCGCCACCGTCGTCACCCAGATCGAGTGCGACCCGGACGATCCCGCGTTCAAGAACCCGACCAAGCCGATCGGCCCCTTCTACACCGAGGAGCAGGCCAAGGAGTTCATGGCCGAGGATCCCTCAAAGGTCTTCGTCGAGGATTCCGGCCGCGGCTGGCGTCGCGTCGTCGCTTCCCCCGATCCCAAAAAGATCGTCGAGGCCGACTCCATCCTCAACCTGCTCGACAACGAGTTCATCGTCATCGCCTGCGGTGGCGGCGGCATCCCCGTCGTCCGCGACTACGAGAACAAGGGCTGCTACAAGGGCGTTCCCGCCGTCATCGACAAGGACCTGGGCGGCGAGCTGCTGGCCGAGGACTGCGACGCCGACGTTCTGTTCCTGCTGACCGCCGTTGAGCATGTCGCCATCAACTTTGGCAAGCCCAACCAGGAGGAGCTCGAGGACATCACCGCCGACGAGGCCGAGCGCCTGGCCGACGAGGGCCAGTTCGGCAAGGGTTCCATGGAGCCCAAGGTCCGCGCTGCCATCAAGTTCGCTCGTTCCCGCAAGGGCCGCACCTGCATCATCGGCGCCCTGGACAAGGCTGCCGAGACCATGGCCGGCCTCTCCGGTACTCGCATCCACGAGTAGTCTCTACTCTGTTGCCTCTCTCGTGGGCGCCAGGCAAAGCGCCCACAAACTAGCCTCTCTTCATGAGCCCCGCAGTCCGCTCCGACTGCGGGGCTTTTGCTATTCACCTAGTCATTGGGGACAAACCCGGCACTTGGGGACGGTCCTTTCCTGCCGGCAGCTTGGGACAGTCCTTAATAGTCATTGGGGACGTTCTTAAACGACTAGCCAAACAAGAACGTCCCCAACGACTACTCATTTAAGTCTGTCCCCAATGACTGCCCAATGGCTGGGAAGGCGCATCCCACACCGACGCATTGCCTTCGGGCCCTCTCCCCAGGCTCTCCATAGCTCAGCTGGACTCCCCGCAACCTGTTCCGAGTTGGCGGAACGAGCGCGACGTGGAGTGTCATTCTTTACCGCGTTAGACTAGACGCAGGGAAAGGAGGAGGACATGGATGCTCGCGTCAAGCAGCTTGTAAATATGATCGAGGACGCTCAGCCTGTCGCTGTCGCGGTACTTGCCAAGCGTCTCGAGGTAAGCGAGCGCGCCGTGAGAAACTATATCCATCGCGCAAACGACAACCTTGCAGGGGTTGCACGCATCGTTGGCAGCAAGGGGCAGTATCGTATCGATGTTGCACGTGCAGATGAGCTTGCTCGCTTGCTAGACGGTGCGGCTCTGGCCCATCCGGGCATTCCTGATACGCGCGACGGCCGTGTGTCCTTCCTTCTTAACGACCTCCTCATGCGGTCCCAGTGGGTGACGATTGAGGAGTATGCGGATTTACTCTACGTTTCGGCGCGAACTCTGTCCAATGACATGCGTCTGGTAGAGCAGAAACTCGCCCAATTTGACTTAACGCTCGAAAAGCGCCCACGCTACGGAATCCGCGTTGCGGGCGGGGAGTCGCAGCGGCGCCTGTGCCTGGCCTCGCTGGTGAGGCCCGTGTTGCCCGACACCGACGATGCAAAGCTCGCCGAGCGCCTGCGGGCCATCGCCGCATGTGTGGACGATGCTCTGACGGCCTCGCCCGTCACGGTGAGCTCGCTGGCATCCCGCAATCTCATCATGCATCTTTACATTGCTCTTGGCCGCATCGAGCAGGGCTGCTATGTCCCAGCTGCAGAATCGGACGTTCAAAAACTGGAGGGAACGCGCGAATACGCCGCGGCTTTCCAGATTGCCGCAAACATCAAGGATGCCCTGGGCGTGAGCATGCCCCGAGAAGAGGTTGCCTTTATCGCAATCCATTTGCTCGGCAGGGGCACGGGCGTGCCCGAGAAGGGCTCTGCCGTTATCTCGGACGAGATGTGGGAGATTGCTTCCGAGATGGTACGTGCGGTCAACGATGAGTTTAGGTTTGACTTTAGCGGCGATCTTGAACTTCGCATGAACCTTGCTCGGCATATCGGCCCTCTGGGCTATCGCCTTGAATATCACATGCATATGGATAACCCCATGCTGTCCGATATCAAGACGAGGTTTCCGTTGGCCTATTCGATGGCAGCTGGCACCTCGCAGGTACTCGAGCGTCATTTTGGCAGCCAGCCCTCTGATGAAGAGCTCGGCTACATCGCCATGGCATTTGCCCTGGCCCTCGAGCAGCAAGCCGACCAGCCGCGTCGCAAACGCATCCTGATCGTGTGCGCCTCGGGAGCGGGAAGCGCCCGTATGCTCGAGCACCAGTACCGCAAGCAGTTTGGCATGTATATCGATTCGATTGAGACATGCGATGTCGCCCGCGTGGGAACGTTCGATTTTTCGCATATCGACTACGTGTTCACAACGGTGCCGCTCAACGTCAAGTTGCCCGTGCCCGTCCGCGAGGCCGATTTCTTCTTGGAGACGAGCGATGTCAACGCTATCCGCAAGGTGCTGAGCGACGACACTGCGCAATCGGACTCCGTGAGCTCTTTCTTTAGCCGTGCCCTGTTCTTCAACCGCGTTGAGGCGTCGTCGAAGCAGGCCGTTCTCCGATATCTCTCCGAGCGCGCCGTCGAGAGCGGCCGTGTCGATGCCCAGTTTGCCCAAGAGGTCGCCGAGCGCGAGAGCGCGAGCGCCACCTCGTTTGGCAATGGGGTAGCCATGCCCCATGGGATGCATCCCTTGAGCGCCGAGGCCTTTGTTACCGTGGGCCTGCTTGAACATCCCATTCTTTGGGACGAATACGGCCATGAGGTCGATATCGTCTTTATGGTGTCGTTTGCCCGGTCGGGCGGCGATGAGGCGCGGATCTTGAGCTCACTGCTCGCCGAGATCTTTATGGACCGCCAGGGGGTCGAGCGCCTACGCGAGCGCCGGTCCTGGCATGAGCTGATGGCGCTTGTGCAAGCGCATACGGCTTAAGACTTCTTTTGTCGATGACCCTGTCAGTCTACCTGCAATAAACCTCGAGGATTGCGGGCGGGAGATAGGCGTTTCGAATATTCAAGTACAAACCAAACATCACGGGAGAGGAGACCGTTATGGACGATCAGGGAACCGAGATGGTTTCGTTTCAGCTGGTCGCTGCAGCGGGAGAGGCACGCAGCCTTGCCTTCGAAGCCCTTGAAAAGGCAAAGGCGGGGGATTTTGACGCCGCCGCCAAACTCATGAAGCAGTCAAAGGATGCGGGAATCAAGGCTCACCACATCCAAACGCAGCTGCTTTCGACTGAGGCAGCGGGCGAGCATCTGTCGGTGGATGTGTTGCTGGTCCATGCTCAGGACCACCTCATGTGCTCCATGCTTGCTCAGGAGCTCGTGCAGGAGCTGATCTGCCTGTATGAGCGCACTGCAACCAAGAACGCCTAGCGGCGTGCGGTGACTATCCAACCAATCAATGCGAAGGGAATCCCTTATGAAGATCCTTCTTGTTTGCGCAGCTGGTCTGTCTACAAGCATTCTGATGAAGAAACTCGAGAAATATGCGGAGCAAAACGGCATCGAGCTCGATATCGATGCGGTGGGTATCGGCGAGTATCAGGAGACGTGCGCCAATTATGACGTGCTGCTCTTGGGGCCGCAGGTGTCCTACCAGCTCAACACCGTCAAGCAGGGGAGCGGTAAGCCGACCGCGGTCATCCCCGCACAGGACTACGGCATGGGCAACGCCGCCAACGTGCTGGCACTCGCCCAGTCGCTGTTGGGTTAGGAGGCAACCATGGAGAAGTTCATGACCCTGCTTCAGGAAAAACTGACCCCTATCGCCAATTTCTGCGGCACCGAGCGCCACTTTGCCTCCATGCAAAAGGGCTTTATGAGCGCGATCAGCTTCATCTTGGTATCTGCCGTCTTTATGATCCTCGCCAACCCGCCGGTCACGGCCGACCTGGTGGCGCAGGGCGGGTTCTGGTCCGTCTTTGGCCCTTGGCTCGATTTTGCCACGGCCAATAAGCTCACGCTGCTCATTCCCTTCAACATGACGATGGACATACTGTCGGTGATCGTGACGTTCGCAATCGCCTATAACCTGGCGGGCACCTACAAGATGCCCAAGCTTAACGCCGGCATGACCTCGCTGGTGATGTTCCTGATCGCCGCGGCGCCGTCGTCCTACTACCAGCTTGCTGACGAGTCCGTGCTCCAGGCGGTCCCCTGCACCTATCTGGGTGCGCAGGGCCTGTTTACCGCCATCATCGTTGCCTTGGTCTCCGTCGAGGTCACGCGCTTCTGCCAGACCAAGGGCATCACCATCAAGATGCCCGATGGCGTGCCGCCGTTTTTGTCCGAAACCTTTGGCGCCATCGTACCTATGCTCGCCAACATCCTCATCTTCTTTGGCGGCAACCTGCTGATCCAGATGATCGATCCCGCGCTGTCCATCCCCTCGGTTATCGAGAAGCTGCTCGCTGCCCCGCTTTCCGTCGCAGTTGACTCTGTGCCCGGCGCACTGCTTATCTGCTTCATGACGCTGCTGTTTTGGTGCTTTGGCGTCCACGGCAACATGATCGTAATGCCCATCACCGCCCCGGTCACGCTTGCCGCCTTTGCCGCCAACGCCTCGCTCTATGCTGCCGGGCAGCCGCTTGAGTTCCACCCGGCGCTCATGTCGTTGGCCATCAACCTCATCGGCGGCACGGGTAATACGTTCTCTTTTGTGGCGCTCTGCGCGTTTAGGGCAAAGTCGCAGCAGCTCAAGGCATTTGGCAGGGCATCGATCGTGCCGAGCTTCTTCCGTATCTCCGAGCCCGCGATCTTCGGCGCGCCCATCATCTTCAACCCGATCCTCATGATTCCGTTTGTGCTAGGCGGCATGATCTCGGCCCTGCTGTATTGGGGTGCGGTCTCACTGGGTCTTGTCTCTAACTTCTACATCTTGGTGAGCGGCACGTTCCCCATCTTCGTTCAGGGCTTTGTCCAGTGCCTCGACCCGCGCATCTGGGTGTTTACGATCGTTTTGATCGTGGTCATGGCTGTGGTCTGGTACCCGTTCTTTAAGGTGTACGATAACCAGCTCCTGGCTCAGGAGCAGGAGAACGCCGCGGCAGCTTCTGCCGAGGATGCTGAGTAGCATGAGTTACTTTGACAGAACGTCTGCCGCCGGTATGCCCGAGGGCTTTTTGTGGGGTGGTGCCCTCGCCGCCAACCAGGCCGAAGGGGGCTGGAACGAGGGCGGCCGCGGCATGTCGCACTCCGACCTGATCCCACAGGGTTCCGACCGCTGGGATGTAATGTTTGGCAGGCAAAAGCCCGTGGACGATCCGGACAGGCTGTATCCATGCCGCTGGGGCAACGACTTCTTCCATCATTGGCACGAGGATGTCGAGCTCTTTGCCGAGATGGGCTTTAAGTGCCTGCGTCTTTCAATTTGCTGGAGCCGTATTTTTCCCACAGGGATGGAGACCGAGCCCAACGGCGAGGGCTTGGAGTTTTACCGTCAGGTATTCGAGGCGCTGCGCGAGCATGGAATCGAGCCGCTTGTGACGCTGTCGCACTACGACTATCCGTTGGCTCTGGTCGAGCGCTATGGTGGCTGGCAAAGCCGAGAGATGATCGAGCGGTATGCGCACTACGTCGAGACCGTCGGACGCGCGTACCAGGGCCTCGTGCGTTATTGGCTTACGTTCAACGAGATCAACAGCGTGGCGCTGTCCTATCTCAACGCGGGTGTCACGCTCGAGGATGAGCGTGACCGTGCAGCCGTGACCGCGGCGTTCTCGCACCATATGTTTATGGCGAGCGCTCGCGCTGTCGAGATTCTGCACAAGATCGATCCCGCAAACAAGGTGGGTTGCATGGTCGCTGCCGGTGCGACCTATCCGTACCGTTGTGCGCCCGAGGACGTATGGCTTGCGTATGAGGAGGACCGCGGCCGCTACTTCTACACAGACGTGATGGCTGCGGGCGCCTATCCTGCTTGGAAGCTGCGTGCACTCGAGAAAGAGGGTGTTCACGTGCCCTTTGAGCCGGGCGATACGGAGTATCTGGCAGAGCATACGGTCGACTTCATCTCGTTCTCGTACTATTGCTCGCGCTTGGTGTGCGCCGATGATCAGGTGATCGCCGAGAAGGCGGAGGGCAACGTGTTCCCGACGTTGCGCAATCCGTACCTCAAGGATAAAGAGACTGCCTGGAAGTGGCAGATCGATGCGCTGGGTTTGCGCGTGACGCTTGCCGGCTACCACGATCGTTACCATCTTCCGCTCTTTATCGCCGAGAACGGTGTGGGCGGACTCGATGCGCTGGAAGACGGCAAAGTCCACGATGCGTATCATATTGATTACCTGCGAAGGCATATTCTTGCGCTGCGCGATGCAATTGTCGAGGACGGTGTTGACCTGATGGGATACACGCCGTGGGGCTGTATCGATTTGGTGTCGGCCTCGACGGGGCAGATGAAGAAGCGCTATGGCTTTGTTTATGTTGATGCCGATGATATGGGCAAAGGCACGTTCGATCGCTACCGAAAGGACAGCTTCTGCTGGTACCAAAAGGTCATTGCATCAAATGGCGAGGACTTGAGTTAACTCTTGCAGGTCTGTTGCCCCCGCGGTCCGCTTCGGCCGCGGGGGCTTTTGTTATTGAGGCGGCTGTTCATGAGGAGCATTGCAGGCTGCGGAAACCCGGCACTTGGGGACGTTCCTTTCCTGCCGGCAGCTTGGGACAGTCCTTAAAGGCCGCATCGATCAACTGCGGAAAGCACATCCCAGAATGAGCGTCCAACATGGGGTGCGGTTTCCCTTGAGGCCCTCAATCGGAAAATGCATCCCGGATTTTTGTCGAAAAGCGGTCCCTAGTTTCCCAAACGGGCCGCTAACGGAAAGCGCATCCCGCTATTGGGCCCCAAAGCAGGATGCGCTTTCCGTGCTGGCAGTTCCAAGCAGTTCGGGATGGCCCTTTTCGTCTGCTCTCGGCCGGCGTCCGTAAGACTGTCCCCGACGACCACTCATTTAAGTCTGTCCCCAATGAGTGCCCAATGACTAGTAGTAGGCCCACATGGCTTCGACTTCGTTGAGGACCTCTACGACGCCCCAGCGTCGGGCGCTGCGGCTGGCCGAGTTGGGATCGAAGACTTCAATCTGGTCGGCGTCGTCAATACCGTAAAGTACAATGTAGTGGCCCACGTTGGTAAAGGTGCCCGGCCGAACGGCGGCGATGACGGGCGCTCCCGAACGCAGCGCCTGAGTCATCGAGTCGCGATCGTTATGAAGCTCCGTTCCGTTAAGTCCCAACTGCCACGCACCGCTCGTCATAAACGACCATTCGGTTGCACCGGTGGGGGCGTAATTGCCTGCCTCGGAAAGCGCGCACATATTGACGGGGGTCATATCGGTGCGTCCCGTCTTAAAGATATAGACCATGGTGAGGCACGTAGGCCCGCAGGCATTTTGGCGGATGGTACCGCCGGCGTAAGGCAGCTCCGACCATGCAGGGTCGATCTGATAGATATGGGGCATCGTGCCGGCTTGCCATTGCGAGCGCGGGGTCGAAAAGGCGAAAGAATAACCGGGCGCGACGGGGGCCTTGAGCAGCTTGTCCTCGGCGGTGGGCTCGAGACCGGCCGAGCCGTGGGACATACAGGAGCTCATAAGCACAAAGACCAGACAGATGAGGATAGAGCACAGTGCGAGGCAAAGCCGACGAGCCGGCAGGGCGGGGGCATTCACGTACGATGTCGAGCGGTAGGGCTTGCCGTCGCGTCCGCCTTGGGGATGCGAAAAGAAGCGGTTGATATGGCTGCCGGGCTGACGTGCGCCGTTGCGGCGCAGTTGCGGAACCTCGGCTTGGCGCTGTCGAGTGCGCGCGCCCAAGCGGCTATCTTGCTGTGCGCTTGTGCCCGTGCTCGGACGGCCACTCTGCCGTGTTCTGTTTGTCTGCTGCCGAGACGAAGGCCTGGGTTGCTCTTGAGGGCGTTGCGGATTGCTGCTCGTGGCACTTCTGGGCGTCGGCGTGGTGCGGCCAGCAAGGCGAACGCTTTGTCGCCGTTGATCACCGTCGTTGTATCCGTATGCCATTCGTACCGCCTTGTCTCATGTATAACCTGTCTATCCTACAAAAAAGATGTGCAACAAATGGGTCCGCGCGTCAAAAGCTCGGTAAACGGTACGAAAGGCGCAAAACACACGGCCTCAAAAACATCTCTATATGCGTCCGATGAGCGTACGCCCGTCGGACGGGCGACAACAATGAGCGGCAAACCGTGCCGTTCGTCCCAAAAACGGCGCCGCTCGTTTTGCAGTTCTGCCTTCGGTCGAGCCACAAGCGGCGCTGCTGTGCCAAGGCCGTATCTTAAAGCCATGAAATAAAAGCGCGCGGCAAAACAGACCGCGCAAGGGGTGACGCCAAAGAGGCGTCAATAAGGAAAGGAGGGGAACAATGGCGGACAAGAACGCAGAAGTTGCAGTCGAAGGTAACGGCGGCATGAAGAAAACGCTTTCGCTCTGGAACTTCTTCACCATCGGTTTCGGTGCCATCATCGGAACTGGCTGGGTTCTGCAGGTCGGCGACTGGATGGTCGTGGGCGGCGGTCCCGTTCCCGCTATGATCGCATTCCTCTTGGGTGCAATCTTTCTCGTGCCCGTCGGAGCTGTTTTCGGTGAGCTCACGGCTGCTATCCCCATCTCGGGCGGCATCGTCGAGTATGTCGATCGTAGCTTTGGCCGTACGCTGAGCTATATCACCGGTTGGCTCCTGGCCCTGGGCAACGGCATCCTGTGCCCGTGGGAGGCAATCGCTATCTCGACCCTCGTGTCCGAGATGTTCGGCAGCCTGCCCGGTCTTGAGTGGCTGCGTGCCGTCAAGCTCTATACCATCCTGGGCGCCGACGTTTACCTGTTCCCGACGCTGATCGCGCTCGGCTTTGCAACCTACGTCATCTTCCTCAACTTCCGCGGTGCCAGCTCGGCCGCCAAGCTGCAGGCCTTCCTGACCAAGGCCCTGCTCTGCGGCATGCTGCTCGCCATGGGCGTCTCGCTGTTCACCGGCTCGCCGGACAACGCCATGCCCGTGTTCTCCCAGGTCGCCGGTGCTGGCGGCGGCAAGGCCGCCACCGAGGGCACTAGCCTGTTCGCCGGCATCGTGTCGGTCCTGGTTCTGACCCCGTTCTTCTATGCCGGTTTCGACACCATTCCTCAGCAGGCCGAGGAAGCAGCCGAGGGCCTCAACTGGAACAAGTTCGGCAAGATCATCTCCCTGGCCCTGCTGGCCGCCGGCGGCTTCTACATGGTCTGCATCTACTCGTTCGGCACCATCCTCGACTGGCATGAGTTTGTTAAGAGCCCGGTTCCCGCGCTTGCCTGCCTCAAGGGCATCAACATGCTCCTGTACCTGGCCATGCTCGTCATCGCCACGCTTGGACCCATGGGCCCGATGAACTCCTTCTACGGCGCCACGAGCCGCATTATGCTCGCCATGGGCCGCAAGGGTCAGCTGCCCGAGAAGTTCGCCGAGGTCGATCCCAGCTCCGGCGCTCCCAAGCTTGCCTGCGTCGTTCTGGGCGTCATCACCGTCGTCGGTCCGTTCCTGGGCAAGAACATGCTCATCCCTCTGACCAACGTTTCGGCTCTCGCCTTCATCTTCTCCTGCGGCATGGTCGCCCTCGCCTGCCTGCGCATGCGCTTCACCGAGCCCGACCTGCCTCGTCCCTACGAGGTGCCCGGCGGCAAGTTTGGCATCGGTCTCGCTATCGCTGCCTGTGCCATCATCATCGGCCTGCTTGTGATTCCGTTCTCTCCCGCCTCCCTCAACATGGTGGAGTGGAGCATCGTGATCGGCTGGTTGGCGATTGGCCTGGCCCTCATGGCTTTTACCAATTCCCGCAAAAAGTAACGCCTAGCCGGGGCGGATCGGGTGCGCGGTGCCCTCTCTCCCGCGCACCGAACCCGGCACCATTTGGGTAGCTTTGTGAGGCCTTAACCCAACACGGCCTCGCCCACTATATGGATCCATAAGGAGGAACCATGTCCACTAAGTATGCAATCGTTGGCGGCAAGCTCATCGACGGTACCGGTGCCGAGCCGGTCGAGAATTCCCTCGTTCTCGTCGACGACAACGGCAAGATCGAGTACGCCGGTGCTATGCAGGACCTTCCCGAGGGCGTTGAGGTTATCGACGCCGCCGGCAAGACCGTCCTTCCTGGCCTGATCGACACCCATCTGCACTTCTCGGGCAACCTGACCGACGATGACACCGATTGGGTTATGCAGCCGCTCCTCGAGAAGCAGGCCGTTGCCGTCAAGCAGGCCTACGACTGCCTCACCCACGGCCTCACCACTGTCTGCGAGATCGGCCGCTTTGGTATTCAGATCCGCGACTGCATCGACAAGGGCGTCTTTAAGGGCCCGCGCGTTCTGGCCACCGGCCTCGGCTTCTGCCGTGTTGCCGGTCACGGCGACTCCCACCACTGCACCCAGGAGCTCAACAAGGAATCCCACCCCTGGGGCGACCAGGTCGACGGTCCTTGGGATCTGCGCAAGGCCGTCCGTCGTCGCCTGCGCGAGAACCCCGATGCCATCAAGATCTGGGCCACCGGTGGCGGCATCTGGCGCTGGGATTCCGGTCGCGACCAGCACTATTGCTCCGAGGAGATCCAGGCCGTGGTCGAAGAGGCAAAGATGGTCGGCATCCCCGTGTGGAGCCACTGCTACAACAACCACGCCGCCGCCTATGATTCCGTCCGCTTTGGCTGCGAGCAGCTGATTCACGGCTTCGATATTGATGAGCGCACCATGGACCTCATGGCCGAGCAGGGTACCTTCTTCACCCCGACGATCGCCTTCCTGCCCACCTGGTACGCCACCTATCCGCCCGTCTACGTCCCCGAGCTGCACGACAAGTACGAGGGCACCCTGGTCGAGAAGGAGCTGCAGCGCAACTACGACTGCCTGCGCGAGGCTAAGAAGCGCGGCGTCGTCATGACGATCGGCTCCGACTCCTTCTCCTTCGTCACCCCGTACGGCACCTGCTCCATCGAGGAGATGTACGAGTTCGTCGATAAGATCGGCTTCACCCCGGTCGAGACCATCACCTGCGCCACCCTCAACGGTGCCAAGATGTGCCACATCGAGGACGAGACCGGTTCCATCGAGGCCGGTAAGTGCGCCGACCTGCTGGTCGTCAACGGTGACGTCGCCGCCGACATCCACGTGCTCAACACCGACAACATGGACGTCATTATGAAGGACGGCTGGATCGTCGAGGCTGGCACCTTTGGCGAGGCCAACAAATACAGCGCCTAAGATACCGTTTGTCGATGGCTGGATGTAAAACACAGTTTTTGATTGCATAATGCAATGGAGAGGGTCGCTTGCGGCCCTCTTTATTGCTATGGGGTACGTCAGTAAGAAGGGGATGACGGTGGATCTCAATAGGCTGATTCTGGGCAAGAGTTACAACTCTACTAAGGTCTTTCGTACGGCCCAGCATGTGGTTCAGGCCATCCTACTTGGTGTCGTCGTTCCGGCGCTTATCTTGCTGCTTATCTGGGATTTAACCGATAACCCCAATCCCGTTCCAGGCGTTGTCGTCATTGCCGGCCTGGTCATGCTGTGCTTCTTCTTCTCGTATGTCTTTGTGGTCCCCGACGACCTCACATCGAGCGCAACCGACCGTACGCTCGCCATCGCATCAAAAATATTCGCCTATACGTCGCGCGGTCTTACGCCCGAAGCGGCCCTGGGTGCCTCTAAAATCATCCTGTCCGAGACCATCGCCTCCGCCATCTGCTTTACCGATGGCAAACAGGTGTTGGCAAGCTGGGGCGAGGACTCGGCAAAGTGCCCTGCCGGAACCCCGGTAGTGCTCAAGACCACGCTCAACGTGATTGAGACGGGCGAGCAGAGCGTTTTTTCGCGTGACGCCTCCAGTGAGACGGGCGGTTATTTTCCCCGCCTGCGCGCCGGCATTGTCGCGCCGCTTACCGTGCGCGGGCATTGCGTGGGCACACTCGAGCTGTATTACCCGCGCCTGAGCAGCATCGATATGCGCCAGACGGCGCTTGCCTCGGGTTTCGCCGATCTCATTTCCACGCAGCTCGCGAGCTTTGAGCTCGAGCGCCAGGACGAGCTTACGGCCCGCGTGGAGCTGCGTGCCCTGCAGTCGCAGGTCGACCCGCATTTTCTGTTCAATACCATTAGCACGATCGTGTCGCTCGTTCGAACCGAGCCCGACAAGGCCAGGTCGCTGCTGATCGACTTCTCCAACTATTATCGTCAGACGCTTTCTGACTCCGATACGCTCACCACGCTCGAACACGAGGTGGAACAGGGCACTCGTTATATCAATCTTATGCAGGCCCGGTATGGCGACGGCCGTCTGCGCGTTTCGGTCGACATCGACTTTGAGGTGCGCGATAGCCTGGTACCGCCGTTTATCTTGCAGCCGCTGCTCGAAAACTGTATCAAGCATGCGCAGCGCGAGACTGAGCCGCTTTCTATTCGTGTTAGGGCTTTTGAGACCGATGACGGCTTGGAGATCATCGTCGAAGATGACGGCATCGGTATGAGCGAAGAAGTCTGTGCGCATCTGTTTGAGCAGCATCGCCGAGAGGAGCCCGAAAGCATTACCGCCGACGGCTCCGTCAAGCGAGGCTGCGGCCTGGCGCTCTTCAACGTGCTTCAGCGCATCCATTTCTTTTACGGAGAAGATTCTGGCATGCGTGTGAAGTCCCAGGAGGGCGTGGGAACGCAGGTCATCGTTGAGTTGAACGGCGAGCCGCATGAGCCGGCGCCGCTAACGGTGTAGCACGCGGTTGGATTGAGAGAAAAAAGAGGGGAAGCGCATATGTCCGAAGGCTGGAACATCTTGGTGGTTGATGACGAGCCTCCAATTAGGGCTGAGCTACGTTATCTGTTGGAAAAGGATGCGCGTGTGGGCCAGATTGCCGAGGCGGGCAATGTCACCGAAGCCGTGGAGTCGATTCTGTCGAACAAGCCCGACGTGCTGTTTTTAGACATTACCATGCCCGGTCGCTCGGGAATTGAACTTGCCGAGACGCTGCAGAACCTAAAGAGGCCGCCGGTCGTGGTGTTTGTGACGGCATTTGCCGAGTATGCGGCCGATGCCTATAACCTCGATGCCGTCGATTACATCGTCAAGCCGGTCGAGGACGCACGCCTGTCAAAGGCACTCGACAAGATCGAGACTGCCCTGGGCGCTCGCCGTGTCGTCCATGCTCCGCGCCAGCCTTTGCGCCTGACGGTAGATCGTGGGGGTAAAAAGGTGTTCATTCCCGTGGCGGATGTCTGCTACTTTGAGGCGCGCGCCGATTTTTGCAACGCCGTCTGCGCCGAGGGAACATACCTGATCAACGAGTCGATTTCCTCGCTCGAGCGGCGCTTGGCCTCCGAGGGCTTTATCCGTGTCCACCGCAGCTATCTGGTCAATTTGGAAGACGTGCACAATGTCGAGATTGGCTCCACGGGGTTGATGGAGCTCAGGCTCGACCGCGTGAACTCGACGGTACCGGTGTCCCGTCGTCGTGCCGCCGAGGTCAAGTCGCACCTGGGGCTTGCGTAAGAGGCTTGCGTGCCGTCGTTTACCATCGCAGGTTTGGCATGGGCGCGCGGTGGGCATAATGGGTGGCATCGAATGAAATCGAAAGGATCATTATGCCCGCGCTTATCACCCATCATCTGTTTGGCGAGGAAAGCATCGACCGTCTTCCGCAGGGCGTCATCACGTCCGATGAAGAGCGCATTGCCTTTATCTTGGGCAACCAAGGCCCCGACCCGTTTTTCTTTCACATTCTGACACCGCGTGTTTCCGACTGCATGCTGCTGGCGCAGGTCATGCATCGGTCGCGCATGTCTCGCCAGTTCGCGTGCCTGCGCGACGGCGTGTCGCATCTGCTGCCGCGCGACGCCAGCTTGGGTCGCGCCTTTGCGCTGGGCCTGCTGTCTCATTATGTGCTCGACCGCAACGCCCACCCCTTTGTCTATGAGCAGCAGTTTGGCATCGTGGAGTCCGATTCAGAGCTTGAGGATTCGAGCAGTCAGGTCCATGCCGTGATCGAGAGCGACCTGGATGTGCTGATGCTGCAGCTTAAACGCGATGGCGCTACGGTTGACGATTACCCGCCGGCGGGCGAGATCGTCACCACCGATCGCATCAATCGCGTGGCCGGCGTGCTGATGAGCTATGTTGCCGGACGCGTGTACGGCATTGACATTCCGGCGGGGGAGTACGGTGCGGCCGTTGCCAATATGCAGCGACTTTACCGCGCGATTGAGCCGGCCGGCTCCGCAAAGACGCGCGCGATCTCGCTGGTTGAGGGCTTGGTGCACGACTACTCGCTGCTCGACGGCCTTGCCCATCGCGTGACGACGGAGCTGCCCGAGCGCACCGGTAACCTGGGTCACCTGACATGGAAGAACCCCTTTACCGACGAGGTCTCGAACGAGAGCTTCCCCGAGGTCTTTGACCGCGCGTTGGTCGATTACGAGTGCACGGTCGCCCGCTTTATCGAGACCGGTGACATGGATGCCGTGACCAGTCACGTCAACTACAGCGGTCGCGTGCTCAATGCCGATGAGGAGTTCGACCGCGAGGAATAGGGCCCGTGCGTGCCCCTTTGCCGAATCCTTACCGGCGGTTCTGGACAATTGGGGTACGATGAACTAACTGCATATCGGGCGAATACGAAGGGTCCCTGTCCATGAAATACACCAAGCTCGAGCGTAACTGGGTTATGTATGATGTGGGCAATTCGGCCCTTGTGCTGCTCAATACCTCGGTGGTGCCCATTTACTTTAACGCCATCAATACCGGCGCTTCCTCGGCCGACCTGGTGGTCGCCTGGGGCAATGCGCAGACGATCGCCTCGCTGGTCATCGCCATGCTCATGCCCATTCTGGGCGCGCTTGCCGACTACGCCGGCAACAAGATCAAGTTCTTCTTGGGCTTCTTCCTCACGGGCCTGGTGCTTTGCCTGGCGCAGGCTATCCCAATGTCCGCCATGGCATTTTTGACCGTGTACGTGCTGTGCACCATCGGCCTTAACTCTTCTATGACGTTCTACGACGCCATGCTGCCCGACATTACCACCGACGAGCGCATGGACGCCGTGTCCAGCTCGGGCTATGCCTGGGGCTATATCGGTTCCACCGTGCCGTTCGTCATCTGCCTGGCGCTCATCATGGGCGGCCCCGCTCTTGGCGTCCCCACCATGCTGGCAACGCGTCTGTCGTTTATCATCACTGGCGCCTGGTGGCTCATCTTTACTCTGCCGCTCATTCGCACCTATAAGCAAAAGTACGGTCGCGAGCGCGGTCCCGAGGACACCATCGGCCACATCGTGGGCGGTGTGTTCTCCGAGGTCGGACACACCATGCGCGAGATCGCCCACAACAAGACCGTGCTGGTCTACATGGTCGCGTTCTTCTTCTACATCGACGGCGTGCACACGGTCATTTCCATGGCAACCAGCTACGGCTCGGCTTTGGGCATCGATTCGACGCAGTTGGTGCTGGCGCTGCTCGTTACGCAGTTTGTTGCTTTTCCGTCTGCCATCATCTACGGCAAGCTCGCCGGCCGCGTGGGCACGCTCAACATGATCCTGGTGGCCGTCGCCGCCTACATGGGCATTGTGCTGTTTGCCGCGTTCTTCCTAAAGACCGCCTTCGAATTCTGGGTGCTTGCCATTATGGTCGGCCTGTTCCAGGGCGGCGTGCAGGCGCTCAGCCGTAGCTACTTTGGCCGCATTATCCCTAAGGAAAAATCCAACGAGTACTACGGCTTCTTTGACATCTTTGGTCGTTATGCAAGCGTCATGGGCACCTTCCTGGTGTCGGTCGTCACCTCGCTGACCGGCAACCCGTCGCTGGGCGTCCTTTCCATTGGTGTGCTGCTGGTCGTTGGTTTTATGCTGCTGGTCCGCCTGTCCCGCATGACTCGGGCGGCAGGGCATGCCGCATAGGAGCGAGCGGCTATTGTGCCTGTCCACGGTACTCTTTTGGGGTTATCCGCAATAAACATTGCGACTTGCGAGCAATGATTTGCCCAAGTGGGTATGATGGAATCAGCTAGGTCGCGGGGCGTCGCCTGTGTTTGGCGGCGTCCCGTTTTTGTGTTGCAGGGAGGGTAAGGCATGAACGCCACAGTCGTGATTCCAACGTATTGGGCGGGCGATGACGCTTGCGCAAACGCCCCTGGCACTTATGACCATTCGACGCGACTCAACGCCGACAATTCCGAACTCGACCGCTGCCTGGCCTCGCTTGAGCAGGTGCGTGACATCCCACGCATCATCCTTTTGGTGGTCTGTCCCGTTTCTGCCACAGCCGATGTGTCGCTGCGCGTGCACGAGATTGTCGACGCGCATCCCACGCTCAAGGTCACCGTTGTCACCAACACCCAGGCCTCGCGCATCGCAGACCGGGTTGCTCAGATCGCGCCCAAGGGTTCGGGCGAGTGCGTGAGCCTGCGAGGCTACGGTGCCATCCGCAACATGGGGCTAGCCTGTGCCGCTGTGCTGGGGCATGACGCGGTTATCTTTTTGGATGACGATGAGACTGTCATCGACGCCGACTTTATGAAGCGCGCGACCTATGCGTTGGGGCAGCAGACGCGTCAGGGCTTGCCGATCTTGGTCAAGAGCGGCTATTTCTACGATCGCGACGGCTCGCCGCTGGCTCCCACGGACAAGGCGGGTATCTGCCATCGTTGGTGGACCAAGCGCATCGAGTTCAACCGTTGGATGAAAAAGGCGCTCTCGGGCACCCGCATCTCGCGCTCCAACTACGTGTGCGGCGGCCTGATGGCCCTGCACGCCCGCGCCTTTACGCGTGTGGCCTTTGACCCGTTTATCACCCGCGGCGAGGACTTGGATTACCTCTTTAACATGCGCATGTTTGGCTACGACGTGTGGTTCGATAACGAGTGGACCGTGCGCCATCTGCCTCCGGAGTCCGAAAAGCGCTCACCGCGCTTTATGCAGGATGTATACCGTTGGTACTACGAACGGGCCAAGTTGACATTCGCCGCGCATCAAAAGGAGCTCATTCCCGTTACGGCGGCATCGCTCATGCCCTACCCGGGCCCGTGGATTTCGCGCGAGCTCGACGACCGCGTGCGCAAGACCGCTATGGTCCGCAGCGTGTTTACCCGCGAGCATGAGGGCTACCTGCGCATCTGGCGCCATGGTATCGGCGAGGCAAAGGCCTATGCGCGCCAAAACGCTGCAAGCTACCTGCGTTTCCAGAGCTTTTGGCCCAAGATCATGGACGGGCTTTGGCGTGACGCACAACTGATCAGTATCCTGGAGGGGGCCGAATGATCGACCGCCGCGCCCAGCGCGATAGTTCAATATCAATCTTTCGCATCATTGCCGTTGCCTGCGCCATTTGCGTGCTGGTGTACTTTATTTTTGCCTTGGTGACCGGTATCGAGCCGATCGCCACGGTGATTGCCTGCGCGCTGCTGTGCATCTTTCTGTGCATCTTTATCTTTTTGACGCTCAATCCCGATTCGGTGCGCTCCCAGTACACCGAGGAGACGCTCTCGGTGGCCTCGGCCATGCTCGAGGACATTAAGGGCGGTCTGACGCAGGAGTCGGCGCGTTTGGTGTGCCGGCGCATTTTGCCCGAGACGCGCGCCATGACGGTGGCCATCACCGACGAGGACAACGTGCTTGCCTGCGCGGGAGAGTTTGAGGAAAAACTACTGCCAGATTCTCCCATCCACACGCTTGCCACACGCTACGTTATCGAACATGGCATCGTGCAGTCGTTCAACCGTATGGTGGATGTCGTGGGCTCGGACGGCTCGCACAACCAAGTTCCCGCCGGCATTATCGCCCCCATCAAGGTGGGCGATCGTACCGTCGGCACGCTCAAGTTCTACTACAAGACCCCGCGCGCCGTCGACCGTACCCAGTACGCGCTTGCCTCGGGCTTTGCCGAGATCTTGTCCACGCAGCTCGCCATCCACGAGCTCGAGGTGCAAAAGGAACTCACGGCGCGCGCCGAGGTGCGTGCGCTGCAGGCGCAGATTAACCCGCACTTCCTGTTCAACACGCTGAACACCATTGCATCGTTTACGCGCACCGACCCGCTGCGGGCCCGCGAACTGCTTCGTGAGTTCTCATCGTTCTATCGTGCCACGCTCGACAACTCGGGATCGCTTATTCCGGTCTCGCGCGAGGTCGCACAGACCAAGCGCTACCTTACCTTTGAGAAGGCCCGCTTTGGCGAGGACCGCGTGCTTGCGACGTTCGATGTGTCCGAGGACGTGGAAGATACGCTGGTGCCGGCGTTCGTGATCCAGCCGATTGTCGAGAACGCCGTACGTCATGGTATGGGCGATGACGACGCCCTGAGGATCGACGTGACCGTTCACCAAGACGGCGAGGATGCAATCTTGATTGCCGTGGCCGATAATGGCGTGGGCATGGATGAGGGTACCGCCGCCAGACTGTTTGACGAGCGTTCTGCCCGTCCCGACGCCAGCTCTCCCCAGGGTGGCGGCGCCGGTGTGGCCATGCACAATATTTCGGAGCGCATCCATCGCTTTTATGGGCCGCACTCCTATACGCGTGTCGAATCGGCGCCGGGCAAGGGCACCAAAGTGCTCCTTCATCTTGATTTGTCAGAGAGCATCTTCGACATTCAAGAGTAAAATAAAAGGCTACGGGCTCAACGTCATGCGACGGATGCCCGGCGTAGTTAGTTGACGAAAGGTTTTATCCCTATGCTGCGTGCGATGATTGTGGATGATGAGGCGCCGGCTCGCTCGGAGCTTCGCTTCCTGCTCGAGCAAACGGGCAAGATCGGCACGATCACGGAGGCGTCGAGCGTCCGCTCCGCCATCGAGATGCTTATGGAAAGTCGCGTGGATGTCGTGTTTCTCGATATCTCGATGCCCGGTGCCTCGGGCCTGCAACTTGCCGAGGCGCTGCATAAGCTCAAAAATCCGCCGGCGATCGTGTTTGTGACTGCGTATAGTGACCATGCGGTCGAGGCATTCGACGTGGATGCCGTCGATTATCTGATGAAGCCGGTCGAGGAAGCTCGCTTGGATCGCGCGATCGAGAAGGTCATGCAACGCACCAAGCCGGTTACGGACAGCAAGGTGACCATCGAGCGTATCCCGGTGGAAAAGGGCGGCCGCAAGGTGCTCATTCCCGTGGACGACATTCGCTTTATCATGGCCAAGGACGATTACTCCTGCATCTATACCGTCGATGATCGCTTTTTGTCGACGACCTCGCTGGCGCAGTTTGAGGCCAAGCTCTGCGACTTTGGCTTCTTCCGTGTTCACCGCCGCTATATCGTCAACTTGGCGTGCGTCACGGATGTGGAGACGGTGCCCTCGGGCGCCATCCAGCTGGGCATTACGGGCGTCGACGAACGCGTGCCGGTTTCGCGCCGCCGCGTCGTGCCGCTCAAGAAGGCTCTGAGTCTCTAGCACACTGGCCCCGCAGCCCTGTAGACCCATCGTCTGCGGAGCCGTGGGGCCTTTTTGTATGTATCTGCCGAATCGTTTTTTGCGGAAGGGATCCCATGAACAGTGCAAGCGCCAAGCGTATCGACATCATCTCGGACACCCACGGCTATCTTTCGCCTGCGCTCCTGGATGAGCTTGAGGGCGCAGACCTGATTATCCACGCCGGCGACCTCACGTCAGAGATGGACTACGAGCACCTATGCACCATCGCCCCCGTGCGGGCCGTACTGGGCAACAACGATTACTACCGCGACTACGGCCCCGATGTAGACCGTCTTGCGCTCTTTACCTACGAAGGACTCAAGTTCGCCGTAGCCCACTACCGCGAAGACCTTCCGGTGGGATCCGTAGACGTAGCCATCAACGGCCACACCCACGTAACCAAAGAAGCCCAAGTGGGCCGCTGCTTAGTTCTCAACCCGGGCAGCGCCAGCTACCCCAGAGGCACCCGAGGCCCCACCATGGCCAGAATGCTAGTAAAAGACGGCAAGATCCTAAGCACTAAGTTTATTGACCTAGAGTAATCACAACAAAAACGGGGGATGCAGATGCGTCCCCCCGTTTCCATTTGAGCCAAAGGCGGAAGTTCAACAAGATCCATCAGACCAACCCCGCCGAGGAGCATGCGGGCTAGCCGCGCAGCGGCGCACGCCCGCAAAACTGATTGAACAATGTGACGGCAGGGAGGGTCTCCGGGGCTGAGGGCGGGGGTTAAGTTTGTCGCGAGTTCCGCACGCAAAGGAAAGCACTTAATGTGCTTTCCGTCTTGCGCAGGACTGTAGAGCAGCAAACTCAACCCGCGCCCGCCGGCCCCGGAGACCCTCCCGGAGGGACCGAAAAATTTTTTCAAAAAAGTTGTTGCGCGCCGGACAGACTTCTGTGTATACTAATCCCCGCAGCGCACGCGAGCGGAAACAAACGCGAACGTCTGCCTGGGGAGTTAGCTCAGTTTGGTTAGAGCGCCGGCCTGTCACGTCGGAGGTCGCGGGTTCGAGCCCCGTACTTCCCGCCAACGCAATTAAAGCCACGTCTTCGGACGTGGCTTTTTGCGTTTGATGCACTTTGTTTCGATAGAACGATCGCCCTGGTGCATCTTCGCTCAGAATCCCCGCGCCTTCGGGAACGCAAGTAAAATCTAATAAGTATATCTGTCTGAACAACAGCTTTGTTGCGCAACACCTGTTCTACGAGACAGGGGGTTAGGTTATACTAAATTGCACTGTGCGCCGCATCTGATGCATTTCGCTCCAAGCGCGGCACTCAGTGGATATCCGATTTACCATTTGGATGTCCTGGCGGTCATTTAGCGTCTCGACACAAGCTCGGCCCCGGAGCTCGTTCGAGCTGTTCGTATTCCTTGAAAGGGGAAAAATGGACATATCGAGGAAGACTGATTACGCCCTTCGCATGCTGGCGATGCTTGCCGAGGATCCGGAGCGTTTGCTTTCTGTTCGCACCGCTGCCGAAGAGGTCAATGTCCCGTATTCGTTTGCCCGTTCGATCCAGCATGGTTTGGTTCAGGCCGGTATTGTGGAGAGCCTGCGTGGCGTCCATGGCGGCATGCGTCTTAAGGTCAGCCCCGACGATGTCACCATCCGCCAGGTCGTCGAGGCCGTTCAGGGCCCCATGGTCATGAACGATTGCACCGCGCCCGATGGCGACTGTGCACGCATGGGCACGTGCTGTTATCATCCCCTGTGGGCCGGAGCTCAAGCGCTGATGCGCGACTACCTCGATTCCGTTTCGCTGGGCGATATCGTCGCTCACCGCCAGTTCCCGGCCGTCGATTCCAAGTTCGCCGACCGCGATGCATTTCCCGAGTACGCCACCTGTGCGTGCGCTTGCCGGGAGGAATAGCGCCGCATAAGGAGCATAGCCATGATTCAGGACCCCTTTCGTTCGATGATTCGTTCGGAAGGGGTCCTGCGTTATCGCGACCTTCCGTGGCGCCGCACGCGCGACCCGTACATTATTTGGCTTTCCGAGGTTATGCTGCAGCAAACGCAGGTGCCGCGTGTGCAGACGCGTATGCCCGCGTGGCTCGACCGCTTTCCGACCGTACAGGCACTCGCTCAGGCCGCCCCTTCCGATGTCTTGGATGCGTGGCAGGGGATGGGCTACAATCGCCGCGCCCTGGCACTTCATAGAGCCGCTCAGTGCGTTATGGAAGACTGGGGTGGGGAGTTTCCACGTGAGACGCGCGATCTGGTCGCCCTGCCTGGCATTGGCCCGGCGACGGCGCAGGGCATCCGGTCGTTTGCGTTCGATCTACCGGGTGTGTATCTGGAGACCAACGTGCGCACGGTCTTTCTGCATCATTTCTTTCCCGATGTGCCGGCCGTTCCCGATCGCGAGCTGGTGCCGTTGATTCAGGCCGCCTGTCCGGCGGCTCCCGGTGCGACGGCGGATGAGGTCGCTCCCTTTGCCGTGCCGCTCGACGATGCCGACACACCGCGCGCATGGTATTACGCGCTGCTGGATTATGGCGCGTATCTTAAGAAGACGCTGCCCAATCCGTCCAGGCGCTCGGCGAGCTATAGCCGTCAGTCCAAGTTTGAGGGCTCGCGCCGTCAAAAGCGCGCCCACATCGTGCGCATGCTGCTGGCTGCGCGCGATGGACAGCCGGCGGGCATCACGCTCGCCGAGGCCGTGGCGGGTGTCAACGAAATGGAGGCGGCAGCAGGCCGCGAGCCGGTCGATCACGATCTTGTCGCAGGCATTTTGGCCGACTTGGAGCGTGAGGGCTTTTGCCGCGTGGAGGGTGACCGCTGGCTAAGCGTGTAGCCCACCCGAATCTGAAAAACAGGATTGTAAGGTTTAGATTTTCGACATGAGGGCATCCTAAAGACAAGGTCGCTCGAAGCCTACGGGCGGCATGTGTTGAAGGGAAGTACACCTATGGATTTTGAGAACTCTCAAACCAAGAAGAACCTCGAGACCGCTTTTGCCGGTGAGTCCCAGGCGCATACCAAGTATCGCTACTACGCATCTAAGGCCAAGAAGGATGGCTACGTTCAGATCTCGAATATCTTTGCCGAGACCGCAGGCAACGAGTCCGAGCACGCCAAGCTGTGGTTTAAGTATCTGCACGACGGCGCCGTTCCCGATACCCTGGACAACTTGCGTGATGCCGCTGCGGGCGAGAACTACGAGTGGACCACGATGTACGACGAGTTCGCCAAGACCGCCGAGGAGGAGGGCTTTACCGAGATCGCCGCAAAGTTCCGTGGCGTCGGTGCTGTCGAGCAGGCTCACGAGGAGCGCTACAACAAGCTTGTCGAGCGCATTGAGTCGGGCGAGGTGTTTGAGCGCGAGGGCGTGAAGGTGTGGAAGTGCCTGAACTGCGGGCACCTGCACGTTGGCGCCGAGGCGCCCGAGGTGTGCCCGGTTTGTAACCACCCGAAGGCGTACTTTGAGGAGCAGGTGGTGAACTACTAGCGCTTGGCGCAGGCTGCTGCGGGGCGCGGGGCGGGAGGCCGGATTGCCTTCCCTTCCCGCTCACGGCTCCGCAGGGTCGCGTTGAGGGAAGGCAATCCGGCCTCCCGCCCCGCGCCCCGGCGTTGGGTCGTCGCGTGCTCGTTACTGAAAAGCTGATTAGAAGTTTGTGTGCCGCCCCTTTTGGGCGGCACTTTTTGTGTGGGGTCACTGTCTCCACAATTTCCGTCAAGCTTTTGGTCAGCTTTTGGTTAGTTGGCGGGCTGGCGGAAGGGCAAAAGATCATTCCATAAAAAAGCTCATAGAAAGTGCTGGTAGGGGAGTTGTTGAGGTTTTCGACAGCTTTTGTCAACAAGAAACTTTGCGGCTATTGCTACGGATTGCGTTGCCGTGGCCTTGGCGGTGCGGGATGCTGGGCGTAAGCGTCGAATGCTCCGATTTTGGAGGCCAGCATGGACCTGTTTCTTGAGACTCCGCAGCAACAAGCTGAGCGCATGTTGCGTCAGCAGCAACGGCTCATGGAGATGCAAATGCAAGGGGTAGCCGCCCAGCCCCCTGCGCAAAATGCCACGCCTGCGGTTTCGCCTGCGGGCGGATCGGCGCCAGAAAACTATTCCGTACAACAAGATTCATATGCGCAGGAGCTTGCGTTCGACAAGCGCCGCACACGTCACCGCCGCGTGGGCCAGCGCCTGCGCACGTTAGCGATGATCGTGCTGATCCCGTTGGGACTCGCGGCAATCTTCTTGGCCTCATATGCCCTCACGTGCATTCTCAACGGCGCCTCGCCCAGTGAGGTGCTTCAGCACTTGGCAGCTCTCGGCCAGCGCCTAGGCGACGTCATAACAACCATCCGCGCCGGCTGGGAGAGTTAGCGTTTGTCACATTAGGACTTCTAGGGTGTAGGGATTATCGCCACGAGCTGAATTCTTGCATTCTGTAGGTCCTGTCGTGCGACTGAATAGTATTATTGAAGATGAATAATAATAGGATTTGCTATGTATAAGCAGGATTTAGAGCAGACTCTTCTGGGCATTGACGAAGAGGCGGAGCTGGAAATAGGTCCAAGAGACGACAGGCCGAGCGTTGTATTGGTGGGAGGAAGCGCTTTCATGCTAAACGATGTGACGAATCGGTCGGTTACACATGACATTGATGTGTTTGAGACAGACAGGTGCCTCCGCGAGATCATAGCTCGATACCCCGAGGTGAATGGTATGGCGGTGGCATATTGTAATCAGATGCCATTCAATTACGAAGATCGTTTGATTCCCTTGAAGATTGGGGCGCGTTTTATCAGGTACTTTACGCCATCTTTGGAGGACCTGGCGGTGATGAAGCTTTATGCCTATCGTCCGAACGACATCGTCGATCTTCATAGTCAGGCATTCGTTGACCGACTTGATTGGGATCTGCTCGAGCGGCTTATATTCGACGAGGGAGAGGCTCTGGCGTCGTCGCCCTCGGAGCGGAGTTATCAAGAGATGGTCTGCGCATACAGGCAATACAAAAAGGAGGTGCTCGGTTGAATCTGACTTTTGAGGGATTTTTGAAAGGCTATTGCCGAGAGCTGTCCGGGCAGCGGTCGCTGAGTTTTAGAAAACTGGTTGAGCAGGCGACGACGGTTGCGCCGCGCGTGGCGGAGCCTCTGTTTTTGCTCGCTTTGGCGCAGGGCAAAGCCGAATACGTTCTGGGCTTATCCGAGGGCTCGTGGATGGAAGAGAGCTATCGAGGTGTTTTGTCTCTGTATGGCCAAGCGGGTAGCCTGGCATCTCTATGCGCCGAGGATAAGCTCCCCAATCGTTACGCCAACGTTTGGCACGCGTATAGAGGGGTGAAAGAAAAGCCAGCGGCCGACAGAAGGGTGAACGCCCTGATGAGAAAGAGAACACTGGAAGCATTGGAGGAATCGGGTGTAACGCGCTATGGCATCTGCCGTGCTCTGCACCTGAATAAAGGAAACGTATACGCATACTTGGCCGGCGATGACTCAAAGGTGAGCAGGAAAACGGCGCGCCGCATTATGGAATATGCGGAGGAGAGGGGCACCCAAGAAGGGGCCGGGCGCCCGGTGCGTGTGGCGGGGTAAGATTGATCGCGGTTTTGATTGGTGATCGATTGAGCTTGTTGGGCGGAGTCTATGTCTGCTATTGATATTGCGCTTGTTGTGATTGCCTTGGTGGCGGTGGGAGTTGCTGTGGTTTGCGCCCTGCAGCTTAAAAGCCTTCGTGCCGAGCTGCGGGAGCGCGGCGATAGCGGGGCAGAGATGCTGGCCGCGCTCGAGCAGGCCAATAGCACGCTCGATGCCCTCAACGTCGCGCTGGCAGAAACCCGCCGCACGGCAAATGCCATCGCGCAGCAGCAGACGACCGACGCCGCCGTGGAGCAGCAACGCTACCTGACCATTGCGCGCGAGTTCTCGCAGGCTGGCGACCGTATGGATGACCTGCGCCGTGAGACGGCCCAACAGCTCGGCGCCAACCGCGAGGGCATCGAGCACCGCCTGGACAAGGTGCGCGAGACGGTCGATGCACAGCTGGGCGCCATCCGCAAGGACAACAACGTGCAGCTCGATCAGATGCGCGCGACGGTGGACGAAAAGCTTTCCCGTACGCTCAACGACCGTCTGTCTGCATCGTTTAAGCAAGTGAGTGACCAGCTCGAGGCCGTGTACAAGGGCCTGGGTGACATGCAGTCTATCGCCACCGGCGTGGGCGACCTTAAGCGCGTGCTGGGCAATGTGAAGGCACGCGGCATTTTGGGCGAGGTGCAGCTGGGCGCAATCCTGGCGGACATTCTTACGCCCGACCAGTATCTGGAAAACGTGGCCACCAAGCCTGGCGCCTCGGAGCGTGTTGAGTTTGCCGTCAAGCTGCCGGTAGACGAGGGCGACCCCGTGCTGCTGCCGATTGACTCCAAATTCCCGGGCGATGCATATGAGCATCTGCTCGACGCCCAGGAGTCGGGCGACGCGGAGGCCGTTGCCGCCGCGCGCAAGACGCTCGATATGATGGTGAAGCGCGAGGCAAAGGATATTTGTGAGAAGTACCTGAGCGTGCCCGCGACGACCAATTTTGGCATCATGTTCGTGCCGTTTGAGGGCCTGTATGCCGAGGTCGTCAGTCGCCCCGGGCTTATCGAGACCCTGGGCCGCGACTATCACGTCAACGTTGCCGGTCCCAGCACCATGGCCGCCATCCTCAACAGCCTGCAGATGAGCTACCAGACGTTTAGGCTGCAAAAACGCACCGATGACGTGCTGCGCGTGCTTTCCGCCGTCAAGGCCGAGCTGCCGCGCTATCAGGCGGCACTGCGTCGCGCGCAGCAGCAGATCGAGACCGCGGGCAAGACGGTCGAGGGCATTATCACCACGCGCACCAACGTTATGGAGCGCAAGCTCAAGGACATCGACGCGCTGGAAGACGCGCGGGAGGCCGACGAGATTTTGGGCTTGGAGTCCGCGGGCCTGCTCGCAGACCAAGAAGGCAAGGACTAGCTGCACCTGACGGCGGGGCGTCTGCGCAAGCGCGGAGCGCGAGCGCTTTTCGCGTCGCACGTGCCTGAAGCGCGCTTCGGTGTGCAACAATGGCGTTTCGCCCTGCCAGACGCGAAAGGAAGCCCATGTCTCAGAGAAGCACCAGTCCGCTCAAACGCTCCACCGTGCGCCGCACGCTGCAGCGTTTTTGGGATGTCACGCGCACGCAGCCGCTGATCGTCTTTCTCTCGGTATTTTCGTCGGCGGGCTATATCTTTTTGCTCACGTTTGCCAACACCTACGTGATGGCGCTTATCGTCGACCGCGTCCAGACCGGCCCCGTGGCGGGCGACCAGGTGCTTGAGGTCTTTGGCCCCTACATTCTGGCGCTCGTGCTCGTTAACCTAGTGGGCCAAATCCTCTCCAAGCTGCAGGACTACACCGTCTACAAACTCGAGATTGCGGGCAACTATCACCTGGCGCGCCTGTGCTTTGACACGCTCTCCAATCAATCCATGACGTTCCACACCAGCCGCTTTGGCGGATCGCTTGTGAGCCAGACGAGCCGTTTTATGAGCGGCTACACGGGTCTGGTGGACGTAACGGTGTATTCGCTCATCCCCACCATCACCTCGGTCGTCTGCACGGTGGCGGCGCTCGCCCCGGTGGTGCCGACGTTTACCGTGATCCTGGTGTGCATCATGGTCGTCTACATCGCGTTTGTCTGGCTTATGTACAAGCGCATCATGCCGCTTTCGGCCGCGACGTCCGCCTCGCAGAACAAGCTGTCGGGCGTGCTTTCCGACGCGGTCACGAACATCCTGGCCGTCAAGACCTGCGGGCGCGAGGACTTTGAGCGCGACCTATTCGATATCGCCGACCGCGCCGCGCGCGATGCCGAAACGGTTTCGATGCACGCCATGATGCAGCGCAACTTTACGACCTCGGGCCTTATCGTCATCACCATGGCTGTGGTGAGCGTGTTCGTGGCGGGCGGCAACGCATGGTTTGGCATCTCGGCCGGCGCGCTCGTCATGATCTTTACCTATACGTACAACCTCACCATGCGCCTGAACTACGTGAGCTCCATGATGCAGCGCATCAACCGCGCGCTGGGCGACGCTGCCGAGATGACGCGCGTGCTGGACGAGCCGCGTCTGGTCGCAGACGACGAGAACGCCCCCGAGCTCAAGGTGCGCGAGGGCGCGATTGATTTTGAGCACTTGAGCTTTGCATACCGTGACGCCGCGGCGGGCGAGAGCGTGTTCAACGACCTGACGCTCCATGTGTCGGCGGGCCAGCGCGTGGGCCTGGTGGGCAAATCGGGCTCGGGCAAGACGACGCTCACCAAGCTGTTGCTGCGCCTGGACGATGTACAGGGCGGCCGCGTGCTCGTGGACGGCCAGGACGTCTCGCGCTGCACGCAGCAGAGCCTGCGCCGCCAGGTTGCCTACGTGCCGCAAGAGGCGCTGCTGTTCCACCGCTCCATTCGCGAGAATATCGCCTACGGCCGCCCCGGCGCTACCGACGAGCAGATCCGCGAGGCTGCGCGCCTGGCCAACGCCCTGGAATTTATCGATCGCCTGCCCCGTGGCTTTGACACCATGGTGGGCGAGCGCGGCGTCAAGCTTTCGGGCGGCCAACGCCAGCGCGTGGCCATCGCCCGCGCCATTCTCACTGACGCGCCGATTCTGGTGCTCGACGAGGCGACGTCTGCCCTGGACAGCGATTCCGAGGCGTTGGTGCAGGAGGCGCTCGAGAATCTGATGCGCGGCCGCACCTCCATTGTGGTGGCGCACCGCCTGTCCACCGTGGCGGCGCTTGACCGCATTGTGGTGCTGGCCGATGGCGAGATTGTCGAGGACGGCACGCATACGCAGCTCGTCGAGGCGGGTGGCGAGTACGCGAGCCTGTGGAGCCGTCAGACCGGCGCATTCTTGGAGGCGTAAGCGTCTCGGACGTGGGACAATTGTGCCCATAAGTTTATTGTGCCGTTGAGCCGAGGAGTCGTTATGCCACGCGAGCCCAATGCCGCCAAACGCGAGCGCGCCGTTGAGGTGTGTGAGCGCCTCAACCGTCGCTATGGCCCGGTCGAGTGCTTTTTGGACCACGAGAATCCCTTCCGCCTGCTGATCGCGGTGTTGCTCTCGGCGCAAACGACCGACGCGCAGGTCAACAAGGTGACGCCGAAGCTGTTTGCCCAGTGGCCCACGCCCGAGGCCATGGCCGGGGCGAGTGTGGCTGACGTGGCAGACACCATCAAGTCACTCGGCTTTTATAAGAGCAAGGCCAAGCACGCCGTGGAGGCCGCGCAGATGATCGTCGCCGACTATGGCGGCGAGGTGCCGGCCGACATGAAGGAACTCGTGAAGCTGCCGGGCGTGGGACGCAAGACGGCGAACATCGTGCTCAACGTGGGGTATGGCATCGTGGAGGGCATTGCGGTGGACACGCACGTCAACCGCATTGCGCATCGCCTGATGTTGAGTCCCAAGACACATGCCAAGGAGCCGCTCAAGACCGAGCAGGATCTGCTCAAGATTTTGCCGCACGAGTATTGGGAGTCGGTCAACCATCAGTGGATCACCTTCGGTCGCGAGATCTGCGACGCCCGCAAACCCAAGTGTGACGAGTGTCCGCTGGCAGATTTGTGCCCCAGCGTGCGCGTAGCGGGGTAGGGCGGAACGCATCTTCGTCTGGCGTTTTTTGCGGGGCTGGGTTTGCTCTTGAGCCGGAGTCCTCTCCATGCGCTACCATGACAGGCAATGAAATCCGCCGCATACCCGCCGAGCTTGCCCCGGCGGGCTTTTGGCGTTGCAATGCCGGAGGAACAGCATGCTCATTCACCGTATAGCCGCGCAGCTCTACACTGCCGAGGCCTTGCAGGCCGTCGAGGCCGGGCTCGATGCTGGCGAGGACGTGACGCTGGCTGTGTCGCAGTCGGGCCGCACGCTTATGGCGGCCGCCCAGTTTGCGCGCCGTCCGCGCCCGACGGTCTATATCGTGAGCGGCGAGGATGCGGCCGATCGCGCCGCGCGTAGCCTTGCCGCCTACGTGGGCCTGGCGCACGTGTGTCGTTTTCCTGAGCGCAAGGACTATCCGTGGCGCGAGCAGGCGCCGGACGACGCCGTGGTGGCGCAGCGCTGCGAGGCTCTGGGGCGCATCGTGCGCGGGGACAACTGCATCATGGTCGCCTCGGCTCGCGCGCTGCTGCGCTGCGTGCCGCCGGTCGAGAGCCGCTACTGGGAGTCCACTACTTTTGCGGTGGGCGAGGAGATTCCCTTTGACGAGGTGCCGCAGCGCTTGGTGGGCATGGGCTACACCAATGCCGGCGCCGCCGATGCGCCCGGCTTGTTTCGCGTTCACGGCGACACCGTCGAGGTGTTCCCCGCACAGGAAAAGGCACCCGTGCGCATCGAGTTCTTCGGCGACGAGATTGACCGCATCCGCCGCATGGTGAGCTCCACGGGGCAGACCATCGGCAACGAGGACAGCATCGAAATCTTTCCCTGCCGCGAACTGGCACTCACCGACGAGGCCGTCCACAACATGCATGTGGCGCTCTATCGCGCCAGCCAGGATGACAGCAAACTGGCGGCGCTGCTCGAGATGGTGGATGCGCGCATCGTCACGCCCGAGCTCGACCGCTTTTTGCCGGTGATGTACGGCCAGACCGTAAGCCCGTTGGCGCACGTGAGCGGCAAGGCGCTCGTGGTTCTGTCCGAGCCGCGCTCGCTGTTCGACGACTGCCTGCGCGCCTACGAGGATATCGAGGCGCGTGCCGGCGAGGCAGGGATTGACCGCCTGGATGGTCTGTACGTGCGCGCTCAACAGCTCGATTTTGGTGCCCAGCAGCGCTTGAACTACGTAAGCCTCATCCGTGCCGGCGGTGCGGTGACGGCCGAGCTCAAGATTGAGCAGCCTGCTATCGCAGGCTCGGACAACCGTTTTATGACGCGCGTTCAGGAAGTCGTGGGCAAGCGCTATGCCTGCGTGTTTGCCATTCCCGACCGCGGCGCGCGCGAGTCGATGGAGCTCACCTTTGGCGACGAGGGCATTACCTTTGAGGAATCGCTGACGGCCGCGCCCGAAAACGCCGGCGTCATTGGCGAGCGCGTGCGCGTGGCGGCGGCAGATTCTGCCGATCGTGCTGCCCGTCAGGATGCTCATGCTGCAATTCGCGAGCGTAAGGCTGACGCGCTCAACGCCCGCTCGCTCGAGGCGGGCGCGGCCCAGGCTGCCGCCGGTGCTGCCGTGCCCACTATCTCGCGCGGACGCGTGACCTTTGTCGATGCCGCCCTGCCGCAGGGCGTGGTGGTGCCCGATGCCAACCTGGCCGTGTTCTCGATCGCCGACCTCAACGCCCGTATGGATGCCAACCGCGCGCGCAGCCGCCGCAAGGTGGACATTACGCAGATCACGTTTCCGTTTAAGCCGGGCGACTACGTGGTGCACGCCACTCACGGCATCGCGCTCTTTAGCGAGATCGCGCGCCAGGAAGTGGGCGGCAAGGAGCGCGACTACTTTTTGCTGGAATATGCCGACGGCGACAAGCTCTACGTGCCGCTCGAGCAGGTCGACCGCATCACGCGCTATGTTGGCCCCGACGGCGACAAGCCGCGCCTGACCAGGCTCAACACCGCCGACTGGACGCGGGCTACCAACAAGGCGCGCAAGAATGCCAAAAAGCTGGCGTTTGACCTGGTCGACCTGTATACACGCCGCTCGTCGATTACCGGTATCGCCTGCCCGCCCGACACGCCCGAGCAGATCGAGATGGAGGAGAGTTTTCCCTACGACGAGACGCGCGACCAGCTGGAGGCTATTGCCGACATCAAGGCCGACATGGAAGCGCCCAAGCCCATGGACCGCCTGCTGTGCGGCGACGTGGGCTTTGGCAAGACCGAGGTTGCCCTGCGCGCGGCGTTTAAGTGCGTGGACTCCGGCCGCCAGGTCATGGTGCTCTGCCCCACGACCATTCTGGCCCAGCAGCACTATGAGACGTTCTTTGAGCGCTTTGCCCCGTTTGGCCTCGAGGTCGAAGTGCTCAGCCGCTTCCGCACCCCGGCGCAGCAAAAGCGCGCGCTTAAGGCGTTTGCCGAGGGCACGATCGACGTGCTCATCGGCACGCACCGCTTGCTTTCTGCCGACGTGAACCCCAAGAACCTGGGCATGGTGATCATCGACGAGGAGCAGCGCTTTGGTGTGCAGCACAAGGAGCAGCTCAAGAACCTGCGCGAGCAAATCGACGTGCTCACGCTTTCGGCAACGCCTATTCCGCGAACCATGCAGATGGCCACGAGCGGCGTGCGCGACATGAGCCTGATCACCACACCGCCGACCGGGCGTCGTCCCGTGATCGTGCACGTGGGGGAGTACGACCCCGATGTGGTGAGCGCGGCGATTCGCCTGGAGGTGGGCCGCGGCGGCCAGGTGTACTACGTGTCCAACCGCGTTAAGACCATCGATGACGCCGTGGCGCGCGTGCATGAGGCCGCGCCCGAGGCGCGCGTGGGCGTGGCACACGGCAAGATGAGCCCGCGCGAGGTCGAGGACGTGATGATTGAGTTCGCGACCAAAAAGATCGATGTGCTCATCGCCACGACCATCGTGGAGAGCGGCATCGACAACGCAACGGCCAACACGCTGATCATCGAGGACTCGCAGCGCCTTGGCCTGGCGCAGCTCTACCAGCTCAAGGGCCGTGTGGGCCGCTCTGCCACGCAGGCCTACGCGTACTTTATGTTCCCCGGCGAGCTGCCGCTCACCGAGGAGGCAACGGCGCGCCTGACCGCACTTTCCGAGTTCCAGGACCTGGGCAGCGGCATGCGCATCGCCATGCGCGACCTAGAGATCCGTGGCGCCGGTTCGCTTATGGGAGCCGAGCAGCACGGCAACCTGTCGAGCGTGGGCTTTGATCTGTTTACGCAGATGCTGGGCCAGGCCGTGGCCGAGGCGCGCGGCGATGACGACGCCGGCGTGGAGGCGGCGAGCGTGGGTATTAACCTGCCGGCCGACTACTTCTTGTCCGAGGAGTACCTGCCGGCGGTGGACCAGCGCGTGCTCGTGTACCGTAAGCTCGCAGCGGCCGAGGACCTGGAGAGCATTGACGAGGTGCAGGAAGAGACCGAGGCCGCGCATGGTGAGCTGCCGTTGGCGGGACTCAACCTGTTCAATCGCGCGCGCATCCGCATTCGCGGCGAGCGCCTGGGGCTCGAGAGCGTCACGCTCAGCGGCGGTCGCATCACGTTTTTGGGCGTCGACGTGCCCAAGAAGGTGGCCTTTGAGCTTAAGACCCGCTATGGCGCGGTGAACTTCCCCAAGAGCCGCAAGCTATCGGTGCCCTACAAGGCGGGCGCCGGCGCGGGCAGCGGCCTGGGTCGCGGTCTCGACGCCAACGACGGCACCGGCCCCGTGGCGGCCGCGCTCATGCTGCTGCAACAGCTGGGTGCTAGCGACGACGACTAGCGGGTCGACGCTGCAAACGCCCCATTTGGGCAATCTGACCCTCACTCGTCGGTCGCGTACGCAAGTACGCTTCCCTCCTCCTTCGGGCCACCTTGCCACAAATGGAACGTTTTCGCTTACTTATGCTCAACCTGTAAGGGTATTTACGGGACAAAGCCATCTTCGTCTCACCCACATTGCAGGTTGACCGCCCTTCGCCCGACCGAAAGGAAAGCATGTTCGGATACATCTATAAGAAAGATGTCGCCATTATCGCGGTTGTCCTGTGTCTTTGTCTGGGCGTGGGCAGCTTCTTCGATTATCAGATCTCGAGCGCGCTGTTCAATATCGGCAGCATGTACGGTCGCTTTATCGAGGCGGCCGGCGAGCTGCCGTTTGAGCTGACGGCGAGCATCGCGGGCGTTATGCTCGTGCGCGCGGTGCGTCCCGACTCCAGGGGGAGCAAATGGCTCGCCGTGCTCGGCATCCTCATCAACGTGGGCCTGCTCGGCTACGAGATCGTTTCGTCCCTGAGGGTTGGCGGCAAACTCATCGCGGCTCAGTTGGTGCTGACGTTTGTGCTGGTCATCGCCGCCAATCTTATCGTCTATCGTCTCACGCGCACGACCGAGCCCGACGAGCTCACGCGCTGGGCGTTGATGGTGCTTGTCGTGTGGGTCGCTCAGGCCATCATCCTCAACGTGATTGTCAAGCCGCTGTGGTCGCGCCCACGCATGCGCGTGATCGAGGTGACGCAGGGACTCGAGTTTCAGCCGTGGTGGGTGATCGGCAACCCTGACAAGTGGGCCTATATTGCCGCCGGTGTAGTCAAGGACGGCTTTAAGTCGTTTGCGAGCGGACACACGGCGCATGCGGCGATTGGCCTTATGCTCGCCGGGCTTCCCGCGGCAGCCTTTAAGGAAAAATCTTCGCGTCGCCGCGTGATCTTTTGGGCGGCGGCTGTGGTCGCGGCGCTCGTCGCGCTTGGCCGCATCGTGATCGGTGCACACTTTTTGAGCGACGTGAGCTGCGGTTTTGCCCTGGTACTGGCGCTTGAGTGCCTTGCCGCGCGCATTGCCTATCCCAACGGCGTACAATAGCTCCGTTTGAATCATCTGGCCGATACCCGGTAAGAGAGGATTGCCATGCTCGCGTTCAACAACGACTATTCCCACGGCGCACACCCAGCGGTGCTGCAGGCGCTCGTCGATACCAACATGGAGCCGCAGCCCGGCTACGGTACCGATGCGCATACCGAGCGTGCCAAGCAACTTATTCGCGAGGCCTGCCAGGCCCCCGATGCCGACGTGTTTTTTCTGGTGGGCGGCACGCAGGCCAACGCGACGGTGATCGACATGCTGCTCGCGCCGTACGAGGGCGTCGTTGCTGCCGAGACTGGCCACGTCGCCTGCCACGAGGCGGGCGCCATCGAGTTTGGCGGCCACAAGGTACTCACCATCCCCGGCTACGAGGGCAAGATGCACGCCGAGGACCTCGAGAACTATATCCAGGTGTTCTACGAAAACGAGAGCTACGAGCACACGGTGTTCCCGGGCGCCGTGTACGTGAGTCTATCGACCGAGTACGGCACGCTGTACTCCAAGGCCGAGCTCGCGGCGATTCATGCGGTATGCCAGAAGCGCGAGATTCCGCTGTTTGTGGACGGTGCTCGCCTGGCCTATGCGCTGGCGGCCGATGAGTGCGACATTACCCTGCCCGAGCTGGCGCAGCTGTGCGACGTGTTCTACATCGGCGGCACCAAGTGCGGCGCGCTCTGCGGCGAGGCTGTGGTGTTCTGCGGCATGCACGCTCCGGCACATCCCATTCCGCGCATTAAGCAGCACGGCGCGCTGTTGGCCAAGGGCCGCCTGACGGGCGTGCAGTTTGAGGCACTCTTTACCGATGGCTTGTATTTTGAGATTGGTCGACAGGCGATCGAGACGGCCCAGACGCTACGTCGTGTGCTGCACGAGCGCGGTTACCAGTTCTTTTTGGAGACGCCCACGAACCAGCAGTTTGTGATTCTGCCCAACGAGGATATGGCCCGCATTCGCGAGCATGCCTCGATCGAGTACTGGGAAAAGTACGACGATACTCACACGGTGGTGCGCTTTTGCACCAGCTGGGCCACGACGCAGGAGGACATCGACGCGTTGGCGGCTGTCCTGTAGCCTGATGTAATGACGAGGAGCCGCCTTGCGCTGGGTTTGGCGCAAGGTGGCCTTTGTTTTTGAGGGGGAAGGGTTGTATGACCGAGATGTCCGATCCGACGATTCGTCTGGCGACGCCCGATGATGCGCCGGCGTTGCTTGCCATCTATGAGCCGTATGTGCGCCAGACGGCGATTACCTGCGAATACGAGGTGCCGAGCGTTGAGGAGTTCGCCGGGCGCATCGAGCGCACGCTCAAGCGCTATCCGTATCTGGTGATGGAACTGGACGGGCGTCCGGTAGGCTATGCCTATGTGAGTCCGCTCAACAGCCGCGAGGCATACGACTGGTCGGTCGAGACATCGATCTACCTGGCGCGTGATGTGCGCCACGGCGGGCTGGGCCGCAAGCTGCATGACGCGCTTAAGCAATGCCTGATCGCGATGGGTATCACCAACATGTGCGCCCTCATCGCCGTGCCGCACGACAAGGACGATGAGTACCTGACGCACAACAGCCAGGACTTCCATGCCCATATGGGGTATCGCCTGGTGGGCGCCTTCGATCGCTGCGCCCAAAAGTTCGGCCGCTGGTACGACATGTGCTGGATGGAGTTGGTCCTAGCCGAGCGCGTCCCCAACCAACCCAAACCAACCTGGTTCCCCGACCTCCTCAAACCTACCATTTAGGGACAGGTTTATTTTGGCAGGTTAGCCGATGGGCTCGGTGTATTTGGCACGGTCGGTGCGCTGGATGCGCTTGGAGACATGGAGCGGTCGGCCGTCGGTGTCGTACACGTAGTCGGTGATCAGGATCAGCGCCTGCCCGCGCCCAACGTTGAGCAAAAACGCCTCGTTTTGCGAGGCATAGCACACCTCAAAGGTCTTATGTCCCTGTGCCGGCGCGCGATGGAATTCCTGGCGCAGCGTGGCGTAGAGCGAACCGTTGATATCGCGATCGATGAGTGCTTCAAAGCTCGGTGGTAGATAGGTGGTCTCCAGGCACAGCGGCGCATCGTCCAGATAACGCAGGCGGACAAGTTTGACGAGCTTGCTGCCCACGGCGACATCGAAGAACTTGGCCGCATTGCCCGCGGCCTTGGCAAAGCCCGAGTCCACCGTGCGCGTGGTGGGCTTCATACCCTGACCCTGGACCTGTGTCGTGTAGCTCGAAAACACCAGGTTGTTCTCGTGGAGTGCCGGCGTGTCGGCCACAAAGGCGCCACGCCCGCGCTCGGTGCGCACCAGGCCCTCGTCAACGAGCACCTTAAGGGCGTGGCGTACGGTGCTGCGCGACAGCCCCGATTCGTCCATGAGTTCCATCTCGGACGGCAGCTTGTCTCCGCGCGCGTAGGTGCCGGAGGCGATGCGGTCGCGCAGCATGCCCGCCAAGCGCTCGTATTGGGTCAGTCTCTTTTTAGATGAAGCGTTCATGCGATCAACCTGTATCTAACCTGTATGCGTATCTAATCAAGCATGTATTCAATACAACAACAAAACCGCTGGTATCAAGTTATCGAAAACCGTATCAGCAAATTTTTTAAGACAAATATAGCATACAACTAGTCGACATAACCAAAACATGTATGTAACTTGTATGCCATCGAGAGCATCAAACGAGAAGAAAGGCTGATGCACGATGACTACTCAGGAACAGGTTAAGGACGTCGTCTCCCAGGTTTTGGCCGACAAGGCAGACAAGGGCGGCATCAAGCGCGTCGTGTGGATTGGCGCCGGCGGATCCAACGGCGGCAACTATCCTGCCCAGTACTTTATGGAGCACGAGGCCACGCAGGTCGTGAGCTCCAGCTACACCAGCAATGAGTTCGTGCACGCCACGCCCGCCTATGTCAACGAGAACACCCTGGCCGTCGTCGTGTCCATGCGCGGCACCAAGGAGACCATCGTCGCCGCCCAGGTCGCCAAGGACCACGGCGCCAGCACCATCGCCATCTATGTCGATGAGTCCGGCCTCACCGAGGTCTGCGACTACAAGATTCAGTATGACAGCCTGGCCGTCGACGAGTCTTGCATGGGCCGTACCAACTCCGCCGTCGTGACCATGATCGCCATGGAGCTTACGCAGCAGACCGAGGGCTATGCCGAGTATGAGACCGCTATGGCCGCCTTCGACCTGGTTGACCCCATCTATCGCAAGGCCGTCGAGTACACCCGTCCGCTCGCCGCCAAGTGGGCCGAGCAAAACGCCGACAAGCCCTGCATCAACGTGATGGCTCAGGGTCCGCTCTTTGGTGCCGCCTACGTCTTTAGCATCTGCAACGTGCAGGAGATGCTGCAGATCGACTCCTGCACCATCAACACCTGCGACTTCTTCCACGGCCCCTTCGAGATCCTGGACAAGCGCACCTCGCTGTTCCAGCTCATCAGCGTCGGCCGCAGCCGCTGCAACGACGAGCGCGGCATCCGCTTCGTCAACCAGTACGGTGGCGAGCGCGTCTATCAGCTCGACGCCAAGGAGCTCGGCCTCAACGACATCAAGGACAGCGTGAGCGAGTACTTCAATCACCTGATCTTTGCCCCGATCCTCAACAACGTGTACATGCGTGCGCTCTCTGCCGTCACCCACAAGGACTACATGACGCGCCGCTACATGTGGAAGCTGGACTACTAGGGGATAGAGCGGCCTAACAGCTCGATGTCCTCATAAGTTGCGGTGGAATAGTTCCTGCTTGGGGGCTTGAAGCCTCTATTTAGGAACTATTTCACCGCAACCGCCCAGTAATCCGCTGGGGGCGGAGGAAAACGGATCACTTATCCGCTCGCCGATTTGTGTCTTGAAAAATGTATATAACGACTATAACGTAGTACGAAACATATTGGAAACAATACCGAGGAGGCTGCGTTGAAGAAAAGCAATCTGGGCTATGTGCTGGTGCTGATCGCCGCGCTTATGTGGGGCAGCATCGGAATCTTTGTAAACGGCATCTCGGCCATGGGCGTTTCGTCCCAGAGCATGGCTGCCTTTCGCTTGTTGGTCGGAGCGCTTATCTTGGCGCCGGTCCTGATGTTTATGGGCTGCCGTCCGGGTGAGGGGTCTACCGTGGCTCAGGGTCCGCTGGCCCTGTTCAAGGCAAGCCCTAAAGAGCTTGTTCCCTGTGCGCTTGTCGGCATCGTCGGTTTGGCCGCCGCCAACACCTGTTATTACGAGTGCATGGGCGAGGTGGGCATGTCCACGGCCTCGGTGCTGCTCTACACCTCGCCGGTGTTTGGCGTCATGCTCGGCCGCGTGCTTTATCGCGAGGACGTGACCCCCAACAAGCTCGTTGCCATTGTCTTTAACATCGTAGGCTGCGTGCTTGCAGTGACCAATGGCGACCTTTCCGGTTTTCATTTTTCGGTTTGGGGCGTCACGTCGGGCGTGATTGCAGGCCTTTGTGGTGCGTCGCTCGCGGTGTTTAGCCGAATAGCAACCAAGACGGTCCACCCGCTGGCTGTCACGTTTTGGGGCTTTGTTTTTGGCGGTGCGGTTATGGCAGCTATCGCGGCTCCGTGGCCGGATGTCGCCGCGGCAATGTCGCCACAGCTGCTGCTGCTGTTCCTTGGCTTTGGACTCATCCCCACAGCCGTTGCTTACATCTTATATATGCAGGGTCTGTCCATGGGGCTCGAGACATCGAAAGTTCCCGTCGTAATGTCTTTCGAGACGGTCGTCACCGTACTGGTGGGCATTGGTGTCTACGCCGAGCCCGCCGGCGCGATTAAAGTCCTGGGCATCGTGTTGGTGCTCGCGTCCATCCTGATTATGAACACCGACTTCTCCAAGCTGCGCAACAGTGTGTTTGTCGGTCATGTCATTGAGAGCATGACCTTTAAGCCCAACGCGTGGTGGACCGAAAAATCTCAGGACATGGATCTGTTTAAGGAACGCACCGGCATTGCGCTGGAACCCACCGTACAGGAAAGCCCCTGGTACTTCGTGCGATAGGGGATTGCGCGCAGGGTCTGACCTGGGGTTATCCAGCTAGCGCCGGCCTACCCAGTCCAACGTTTCGAGTACGTTAAACCCGTCAACGGTCGATTTTCACCCGCGAACGGTCTTTATACTAATTAGCAATATAAGCAACGTATAAGACGTTATAATGACCATAACGAAAAGGAGGAGGCAAGATGAATCAGATCATTCTCGCATCTCATGGCGGCCTGGCCGCAGGCGCCAAAGACACGCTCGAGATGGTTCTCGGCGACGTGTCGAACGTCCACGTCGTGTCGCTTGCTCGTGACGACAAGGAGCCCATCACCAATAAGGTTGAGGCTATGATCGCCACGTTCAACGCGGACGACACCGTCTATGTGCTGACCGATATGCTCGGCAGCTCGGTCAACAACAACATGGTCGAGCTTTCCAAGAACGGCACGAAGTTCACGGTTGTCAGCGGTTTCAACATCCCGTTGGCGCTCACGCTTGCTATGAGCCCCGCCCCCGTCAAGGGCGCCGAGCTCGCGGCCCTCATCAATGAGGCCCGCACCGGTCTGACCAACCCCAACGCACCGGTCGAGGCCGCCGCGGCTCCCGCCAAGAAGGCCAAGGCGTCCCGTCACAGCTCCGGTCCCGCCAAGATCGTCCTCGCACGTCTTGACTACCGTCTGCTGCACGGCCAGGTCGTCTTTACTTGGACCACCAAGGTTCAGGCCGAGCGCATCATCGTCGTCGACAACGCTGCCGCCAACGATGACATCAAGAAGGGCGCTCTTAAGCTGGCCAAGCCCCAGGGCGTGCGCCTGAACGTCTTCACCGTCGAGCGTGCCCTCGCCAAGATGGATAAGCTCAACACCCTCGGCGAGCGCGTCATGTTCGTCTTTGGCAACACTGCCGAGATGCTGCAGTTCTGTCAGGGCTACAAGCTCGACGCCATCAACCTGGGCGCCACCGCCAACCACGACGGTGCCGATCAGGTCGGCGGCAAGGACAGCTCCGTCTTCCTCGACGCCACCCAGAAGGCCGACGTCAACCAGCTGCTCGACATGGGCATCAAGCTCTATGTCCAGCAGACCCCTACGTATCAGAGCGTCGACATCGACGCCAAGCTGTAATCAACCAGGCTTTTGCCTGACTGAAAGGAGAAGGGTATGAATACGTTCATCAGTGCGGTGCTCGTCGGCCTCGTCGGCGTGTTCTGCATGTGGGACTCCCGCCTGCTCGGTCGTCTTAACTTCGAGCAGCCCCTCGTTGGCGCTACGCTCGTCGGTCTGCTGCTGGGCGATGTGCCCACCGGCCTTGCCGTCGGTGCCGCCGTCGAGCTCGTGTCCATGGGCCTGGTGCAGGTCGGCGCCGCCGTTCCGCCCGATATGGTCCTGGGCGGCATCGTGGCCGCTGCCTTTGCGTGCCTGACCGATGCTTCTGCCGAGACCGCCATGACGATCGCCATCCCGGTCGCCGTCCTGGGTCAGCTCCTCGGCATCGTGTTCCGTTCCATCATCGCCGCCCTCACCCATGTGGCAGATAGCGCGATCGATAACGGAAAGTTCAAGACCGCCTATCGTATGCACATCTGCGCCGGCTCCGGTCTGTACGCCATCATGTACTTCCTGCCGATCTTCCTCGCCGTCTTTGTTGGCACCGACCTGGTTCAGGCCATCGTCAACATGGTTCCCGAGTGGCTGTCCACTGGTCTTAACGTTTCGACCAAGATCATGACCGCCTACGGCTTGGCCCTGCTGCTCACCATGATGATCAAGAAGGGTATGACTCCGTTCCTGTTCATCGGTTTCCTGCTCGCCGCTTACCTCAACCTGTCCGTCATCGCGGTCGCTCTGATCGGTGTGTGCCTGGCTGTCGTCTTCATGGGCTTCAAGTTCAACGGGTCCCATGCAGCCGCCGGTGTCGATTCCGACTACGATCCGCTCGAAGACGACGAAGACTAAGGAGGAACACACTATGGCAACCGCAACCAAGGACGTGTCCCTGAACAAGAAGGTCAGCCAGTTCTTCTGGCGCTCCTGGGCCATCCAGGCCTCTTGGAACTACGAGCGTCAGATGAACATGGGCTTCCTCTACGGCATGGTTCCCACGCTCGACCGCCTCTATCCGGACGAGTCCGACCCCAAGCAGCTCGCTGCTAAGAAAGAGGCTTACCACCGTCACATGGCGTTCTACAACTGCACCCCGCAGACGAGCGCCTTTATCCTGGGCCTCACCGCCTCCATGGAGGAGGAGTACGCCAAGGATCCCGAGAACTTCAACCCCGATTCGATTAACGCGGTCAAGACCTCCCTTATGGGCCCGCTTTCCGGCATCGGTGACTCCTTCTTCCAGGGCACCATCCGCGTTATCGCCTTTGGCCTGGGCGTTCAGCTGGCTCAGCAGGGCTCCATCATGGGCCCGATCCTGGCCATGCTCATCTCCATCGTCCCCTCTGTGCTGATCACTTGGTTCGCAGCCATGATGGGCTATCAGGGCGGCCACGAGTACCTGAGCAAGCTTCAGGGCGGCGACCTCATGGAGAAGCTCATGTATGTCTGCGGCATCGTGGGTCTTATGTCCGTAGGCGGCATGATCGCCACGCTGATCGGCGCCACCACCCCGCTGCAGTTCGCTGAGGGCACCGTCGTTATCCAGGACATCCTGGACGGCATGATGCCCCAGATGATCTCCCTTGGCCTCACCGGCCTTATGTACTGGCTCATCAAGAAGAACGTCAACACCGGTTGGCTTCTCGTGATCGCCATCGTGGGCGGCATCGCCCTCTCCGCGGCCGGCATCCTGGCCTAGTCGCGACCAAGCGTCTAACCGCTTTCCCCCGGGGGCCTGCCTGGCATCCCATACCCCAGGCAGGCTTCCATCCCCAAAATGCGACAATGGGACAGTCCCTTTGTCGCATCCTCAACGGGCCGGCGACTCGGTCCAAATCACGGTAACCCTGCGAGCGCCCGGCAATGTGGCGCCGCAAAAATCGAAAGGAATGTGTCAGATGTACGAGATCGACCTTAACCTCCCTAAGCAGATCGTCGCTGACGTCCTGTCCAACCACGAGATCCACAGTGTCGCCTTCGTCGGCTGCGGTGCTTCCATGTCCGACCTGTACCCCGCCAAGTACTTCCTGGCCAACAACACGGACAAGCTGAACGTTCAGATCTTCACCGCTAACGAGTTCAACTATGACACGCCTTCCTGGGTCAACGAGCACACCTTCGTGATCACCTGCTCCCTCGGTGGCTCCACGCCCGAGACCGTCGAGGCCAACAAGACCGCCAAGAAGCACAACTGCCCGGTCGTCTCCCTCACCAACAAGGCTGGCTCCGCTCTGACCGTCGACGCTGACTACGTCATCGTTCACGGCTTCCACGCCAACTTCGCTGCCAAGTGCGAGAAGCCCGGCTATGCCATCGCTCTTGCTCTCGAGATCCTTCAGCAGACCGAGGGCTATGACAAGTACGACGACATGATCACCGGCCTCACCAACGTCTTCGATCTCTGCGAGAACGCTGCTCAGTCCTGCAAGAAGCTCGCCAAGAAGTTCGCTGAGGACTTCAAGGACGACAAGATGATTTACTTCATGGCCTCTGGTGCCTCCGAGAAGATGGCTTACTCTCACGCCGCCTTCCTGTTCACCGAGATGCAGTGGATCGACGCCGCCGCCTACAACACCGGCGAGTACTTCCACGGCCCGTTCGAGGTTTCCACCGAGGGTAAGCCCTACGTCTTCTTCATGTCCGATGGCGCTACCCGTCCGATGGACGCCCGCGCCCTCACCTTCCTTGAGCGCATGGGCGCCAAGGTCGCTCTGATCGACTCCAAGGACTACGGCCTGGCTGACGCCGTGCCCGCGAGCGTCGTCACCTACTTCAACCCGCTGCTGCACCTCGCCGTTATGCGCGAGTACGGCAACCAGATCGCCGAGGCCCGTCAGCACCCGCTGACCATGCGTCGCTACATGTGGAAGCTTTCCTACTAATCACAAGTAAGTAGACCTTACGGGTTGATTGAGAGGGGATGGGGTTTGCGCCCCGTCCCCTTTTTTGCTCTTGGGAGGGCACGCCTGTCGCGTCGCAAAACCCAGGATAAAACCTACCAAAATAAACCTGTCTCTATTTGGCAGGTGGGAGGAGATGCGTATGATCAAAGCAGTGCTGTTTGACATGGACGGCGTGCTGGTCGATACCGAGTGGTTCTACAACCGTCGTCGCGTGGCGTTTATGGAGGAGAAGGGGTTCCACTTTGACGAGATCCCCGATCTTTCGGGGTCTAACGAGCCGGCCATTTGGGAGGCGCTGGTGCCCGACGATGTTGAGCTGCGCGAGCGCCTTCGCGTGGAGTACAAGCAGGTCTACAGCCCGGACCACCCCGTTCCGTATGCCGAGCTGCTCAACGAGCAGACGGAGCCGGTGATGCGCGCACTGCACGAGCGCGGCGTGAAGTGTGCCATCGCGAGCTCGTCTTATCGTGAGCTCATTGACGAGCTGGTAGAGATTGCCGGTATCGCCGATGTACTGGACTACACCATCAGCGGTCACGAGTGCAGTGCGTTTAAGCCCGACCCCGAGATCTACCTGCGTGCCATGGAGGCGCTGGGGGTGGAGCCTGCCGAGTGCCTGGTTATCGAGGATTCGCCTTTGGGGATCGAGGCTGGCAAACGTTCCGGCGCCCGCGTCCTGGCACTGCGTCCGCACGAGGGCGTCAACCTCGATCAATCGCGAGCCGATGCCGTTATTGATAATCTGACCGACATTTTGGCCGCTTTGTAGTGTCAATCCGCCGCGAGAAGCACGGGTTCAAACGTTTTTTGCGGTGGACTGGCTCAATTTGGTTTCGATTTTGATCCGTTTGGCTTCGATTCGGACTAAATGAGTAGACTTTTTGGCGCAGGCCGAGCACAATGCATATCTTCCTTTGTAAAACCGCAGGTCACAGGGGTGGCGGTTTTGGGTGTGCTCGGCAGATCGTAAAAAGTCTACTCACTTGGAATTTTGCCCTTTGGTCGTGGGGGTTGCTGGTCCCGTTTTGGTTGTCGAGGGAGGTTGAATTGAAGCGCCCCCGCACGCTCCATGCTACAATCGCGGGCATGCCCCACAACCACATCTGCCTTCGAAAGGAGCCTACGTGGCGAACGCCATCGATCAGCTCACGGACCGCGTGCTCATGCTCGGCCGCCTCACCATCGTCCGCCGTGCCATTACTGCCGTGGCGGTCACAATTTCTGCCGTCCTCCAGACATTCCTGATCCAGGCGTTCATTCAGCCCGCCGACCTGCTTCCGAGCGGCCTCACCGGCGTTGCGGTCCTGCTCGATCGCGTTACCTCGCTGGGCGGCGTTCACATCGACATTTCGCTCGGTATGCTCGCGCTCAACATCCCCGTGGCGCTCCTATGCTGGAGCGGCATTAGCAAGCGCTTCGTCATCTTCTCGATGATGCAGGTCGTGCTCTCGTCGCTGTTCCTCAACGTCTTTCACTTCGCTCCATTTTTGGGCGACAAGATCATGCTCATCATTTTTGGCGGCGTGGTCTCGGGTCTGGGCGCTGCCATCGCACTTAAATCCGGCGCATCCACCGGCGGCACCGACTTTATCGCGCTGTGGGTTTCCAACCACACGGGCAAGACCATCTGGGGCGTCATCTTTGGTTTCAACTGCTTTATCCTGGCGATCTTTGGCTTTATGTTTGGCTGGGACAAGGCGGCGTATTCCATCGTGTTCCAGTTTATTTCGACCAAGACCATCGACAGTTTCTATCGTCGCTACGATCGCGTGACGCTGCAGATTACGACGCGCAAGGCAGACGAGGTCATGACTGCCTACGTAAACCATTTTCAGCACGGCATTAGCTGCGCCGAGGTCGTCGGCGGATACAGCCGCGAAAAGATGTACCTGCTGAACACCGTTGTTTCGACCTACGAGAGCCAGGACATTATCAAGTTGGTGTGCGACGTTGATCCCGGCGCCGTGATCAACGTGTTCCACACGCTCAACTTTGTGGGCGGCTGGTGGGGCGGTCATGTCGACGAGCCCATGCCCACGGCCGTTCCCGATCCCGACAAGCCCGCACGCATGGCCAGCAGGCAGGCGCGCCTCAGCGAACAGGACAGCCTGCAGCAGGACGACGGCAAGTAGGGTATTGGCATTTTGCCGGTCCTGCGCAACCCATCCGAACGAGCCCCCCGAAAGCCCCGTTGCTTTCGAGGGCTCTCGTTTGCCCAGATAAAACCTACCAAAATGAAGCTGTCGCTTTTTGGTAGGGAGGGTGTATCGTTTTATCAATATGAGGTAATATGAAACTAGACGTTATATACGTATTAGTTATTTCGATATTTCGATAAGAGTGATTAGATATGCCTGCACCCAAAAATGCACCGCTTTACCAGCAGATTTACGACGAAATCAAGGATGCGATCGAGAAAGGTGTTTATGCACCCAAGGAACGTATTCCGTCCGAGCTTGAGCTAGCCGAGCAGTACGACGTGAGCCGCATTACGGTGCGCCGCGCCGTCGAGGAGCTGTGCTCCGATGGTTACCTGGTTAAGCAGCAGGGCCGCGGCACCTTTGTCTCCACGCCGCACATCAATCGCCAGTTTCACGCCTCGACGCTGCAGACGTTTACCGCGCTGTGTGCCGATAATGGCATGAAGGCGGGCGCGCATGTGGTCGATCGCCAGATTGTGCCGGCACGTCAAAACGAGATGGAGTTCTTTGGCCTGCAGAAGGACGCGCTGCTGCTGCACATCAAGCGCGTGCGTACAGCCGACGGCGAGCCCATCTTTGAGGAGAACATCTTTGTGCCGTTTGACGCCTACCGTGAGCTGTTGACGGCCGATCTTGAGGACAAGTCGATTTTTGCCGAGGTCGAGCGTGTTGGCGGAACGCCGATTGTCTCGGTTGGCTACCGCACGGTCGAGGCCGTTCGTGCCAATACCGAGCAGGCGGCCGAGTTGGGTATTGCTCCGCACGATCCCCTGCTCAACCTGCGTGCCAGCTTTACCGGTCCCAATGGAGAGCCGGTCCTGATGGGTAAGCAGTACTACGTGGGATCGCGCTACGTTATGGTCATGTAGCTCTAGTTGCGCGGTTTTCCAAACCGCGCAACGGCTCGACGCTGCAAGCCCGCCCGAGCGGCAATCTGCCTTTCAACTTCGGCCGCATGACCAGAAGGTCAATGCCGCCTCGCTTCAAGGCACCTTGCTCGCTGTGGGCGGGGCTTCGCCCTTGTGTTCGGGCAGCGGAGGTTAAAGGGAGGTTGGCCGCTGTGGGGGGTTCGAGGCGGGGAGCCTTTGGGCGTTTTGAAAACCCGCGCAACTAGAGCTACATGACCATAACGTAGCGCGATCCCACGTA
>CABTWP010000005.1 GCA_902488525.1 uncultured Collinsella sp.
CAGTCCCTATTTCACCGCAATTTATGAAGGGGATGGGGCTACTTAAGTGCGCCGGTCACCGTGCCGCCGCCGAGGACGACGTCGCCGCGGTAGACGACGACAGCCTGGCCGGGGGCGATGGCTCGCTGCGGCTCGTCAAAAGTCAGCAGCATTTGCCCGTCTTCGCCGCGCGTAAGGGTCGCTGCTTGGTCTTTCTGACGGTAACGGTACTTGGCGCCCACGCGAATGCCGCCGGCATCGAGTTCTGCCTCCATGCGGTCGGCAGGGGCGCTCCAGATCCAGTCGTCGGCCGTGAGTGCTGTGGCCGTTAGGTCCTCGGCCTCGCCCAGATGCACGGTGTTGTTGGCGGCATCGACGCCCGTCACATACACGGGATGCGCCATCGCGACGCCCAAGCCCTTGCGCTGGCCGATGGTATAGCGCAACGCGCCGTTATGGCGTCCGACCACGCTGCCGTCGCGCCACACAATGTCGCCCGGTGCAGCGGGATGTCCGCAGCGGCGCTCGATATAGCCCGCGTAGTCGCCGTCTGGAATAAAGCAGATGTCCTCGCTTTCGGCCTTCTGGGCGTTGGTAAAGCCTTGCTCGGCGGCGATGCGGCGCACGTCGTGCTCCTTGTCCAGGCCTGCCAGCGGAAAGATTGTGCGTGCCAAGCGCTCCTGCGTAAGCGAATACAAAAAGTAGCTTTGGTCCTTCTTTGGGTCCTCGCCACGGTGCAGCTGCCAGGTGCCGTCGGACGTTTGGCTCGTTTTGGCGTAGTGACCTGTGGCGATGTAGTCGCAGCCCATATCGAGCGCTGCATCGAGCAACGCGCCAAACTTAATATGGCGGTTGCAGATGATGCACGGGTTGGGTGTCAACCCTTCCTGGTAGGCGGTCACGAAGCGCTCGATAACATTGCGGTCGAAGGTCTGCTGCAGGTCGAGCACATGGTGGGGTATCCCCAGGCGCTCGGCGACAGCCTTTGCATCGGCGATGTCGCGGTCGACCTTACTCATGCCCGTGACGGGATCGGGCGCGGGGCAGGTGAGGCGCATGGTGGCGCCGACGCATTCGTAGCCCTGGCGCTTGAGCAGGTACGCGGTCACGCTGGAATCGACGCCGCCACTCATGGCGACGAGCACGCGCTTGTTGTGCATGGGGAGGTTCTCCTTGGTGGCATGTGGCCAAAAAAGAAAAGCGGCGCGGGAGGCTGGTTCCGCGCCGCAGACATTGTAGCAAGTTCGGGCGTCATGTGGGACGCCCTGTTGGGATGAGCCCAGGCTGCCAGAAGAGAGGGAAGGCCGGCGTGCCTTGGACTCGTTCTAAGAACGAGAAGCTCTAGTCCTGGAACAGTGCCGTGGACAGGTAGCGCTCACCGGTGTCGGCGAGCAGCGCCACGATGGTCTTGCCCTCGTTCTCGGGGCGCTTGGCCAGCTGCAGCGCGGCCCACACGGCAGCGCCGGACGAAATGCCCACGAGCACGCCCTCCTTGTGGCCCACGGCGCGGCCGGTCGCAAAGGCGTCGTCGTTCTCGACGGGGATGATCTCGTCATAGACCTGGGTGTCGAGGACGTCGGGCACAAAGCCGGCGCCGATACCCTGGATCTTGTGCGGGCCGGCTTGGCCCTTAGAGAGCACCGGGGAAGTGGCGGGCTCAACGGCGACGACCTGAATCTCGGGGTTCTGCTCCTTGAGGAACTCACCCACGCCGGTCACGGTGCCGCCGGTTCCAACGCCGGCGACGAAGATGTCGACCTCGCCGTCGGTGTCATCCCAGATTTCGGGGCCGGTCGTGGCCTTGTGGATGGCGGGGTTGGCGGGGTTCACAAACTGGCCGGCGATAATGCTGTTGGGGGTCTCCTTCTGCAGCTCCTCGGCCTTGGCGATGGCGCCCTTCATGCCCTTGGAACCGTCGGTGAGCACGAGCTGTGCGCCATATGCCTGCATAAGCTTGCGGCGCTCCACGGACATGGTCTCGGGCATGGTGATGATCACCTTGTAGCCGCGGGCAGCCGCCACCGAGGCGATGCCGACGCCGGTGTTGCCGCTCGTGGGCTCGATGATGGTGTAGCCGCCACCGCGCACGAGCTTGCCGGCCTTCTCGGCCTCGTCGATCATGTTCTTGGCGACGCGGTCTTTGACGGAGCCGGCGGGGTTGAAGTATTCCAGCTTGACGAGCACGCGGGCCTTGAGGTCCTCATCGACCTCAAAGTGAGTGAGCTCCAGAAGCGGGGTATGGCCGATAAGCTGATCGATGGACGTGTAAACGTTGCTCATGGTGAACCTCCAAAGTGTTCAAATGACTGGATACCGTGTGGTTTTACGGTGTGTGTAGCAACGAAACCCACAAACCGTATAGGTTGTTCGTTTTGCTGTTGGCAAGCATAGTAGACACTAAAGCCTAGTAACGCAATAGGAAATAGAAGATTATTACGAGTCGATTAACCATCTTGACCGGAACGGGTATTTTCAAAACCAATTTTTCGGCTAGAATTTCTACGGACTAAATGACCGAAAGGCAGCACTATACATGTTGGTTTCTACTAAGGGCAGATATGCCCTGCGCGTTATGGTCGATCTGGCCGAGCACCAGGCGGCCGGTCGCATCCCGCTCAAAGAGATCGCGGCGCGACAGGGGATTTCCGAGAAATATCTCGAGAACATCTTGGCTACGCTCGTGCGCGCCAACATGCTTTCGGGCATGCGTGGCAAGGGCGGTGGCTACGTGCTCACGCGCCCGCCCGAGCAGTACACGGTGGGCGAGATCCTGCGCCTGACCGAGGGTAGTCTGGCGCCGGTCGCATGCCTGGACGGCGACTGCAAGGGCTGCTCGCGTTCGGACGAGTGCCCCACGCTCGACGTGTGGAAGAACCTGGACAAGCTCATCAACGACTACCTCGACGGTGTGACGCTTGATCAACTTGTCGCTCCCAACCATGGTTACGACTACGTCATCTAACCCATACCCGCCATTTGGGGACGGGGTGGAAATGGTAGATTCTCTCGCCCTTTGAGACTTGGCAAATAAGAAGGCCGCCCATTTTTGCGATGGGCGGCCTTCGTTTTGGGCTGTTGAGACGGACACGGCCGGAATGGCCGTTTTAGTCCTCGGCGATGCTGTCGAGGATGCTGCGCGTGATGGACACCAGGATGCTGCCCATAAAGGCCGATCCAAAGCTGGCGATGGAGATGCCGACGCCCAGCAGGTTGACCGACAGGTAACTCGCGAGCTCAAGCATAAAGCTGTTGACGACAAGCTGGAAAATGCCCAGCGTAATGATCGTGAGCGGCAGCGAGATGACCGTGAGGAACGGTTTGACGAACGAATCGACAATGTTCAGGAACAGTCCCACAAAGGCAAAGCAGACCCAGGTCTCGGCAAAGCCGAAGGGTTGGATACCGGGGACGAGGAACGTGGCGATCGCGATGGCGATCGAGGTGAAGAGCCAGTTAAGCATAAAGCGCATGGCGTGAATCCTTTCTTGCGCCGGGATTGCTGGCGTCGCGTGAAGCGGCTTACGGCGGCGACCTGGATGGTTGCGCGGGCGCGCCGCGGTGTTTGGGCGCCCATTGTCTCAAATATTCGTGGAGCTTACGTGCGCATATGGTTTCTAAACGGCGTTCGTCCTGAAAAACGCGCCGCTGGCAGAGAGTCTTGTCGCTTTAGTTTGGTGGTGTGCTACACTGCTACGGGCAAAAGCCACAGGCGTTGCCCTATTGCATAGAACGGGTGAACGATGCCCGATGTCAGTATCAACTTCGATGCCTTTTGGCGGGTTTGGCGGTGATCGATGAATATCGAGAACATGTTTGACAAGCCTGATGTCAAGCAGCTGGTCCACGCATTTAGCCTTTTGGACGACGAGAAGGATATCCAAGCGTTTTTGACCGATATCTGCACGCCGCGCGAGATTTGCGACCTTTCTCAGCGTTTGCAGGTTGCGCGCTATTTGGACGAGGGCGAGCCTTATGTTGAGGTTCAGGCCCGTACCGGCGCTTCGTCCACCACGGTGAGCCGCGTTTCAAAGGCGCTGAACGGCGAGTACGGTGGCTACCGCAAGATCCTCATTAAGTTGGAGGATGGCGAGTAGGCCAGCGACAACATTGAATTACGAAGAACCGTCCCTCCGGGGGCGGTTTTTATATGCCCGCAATCGGCTGGTGCGTTGGGGTCAGGTTGCTTTGTACCAAAAGATGGAGCTGCGGTGGCAATGTGTCCGCTTGGGCGGGTAGGATGGATGCATTGATTATTGCGAACAGTTTGAGCGGAGGACCATGCCTGTTCGAATCTATACCACCAATGCCGGCACGGATTTGAGTGATGCCGAGTCGGCGCTGCTTGCCGACCTTGTTGGCTGCCACGGACGTGCCGTGCTGCTGGCACCTACGTTTGCCGAGCTCGACCTGTGCCGTCATGATGCGGCGGAAGCCGGGATTTCGCTGGGTATTGACTATAAGACGCCTACATCGTGGATTCGCTCGCTTTGGGAGCTTTTGGGCGACGGGCGCGGTTTCGTTGACAACCTGCAGCGCCAGATGCTGTTCTCGGACATGGTCACGCGTCTCGACGATGCCGACCTGCAGCCGCTTTCGCGTAGCCAGGGCACGGTGCGCATGCTCGCGCGCATGGCCCGCGATGTGCTGCCGGGTGTGGCGGGGACGACGGCCGAGCGATGCGGTGGCAACAATTGCCAGCCTGAGCCAAAAAGCGATGCCGAGGCTCGTGTGTTTGAGCTTTTGCGTGCCTACGCGGGCGGTTTGGACCGTCGAGATATGGTCGAGCCCTGCGAGGCAGCTGACATTATGGCCGGTGCCCTGGCCGATAGCCTGCCGGCGTGCGCCCGCGCCGTATGCGTGCGCGGTACCACGTCGTTTACGCACGGTCTACTCGAGCTGCTGTCTGCCGTGGCGAACAATGGGGGAGAGGTCGTCGTGCTGCTTGCCCGCGAGCAGGCGGCGATGCGCGAGGAGCTTGCCACGGCATTTGATGCCCGCGGTGTGCTGTTTGAGATCGCGCCGCTGGGGGAGGACGCCGTCGCGTCTGATGTCGTTTGCGGGGCCGCCGCTCAGCCTGCCTTTATTGAGGTCGCCGGCCCCCATGCCCGTGCTCATGTCTATGCGGACGCCATCGATAAGTTGGTGAAAGCGCACAAGGAGTCCAAGGCCGATAAAGCTACTGCAACGCCCGCCGACCCCGTGCGCGTGCTCGTCGTTTCTGCCCGGGCACCCCAGCTGTTCGGCGAGCTCGCCGCCCGTTTGGCGGCGCGTCACATTGCGGCCGAGACGACTGAGTTCACGGCGTTTTCCCAGTCCATCGCGGGCAGGCAGTTTACGGCGCTCGCCAACCTGATCGAGCGTATGAAAGCCGCCGACGAGGGCACCGCTTCCAAGACCGAGTGGTGGCCCGCGCCGGAGCTTACCGACTGGATCTACAGTCCGCTTTCGGGCGCTGATGCCGTCAATGCCCGTACCTTCGATAAGAATATGCGTCTCTCGCGCAACAAGACTACCGCGGGCGTCAAGAGCCTGCTGCAGAGCGTTCAGGGCCAGGTGAGGGGCGCGCGCAAGGCGACGAGCGACGATAACTGGTTTAAGAACGTACCGTGTGTGGTCTCGGACGTGTTCCAGGCGCTGTGGCGTGACAAGCCCGTGACGGCGCTTAAGGCCATGCTTGCCGTTGCCGAGGCGTTGCCCGATCGCGCTCTAGGCGGCCTTGACGGCCAGGCCCGTCGCCAGGCAGAGACGGCTTTGCTGCGCCATGCCATCGACATCCTTATGAACGATGCTCGCGCGCTCGACGTGTCGCAGGCCGCGACCGTGCCGGTTCTCGACGGCGTTCGAACCAAGGTGGACAAGCGCAGTACCGCTTACGATTACGAGACCTACGAGGTCGATCGCACGCCACGGGCACAAGTGCGCTTCGTGTCGCTTGCCGATGCGTCGGTTCTGCGCCCTGGCAGCTACGATGCCGTGCTGTTTGCCGATGTCGACCTGGACAGCTACCCGCTTTCGCACGAAGAGGGCCCGCTTGCCACGTTGACGGCCGAGCTGCGCCGCAACGGCGTGTCTTTGGAGCCCGCCGCCCTGCTGCGCGTGCGCTTTGGCCGTGCGATGCAGGCGGCGAGCGGTCCGGTCGCGCTCGCCCGCGTGACGCACGATCGCCAGGCACGAGAGTGCTACCCGGCAGCCGTATGGACCGAGCTGCGGGCACATGCCGAGGCCGCTGGCGCTGTCAAGCCCACGCGCGTGGGCGAGGGCGATATCATCGCCGACTTTGATCCCGCGGCAGGCGAAGGTCTTAGGCGCGAACGCGTGACCTGCGAAGCTCCTCAGCATCTGAGCGATGAAGCCATTCCGTATCTGGTCCTGCGCCGTCGCGATGGCGAGGGCGAGGATGCGCCGCTCGTGCCGCGCCTGACGTCTGCCTCGCAGATCGAGGCCTATTCGACCTGCCCGCTATGCTGGTTCGTCTCGTACCGCGTGAAGCCCCAGTCGATCGACGCCGGCTTTGGCAATATGGAGAAGGGCAACTTTGTCCACGACGTGCTGGAACACCTGCACGCCCGTCTGCCCCAGGAGGGCATGGAGCGCGTGACGCCCGAGAACCTGCCGCGTGCCCAGGAGCTGCTGCGCAAGGTCTTTGACGAGGCCTTGGCCGAGCATGCCTCCAAGCGCGGCAACGAGGGCCCGCTCGTGCCGCTCTCCCCGGTGGAGGAGCGCCAAGTGGCCGAGATCTTGCCGCAGCTGGAGGGCGTGCTTGCCTATGAAGCCGAGGCGCTGGCTCCTTTTGCTCCGCGCTACCTTGAGTTCGCCTTTAACGATCTTAACGTTGAGTATGCCGGCTGGCCGCTCGGCGGGCGCATCGACCGTGTGGACGTGGATGCCGAGAACCGCGCCGTGGTGATCGACTACAAGCACCGCACGGGCGTTGAGGAGTTTAAACTCGCCGACCCCACGGTGCGCGACGAGGAATCGGGCGAGGCCGCCATCGACGACCCGCGGTGGCTACCGCCCCATACCCAGACACTTATCTATGCGCAGGCCATGCGCCGGGCGCTGGATCTGGATACCCGCGCGGCGCTCTACTTTTCGACCAAGGGCGGCAAGCCGGCGCTGCGCGGTGCCGCGAGCGCCGAGCTGCTCGAGGAAGACCGCGGCGACGGTCGCATCCCGGGTCTTAAGAAAGGTTTCCCCGGCGAGGGCGGCAACATGGACTTCGACGCCCTGCTCGATCGCGTGGAGACCGGCATCGCCGAGCGCCTGCGGGAGCTTGAGGCAGGCAACGTTGCCGCCGTCGATCCGTCGTCGGCTCAGGCCGCGCATGCGCGCTGCTCGTATAACCACGAAGGTACGTTTGTAAGGAGGGGCGTGTAGACCATGGATCTTTCGACTTTGATGCCGCAACAGCTGCAGATCGTCAAAACGCTCGACCGTCCGCTGTTTGTCTCGGCGGGCGCCGGTTCGGGCAAGACCTTTACCCTCACGCGCCGCATCGTCTACGCGCTCTCGCCCGAATCCGGTCCGTTCGTTGAGCATCTGGACCAGGTGCTCGCCATCACCTTTACCAAGGATGCCGCGGCCGAGATTCGCGACCGCGTGCGCCGTGCGCTTGTCGACGAGGGCATGGACGAGGAAGCGCTGACCGTCGACGACGCGTGGATCTCGACCATTCATGGCATGTGCTCGCGTATCCTGCGCGCGCACGCGCTGGAGTTGGGCATTGACCCCGAGTTCACGGTGCTCACCGATACCGACGAGCTCATGGATCAGGCTGTTGAGCATGTGCTGGGTCGCGCGACGGCACCCGATGCAGCCCCCGAGCTCGCGGCATCGCTCAAGGCCCTCTATGCCTGGTATCCCATGGCGGGCGAGGGCGGTCCCTTTGGCGGCGGTACGACCATCAAGGGTCTGGTGCGCGACCTGCTGGAGCTGTCGAGCCAGTTGCCGGGCGGTATGGATGACGTGCGCGTGGCGCGCGGCCAGGCCGATACCTCGGCGCTCGCCGATGCCTATCGCGCGGCGCTGGGCGCAAGCAAGGCCGCGACCGAGAAGGCACAGGCGGCGCTCGACGCCATCGATGCGTTCGAGGCGAGCGGCAAGACCATGGCCGATGCGGCGCGACTCATGATGTCATGCACCATGCCGCGCGCGAGCAAGGCATTCCCTAAGGAGCAGGTCGAGCTGCTCAAGGCCGAGGCCGCCGATGCGTTTATCAATATCGTGCTTGCCTGCGGTGCCCCGGCGCTCGATGCGCTGGTGGGCCTGGCCCGTTCCGTGGAGGCCGAGTATCGCGCACTGAAGGCTGCCCAGTCCGCCCTCGATAATAACGACCTGCTGCGTATGGCCTACGAGGCCCTGCGCGATTACCCTGCCATCCGTGCTGCGTACGAGGGCCGCTTTAAGATGGTCATGATCGATGAGTTTCAGGATACCGACCAGATGCAGGTCGATCTGATTCGTTACCTGACGGGTGCGTGGGAGCGCGCGCTGTGCACCGTGGGCGATGCACAACAGTCCATCTATCGCTTCCGCGGCGCCGAGGTCGAGGTGTTCCGTCGCCAGGAGCGCAAGGTGGGCTCGTCTGCCGCGCCCGAGGCGACTGTAGTGGCCGACGCACCTGCTGGCGAACTCGTCAAACTTGTGCGCAACTTCCGCAGCCATGACGAGGTGCTGCGTTATGTGGCACGCGTTTTCGACGGCGATGACGGCGGCCTGATGCAGGGCTTTTTGGATCTTGAGGCGAGCGACGGCCGCAAGGATACGCTGGTGGCAGACGCCTCGCGTCGTCAGGCGCTCTTTGTTGCCGGCGGCAGTACGCAGGAGCGCACACAGGCCAAGGCCCGTGCGATCGCCGAGCGCTTCCGCGCGCTTGCCGATGCCGGCCAGCCTCAGGGCGGCATGGTGCTGCTACTGGGCCGCATGACCAACGCCGACGTCTACGCCCAGGCCTTCCGCGACCAGGGGCTCGACTGCGTCATCGCGGGCGGCTCGGTCTTTGCCCAAGCAGCCGAGGTGCAGACGGTGCGCGCCCTGGTATGTGCGCTCGCCAATCCGGCCGATACGGCGCAGGGCCTTATGCCGCTGCTCGCCTCGCCGATGTTTGCGCTCGGCGCTCAGGAGTTCCTGGCGCTGGCGACCAAGCTCGATAGCGAGACGGGGGAGACCTCGCGCCGGAATATCGACGCGGGCATCATGAGTGATTTCGACGTGCCGGGTCTGCAAGATCTGCCGCTCGTGACGCGCGCCCGCGAGGTGCTGCGGTATGCGCTTCGTCGCGTGGGCCGCGATTCGTTCGCCGCCATCGCGCGCGACGTGGTCAACGCCTCCGGCTGGTTTGTGCGTCTGACACAGCGCGGTCCCGAGGGCAAGGCCATTGCCGCCAACGTGCTCAAGGCGCTCGACGCCGTGGCCGAGGCGGAGGCCGAGTTCGGCAACTCGCCGCGTTCCATCGCGCTGGCCTTCGACCGCTTCTTGGCGGGCAAGGAAGCCCCGGGTGCCCTCAACGAGGAGGGCGACGGCGCGGTGCGCATCATGACGGTTCACGCCTCTAAGGGTCTGGAATATCCGGTCGTGGCGGTCGCCGAGTGCTTTGGCGTGCGTAAGTCCTCGGGTGCGGCACAGATGGGTCGCGTCGAGGGAGGAGCGCAGGTCGTGGCACTGCCGGCACGCTTCGACGGCGTTAAGCTCGCCGACGGAACCTTTGTGAAGGGAGACGACGTCAAAAAGCAGTTTGAGCACGCGTTTAAGGGCAAGGGCACGTCGCTGTGGCTGCCGCCGGAGCTCATGGAGGACGTCTGTGCGACGGGTTCTCCCGCCGAGGCATTTGCTCGCCTGCGCAACGACGACCTGCAGCTTTCGCTCGAGGAGCGGGCCCGCTTGCTCTATGTTGCCATGACGCGTGCGCGCGAGCTGGTGATCTTGGCGATGGATGCCGGCGTGAGCCGTGGCAAGGTGACGGCGCCGACCTTCGACGTCGAGACCGATCTGACCTACGACGTGCTCCGCCGTATTTTGCCGACCGACGCTCTGGACATGCCGCAGCTCGATGCCGACCGCCTGGTGTTCGACAACTCCCAGCCGGGCGACTACGAGCTCATTTCGCTCGCGGGCTTTACCTTTGGCGAGCAGGCGTTTGAGGCCAACGCTTCGCTGGATGCCGAGGGCAGGCTCGTTCGTGGCGATACCGATGTCGCCGGTAATGCTGCGCACTCAACTGTGCCTGGTCCTGCCGATCCCAAGCCCGATTCGTTTGAACTCGTATATCCCCAGGCGGCGGGCGTGCGCATGGGCATCTGTCCGTTCCCGGCGCGTGATTCGTACAGCTATTCGTCGATTGCCGCGGCGCTGCATGCCGAGGCCGAGGACCGTGCCGCCGAGACGCGCGTGCCCATGGACGAGGCTGGCGATGATGCGGAGTCGGATGGCTCGGAGATGACGGATGCGGACGTGGCTGCTGTCGAGCCCGCCGGTAATCCCATGGCGCTGGGCTCGGCCTTCCACGCTGCCTGCCAGTGGCTCATCGAGATGGGTGCCGATGCGCTGCCCGCTGAGCGTGCCGACGCCCTGGCTCGCCTGTGGCGCCTGACGCCGGAGCAGTGCGAACGCTTCGACGTTGCCCTGGACCGCTGGCTCAAGTCGGCTGTTCGTGCCGACCTGCTCGCGTGGCCGTGCGTTCGCGCCGAGGTGCCGTTTTTTTCGCTGGGCTGCGAGGACGAGGACATCGCTCGCTACGGCGCCTATGCCGAGGGTGCCATCGATGCGCTAGCGACCGACCCGGCGGATTCGTCGCGCGCGCTGGTCATCGACTACAAGACGGGCGGCACGCCGGACGAGACGCCGGAACAGCTGCAGGAGAAGCACGCCCTGCAGGCGCGCGTCTACGCTGATGTTCTGCACAAGGCGGGCTTTGAGGCCGTGACCGTCAAGTTCGTTCGCGTGGAGCAGGCGAATCCAACCATCTTCGTCGAACCCGCCGAACCTCAAGTAGTCACCTACAACCTCTAGCCCTCAGATAACTTGCGGTGGAATACGGACTGTTTTGGCCAAAAAAGCCGCCAAACAGTCCGCATTTCACCGCAACTGCAAGAGGAGCCGTGTTGGTTTGGCTAGGTTCGGGTGCCGTCCGCGCCGTGGGGTAAAATCGTTCAGTCAGAACACGAACCCGCATCGGAGCTCATCACATGGCATTCGTCCATCTGCACAATCACACTGTTTTCTCCATGCTCGACGGCGCAACCCGTATCCAGGATATGGTCAACCGCGCCGTTGAGCTGGGCATGCCCGCCGTGGCCATTACCGACCACGGCTACATGTATGGCGTGCCCGACCTGGCGCTGGCCTGCGACGCCGTCAACCACAACACGCCCGAGTACAAAACCTGGAGCCACGACAAGGCCTTCTTGGAAAAGGACCGCCGCGACGAGCTGGTGGAGCCCGACCCCGAGGCAAACCCGCGCGAGCATGCCCAGTACGTCAAAGACATGGCCATGTGGGACGAGAAGGGCAACATCGACGAGCTCAAACCGCCCCTGGTCATCAAGCCCATCTTTGGCTGCGAGGTCTACTTTACGCCGGACGAGACCCTTGCCCGCGACCACAAGCCCGAGCTCTACCACATGATCCTTCTGGCCAAGGATCAGGAGGGCTACGTCAACCTAATGCAGACGGTCTCCGAGGCCGCCGTGCAGGGCTTTTACTACAAGCCGCGCGTGACGCTCGACAACCTGCGCCGCCATGCCAAGGGCATGATCTGCACGAGCGCCTGTATCGCGGGCATCATCCCCAAATACATCGACCGCGGCGACATGGAAGGCGCCATCAAGTGGGCCGAGACCTTCCGTGACACCTTCGAGCCCGGCGACTTCTACATCGAGATCCAGGAACACGGCATCACCACCGACAACGGCCTGACCGACGAGCAGATGGACCGCACGCTCATCGACATCGCCAAGCAGGTGGGCGTCAAGGTTATCGCTACCAACGACTTCCACTACCTGCGCCGCGAGGACGCGCCCGTGCAGGACGTCATCATGTGCATCGGCATGAACGCCAAGGTTGACGACCCCAACCGCATGCGCATGACCGGCTCGGAGTTTTACATGAAGACCGAGGAGGAGATGCGGGCGATGTTCCCGTATTGCCCCGAGGCCTGCGACAACACGCTCGAGATCGCCGACAAGTGCTACGTTGAGCTGGACTGGGACTCCATCATCCTGCCGCGCTTCCCGTTGCTCGATCCCGGCGAGACGCACGAGAGCCAGTTCCGTCGCGAGTGCGAGAAGGGCCTGCGCCAGCACTATGGTGACGACTGGGCCACGCGCGAGATCGGTGGCGTCAACATCAAAGAGCGCTTTGAGTACGAATACAAGGTCATCTGCGACAAGGGCTTTGCCGCCTACTTTTTGATCGTTGCCGAGTACGTGCAATGGGCTAAGGACAACGGCATCGGCGTCGGCCCCGGCCGTGGCTCGGCCGCCGGCGCTATCGTCGCCTACGCCATGAACATCACCGCGTTCGACCCGCTCGAGAACGGCCTGATGTTCGAGAGGTTCCTGTCCCCGCAGCGTACCGAGATGCCCGATATCGATATGGACTTCGACGATGAGCGGCGCCTCGAGGTCGTGGAGCACGTTCGCCAGCTCTACGGCCCCGAGAAAGTCACCCACGTCATCACCTACTCGACCATTAAGGCCAAGCAGGCCATCAACGACGCCGCGCGCGTGCTGGACTATCCGGTCTACATGGGCCAGCGCCTGTCCAAGATGGTCTCGAGCGACCCCAAGGTCAAGCTCAAGCAGGTGCTCGAAAAGCAACCCGGCAAAGAGGATCTGTTTAACCCCGACTTTGCCGAGGCCTATAAAAAGGACGACGACGCTCGCCGCATCATCGACACGGCGCTCTCGATCGAGGGCCTCACCCGTGGCGAGGGCGTGCACGCGTGCGCCGTTCTGATCTGCCGCGACCCCGTCAACGAGCACGTGCCCACCAAGCTCGACACCAAGGGCGGCGTCGAGATTACCCAGTACGAGGGCCATACCGTTGCCGACATGGGCCTGCTCAAGATGGACTTCTTGGGCCTGCGCACGCTGACGGTTATCTCCAAGGCCAAGGCAAACATCAAAAAGAACTTCGGCATCGACATCAAAGAGGAAGAGATTCCCTTTGACGACCCCGAGATCTTTAAGCTCATGGGCTCCGGCCACACCGCCGGCGTCTTCCAGGTCGAGTCCGCCGGCATGACGGCCACGATCAAGAACATGAAGCCCACTGAGTACAAACACGTCGTGGCATTGATCGCTCTGTACCGCCCGGGCCCGCTGGGCGCCGGCATGGTCTCGTCCTACATCAACCGTATGAACGGCAAGGAGCCGGCCGTCTCCTACGATGACCGTCTGGACGACATCCTGGGCGAAACCTACGGCACCATGGTCTACCAGGAGCAGGTTATGCTCATCTCCGTCGAGATGTGCGGCTTCTCCAAGGGCGAATCGGACTCGCGTATCCGTAAGCCCGTGGCTAAGAAGAAGATCAAGCTGCTCACGTCGACGGTGCTCCACTGGGAGGATGGCTCGGACGAGACCACCTACGACCACTGGATGAACGGCGCCATCAAGAACAACTACACGCGCGAGGTCGCCCAGAAGATTTGGGACGATGTTCTCGAGTTCGCGTCCTACGCCTTTAACAAGTCGCACTCCGCCGGCTACGCCATCCTGGTTATGCAGACGGCGTGGCTCAAGGCGCATTATCCGCACGAGTACATGGCGGCCGTTCTGACGTCCTATACGGGCAAGACCGACAAGATCGTGCACTACGTCTCGGCGTGCCGCCACGACGGCATCCCCGTGCTTTCGCCAGATGTCAACGAGTCCGGTACCGAGTTCACGGCTACCAAGGAAGGCGTGCGCTTTGGTTTGGCTGGCATCCGCGGCGTGGGCACCGGCGTGGCGCAGGCGATTATCGCCGAGCGCGAGGCGGGCGGTCCGTTTAAGACGCTGCACGACTTTGTCGAGCGCGTGGACTCGAGCCAGGCCAACCGTCGCGTGATCGAATCGCTCATCAAGGCAGGCGCTTTCGACTCCACGGGGTATCCGCGTCGCCAGATGATGCACTTCGTGGACAAGAACAACCCCGAGAACATCATCGATGCAGCGGTAAAGCGCCAGAAAGATCGCGCGAGCGGCCAGACGTCGTTCTTCGATATGTTTGGCGACGTTGAGGGCTCGGGCTTTGAGGTGAGCGTGCCCGATCCGGATGGCCAGGAGTGGGACCGCCACCTTAAGTTGAGCCAGGAGAAGGAGGTTCTGGGCATCTATGTCTCGGACCACCCGCTGCGCCCGTTTGAGTATGCACTAGCCAAGGCACGCGACTTCTCGTTCTCGCAGATCGATACCGGCTACGAGGTGCAAAACCCCACGGGCGGTACCATCAACCAGGAGATTCCCGAGGGCAAGGCGCTGTGGTGGGCCGGCATGGTCTCGAGCGTGTCCAAGCGCGTGACCAAAAACGGCGACCCCATGGGTATTGTGCAGCTCGAGGACATGGAAGGCGAGGCCACGGTCGTGGTGTTCCCCAAGACCTACAAAGAGGCCGAGGGATACCTGTACGGCGAGGTCGATCCCGAGACCGGTGCGCAGCTGTCTGATGCGTTTGTTCGCATTAAGGGCAAGCTCGAGCGTTCGGACCGCGGCGACCAGATCATCGCGCAGGAGATCGTGCCGCTTGAGCTTAACGAGGAGAACAACAAGCCCAAGGTGTTTGAGGTCATGGTGCCCAACAGCCGCTTTAGCCAGGGCAATATGGCGCGTCTTGCCACGGTGCTTACCGCAAACCCGGGCGGCGACCGCGTGGAGATCTTTATCGAGCAGGTGGACGGGCGCGTACTGCGTGCCGAGGTGCCGGCCAAGGTCAACGCACGCTCGATTCCGCTGCTGGCAGAGGCAAAGGCGATTGTGGGTAACCAAGGCAGAGTGACGGTAATTTAAGGACGGCGTTGGCGGGGTAGCTAATTTGGGACGGGGCTATTTTAGCTACCCTTTGACTGACGGCGAATGAGTCGGGGTCGGAATGCATCTCAACCGACATATGGGGGTAGCTAAAATAGCCCCGTCCCAAATTAGCTACCCCGGGTGAGATTGGAGGAAGTGATGGCGCAGGGGACGTTTGTGCAGGCGCTTCGTAAGGAGGCGGCGCTTAGCAGCACCTTTATGAAGGGGCGCTCGCTCATGCTCAACGGTGCCGTGCTGTCGTTTGAGGACTCCGGCTCGCGCTTCTCCAAAAACGTGAACATCGAGGGCACGGTGCGTGGCTCGCGCGGCGACCTGTACAAGACGCACGTGGCGCTCGATATGGACGAGCACGAGGTTATTGACTACGACTGCGATTGCCCCGCTGCCTTCCGCTATTCCGGCATGTGCAAGCACGCCATCGCCACGGCGTTGGCGTATCTGGATGCCAGTGGCGCCGAGCCTGTCGAGGGCCTGCGTACGCCGGTCCGCACGTTTACGGCACCGCCCGCACAATCCAAACAGTCCGCACGCCCCGCGCCTAGCGCATCTTCGGTCAACCCCAACTTTCCCTTCCCTGCGCCCGTCCCCACGAGCCCGAGCCTTGTGGCGGCGCTTTCCGATCTTTCGGACGCGCGCATGGACGAGCTCGCGGCCATGCGTCGCAAGCTCGCCGGCACCATTGACCCCGATGCGCCCAAAGCGGTGCTGGAGCCCTCGCTGGTGCCGTACTACAATCCGCTGTTTGCCGATCGCTTTAACTGGGCGCTCGAGTTTCGCATTCGCTGCGGTTCGGTGTCCTACGTGGTTAAGGATATCGACGGCATGGCCGATGCCTATGTGCGTGGTGGTACGTTCTCCTATGGCAAGAAGCTTACGTTTGCCCATGTACCCGAGGCTTTCGATGACGTGTCGACAAAGCTGCTCGACTTTGTCGCAATGACGATCGCCTACCTGAGCGACATCACGAGTTCGCGCTCGGCATCGTATGACTTTGCTCGCAGCGGCTTTGTTGCCGAGCGTCAGTTGCCGGTATCCGAGTATTCCATCGTGTCCGTGCTGGACCTGCTGCGCGGCAGGACCATGTCCTTTGAGCCTGCTTGGTCGCGGGGGACGACGACGCATCGCTCCTACGAGGTGGCGGTCGAGCCGTCGCCGCAGGGGGAGGGCGAAGTCCCGGCTAAGCGCCCGCCGCTCCTTGCCGCCAAGATTGCACCGGCGGCGGGAGGCAGCTACGACTTGCGCCTGCCGGCCGATACGTACTGCTTTGTCGCAGGTGACGCAGCCTATCTGGTCGATACGCGCCGCGCGCGCCGTACCGACGCGGCGTTTGCCCAACATGCGGCGCCGTTCCTATCGCACTTGTTGCCCTGCCGCACGCCGGTCCATATCGCTGCCGACCAGGTGGGTGAGTTCTGCCGCATGGCGCTGCCCATCTTGCGCGACTACACCGACCTGACCGCTCCCGCCGTACTTGACGCCGTGGCGCCCGAGCCGAGTTTTGCCATGGCGATTGGCGTCGACGATGGTCTTGTGACCTGCAAGATTACGGTGGCCTACGGCGATTGGTCGGCAGATCTCTTTAGCCTGGGTGCTCCGGGAAGCCCCTTCGAAGAACAGCGCCCGGGCGTGCCGCCGCGCGACGAGATAGCAGAGTTTCGCGTTATGGACACGGCGGCCCTGTATTTCGACTTTTACGAGGGCGGCCTGGCGTTTGAGGAGCGCGACGACGAGAGCCTGTTCTGCTTGCTGACCGAGGGCCTGTCTGCCCTGTCCGAGCTGGGCGAGGTCATGCTCAGCGACCACCTACGCCAGATCTCGGTGCGCCCTGCGCCCAAGCTTTCGGTGCGTGCCACCGTCAAGAGCAACCTGCTCGATGTTGAACTGGGCGCGAGCGGTCTTTCGGCGGCAGATCTTGCCATCTACCTCGACTCCTATAAGCGCCATCAAACGTTTGCGCGCCTTACGTCCGGCGACATCATTCGCCTGGACGAGGGCGCTCGAGCCGCGTTTGGCCTCGCCAAGGACCTGGGCGTCGATGCCGTCGACCTGCTCGACGGCGTGTCGCTTTCCGCATCGAGCACCCTGTTCGTCGATAGCATGCTCGCGCGCACGCCCGCGCTCGAGGCCGATCGCGACGCTGCGTTCCGCCGTACCGTCGAGCGCCTGGACACGCTCGGCAAGATGGACTTTACGGTACCCGCCTCGCTCAAGGCCACGCTGCGTGGCTACCAGGTCGACGGCTACCAGTGGCTCGGCTCGCTTGAGCATCTGGGCCTCGGCGGTATCTTGGCCGACGATATGGGCCTGGGCAAAACGCTCCAGATGATCGCGCATATCCTGGTGCGCGTGGAGGCGGGGGACAACAAGCCCACGCTCGTGGTATGCCCGGCCTCACTCGTGTACAACTGGACTGCCGAGCTGGAGCGCTTTGCGCCCTCGCTGGATGTGTGCGCCATCGTGGGCGCCAAGGCTCAACGCCGCGTGCAGATAGCAGGCGCCGACGAGCATAACGTGGTCGTGACGTCGTATGACCTCATGCGCCGCGATATCGACGAGTATGCCGAGCGGGACTTTGCCCGCGTGGTGCTCGATGAGGCCCAGTACATTAAAAACCCGCTCACCCAGGTGGCGCGCGCCGCAAAGCGCCTGCCTGCCGGCGTGCGCTTTGCCCTGACGGGCACGCCCATCGAAAACCGCCTATCCGAGCTCTGGAGCATCTTCGACTTTTTAATGCCGGGCCTGCTCGGCACGCGCGAGTCGTTTGCCAAGCGCTTCGAAAGCCCGGTCGAGCATGCCGAGGGCGACAGTGCCGCTCGCCTGCAAGCGCTCGTGTCGCCGTTTGTGTTGCGCCGTGTCAAGGAAGACGTGGTGGCCGACCTGCCCGAGAAGATCGAGGATACGGTCATGGCGCAGCTCACCGGCGAGCAGCGCAAACTCTACCTGGCCAACCAGGACCGCATCGCCCAACAGGTGCAGCATCGCGAGGCATCCGAGTTTAAGAAGGACAAGCTCAAGGTGCTCGCCGAGCTCACCAAGCTGCGCCAGATCTGCTGCGACCCGCGTCTGCACTACGAGGATTACAAGGCGGGGAGCGCCAAACTCGATACGTGCATGGAGCTCGTGCACGGCGCACTCGACGGCGGACATCGCATCCTGTTGTTCAGCCAGTTTACGGGTATGCTCGATATTATCGGTAAGCGCCTGGCCAAGGAGGACATCGCCTTCCTTAAGCTCACGGGCGCTTCGTCTAAGGAGAGCCGCGCCAAGATGGTCGCGCAGTTCCAAGCGGGCGAGGTTCCGGTCTTTTTGATTTCGCTCAAGGCGGGCGGCGTGGGCCTTAACTTGACGGCTGCCGACGTGGTCATCCACTACGACCCGTGGTGGAACGTGGCGGCGCAGGACCAAGCAACTGATCGTGCACACCGTATTGGCCAGCAGCATACCGTGACCGTGTACAAGCTCATCGCCAAGGACACGATCGAGGAACGCATTATGCAGATGCAGGAGTCCAAGCGCGACCTGGTCAACAGCGTACTCGGCGGCGACGGCATCTCGTCGGCACTGTTCACGCGCGAGGATGTTCTGGCGCTTCTCGGCGGCGACGGGCGCTAGCCGCGCGCGGGGTGGGACTGCTGGAGTGGGCAGGACGGTCGACGCATTTTGGCCCGACCGCTTGCCTGATCCGTTATGTGTTCATTTGCAATGCCGTGGATGGTTTGTCTGCCTTTGGGCATAAGAACCATCAAGAACATTGGCACATCAGCAAAGGAGAACATCATGGCGAAATTCTTTAAGGACCCCGACGGTAAGCTCATCGCTGCCCTTGGCGACGGCGTTGCGACCCCTGCCGGTTGCACGGAGCTGACCGCAAATACTGAGGACGCGGCGCACGAGAAGCACGTGCCCGTCGTCGAGACCGAGCGCGACGGTCACGTGATTCGCGCACGCGTTGGCTCGGTCGAGCACCCCAGCCTGCCCGAGCACTACATTGAGTGGATCGCCCTTGAGGCCGAGGGCCGTCTGGAGGTCCATTACCTCCAGCCCGGCATGAAGCCCGCGACGTTTTTCGCGGGCGGCTCCAAGACCGGTACCGTCTATGCCTACTGCAACCTGCACGGGCTGTGGTCCGCGACATTCTAGGAGCGCGTCCCCGCTCGGGGTATCATAGCTAGCATATGCACATGCAAGCGCCGACTGCATTATGCGGCCGGCGCTTTTACTACGACAACGATGGTTTACGACGGAAAGGGCTGGGCCATGAAGCTCGCGCTTGCACAGATCGATATGCGCCTGGGTGATATTGAGGGCATTTGCGGCCGCATCGAGGACCAGGCTCGTCTGGCCCACGAGCGCGGAGCGCGCGTGCTGTGCGTTCCAGCTCCGCTCTTTATGGGCGCCATGCCCGGTGGCCTGGTGGGCGCTGCCGACTTTGAGCACGACATGCTTGCCGGCTTGACTGGTGTCGCCGAGCGTATCCAGGAGCTTGACATGATCTGCATCGTGCCCGCGGCGGTTTCGTTTGAAGGCCAGCCGCTGCTCGACTACATGATGCTCAAGGACGGTCATGTGGTGCCGGCGCGTTCGAGCATTGCCTTGCAGCGTGGCGAGAACAACGACACGCGTTGGGCGCCGCCGGTGTTCGACGTGGACGGCGTGCGCATCGCCGTGATTTTTGACTTGGACCGCGAGCTCGAGATGTTGCCGACCGGCGTCGACCTCATCGCGTATTTCCAATTCAACGCGTTTGACATGACCGACCGCGAGACTGCCGCCATTGCCGCCGTTCGCAGCGGCGCCTACCGCAAGATCGCATCCAAGCGCAGCGTGTGGTTTGCCTGCATGGCGCCGGTCGGTGCCTATGACGAGTCGGTGTATACCGGCGGTTCGTTTGTGCTCGACGACTGCGGTCGCGTGGTGGCCCAGGCGCCGTGTTTTGAGGAGAGCCTGCTGGTTCAGGAGATTCAGCGCGGCGTGATGCTCGATGCCCTGGAAGATCACGAACTGCCCGAGTTCCGTTCCGAGGAGTGGTTGTGGCAGGCGCTGGTGCTCGCCGTGCGCGACAACGCTCGGGCCCACGGTGCGTCGCGTGCTGTGGTGGCACTCGAGGGTGACCTGCCGTCATCCCTGCTGGCGGCGCTGGCCGTTGACGCTCTGGGTTCGCGTAACGTAATTGGCCTGGTGCTGGGGCGCAACCGTATCTTTACGCCGGCGCAGGAGGAGGCCGAGGCTGCCCGCTGTGCCGCCGTCCGTGCCATCGCCGAGCGTTTGCACATTCGCACCGTCGAGCGCGATGCACCGGATGCGGCGCGTGTGCTCGATCGCGACGTGTCGGCGGGCGATGCCGAGCGTCTGCGCTCGCGCACGCTGGGCCTCATGCTGGAGGACACGGCGCTCGAGCTGGGTGCGATGGCGCTGAGCCCGCTGTCCAAAACCGAGTATGCGCTGGCGGCGCCGGCGCTTTGCGGCGGCTACCAGGGCGACTTTGCGCCCTTTGGCGATGTGTACCTGTCGACGCTTGAGTTTGTGGCGCGTGTGCGCAACCGCACGTCTGCCGTGGTGCCCCAAGAGCTCGTGACGCTCAACGCAGTGGAAGATTGTATGGAGCGCGTGCTGGCGCAGGCGCTCTCGACGCTCGACGGTCCGGTCGATATGCTCGACCGTGCGGCACAGCTGCTCGGCGGGCTTGAGCCGGGTGAGGTCGATGGCGCGCTCGAGGCGCACGTGGACCGCAATCGATCTTTCGACGACATCCCGATGGCCGCTGGCAAGCCTGAGGCCTGCTCGCTGCTGCTGATGCTCGTTCGACAGGGTGAGGCTGCCCGCCGCATGTTGCCGATGGCGCCGATCGTCTCGGCCCGTTCGTTTGCCGAGCGTGCCTGGCCGTATATGCTCGCGTGGTCCGACCTGGGGCTTAACGGCAAGGAGCGTATGACGGTCGATTCGCTGGCGCGCGCCGAGGTGCGCCGTTTTGCTGACGAGGATACGAGCGAGCGCGTGCGAAACGAGATGATGGGCGTGCTGGGCGAGCTACTGGGTATTTCGCCCGAGCAAATGGAGGAGCTGCGCTCTGAGGACGGTCAGCGTCGTTTACACGAGGGAATGAAAAAGTTCGAGGGCGAGGTTCAGGACGCCATCGATAAGATGATGGGCGGCCAGGGTGGCCCGCAGGGTGGGCCCCAGGGTGGCCCGATGCCGCATCCGCCGGTGGATCCCCGTCAGTTCCCGTTCTTCTCTCAGAACTAAACTGGGGATGGGATTCGCTCCCAACCCCGATACTTCAACTAAGCATCTTTGCCCCATTGTGTTATTCTAGAACAGACGTTCGTGAATGGTGCGCGGGGCCTTGCCTTGTGCTGTGCTGGTGACGAGGGGAGGTTGGCTTGGTTATCTTGGGCATTGACCCCGGTTTGGCTCATACGGGTTGGGGGATTATCGAGGAGCGTCGTGGCGAGGTTCGCTGCCGTGCCTATGGCTGCATCGAGACCAGTGCCGGAAGTCCGCTCGCGGTGCGCCTGTCGCATATCGCCCGCGACCTCAAGGGTGTCGTGGAGCGCTACCGCCCCGATACCGCTGCTATCGAGAGCATTTACTTTGGCGCCAACGTTCGCTCGGCCATCCCTACGGCTCATGCCCGCGGTGCTGCACTCGTGGCGCTTTCGGAATGCGCGCTCGAGATTGGCGAGTACACGCCCATGCAGATCAAACAGGCTGTTGTGGGCACCGGCGCCGCGGACAAACGGCAGGTCGCCTACATGGTGCGCACGCTCACGCAGCTCGACCACGACCCGCATCCCGACCATGCCGCCGATGCCCTGGCCTGCGCCATCTGCCACGTAAACCTCAGCCGCACCCGCGCCCTCACCGGTGGCGAGTTCTATCAACAGAGAGGAACCGGATACTGATGATTTCCCAGCTCCATGGAACGCTTGTCGAGGCCACGATGAGCTCTGCTGTCGTCGATGTGTCGGGCGTTGGCTTTGAGCTCGGCATCTCGGGCAGCACTGCGGCCACGTTGCCGACGCCCGGCGGCGAGGTCCGCCTCTATACGCGTATGCAGGTGCGCGAGGACGCCATGACACTTTTCGGTTTTTCCTCCAAGGATGAGCGCACGATGTTCGATCGGCTCGTGTCCGTCTCGGGCGTTGGCCCGCGCTTGGCGCTCGCCGTGCTTTCCACCTATACCGTGGGGCAGCTGTATTCGCTGGTGATGGCCGAGGACGACAAGGGCATGGCCAAGGTACCCGGTGTGGGCAAAAAGACAGCTCAGCGCCTGATCCTGGAACTCAAGAGCACCTTTGCCAAGGATAAGGGCTTTGTGCCGGTCGACGTGATTCCCGGCCAGGTTGCGATGCCCGTGCCCGCTGCTGCTCCCTCGGCCATCGATGATGCCCGTGCGGCGCTCCTTTCCATGGGCTTTAGCCCGCAGGAGACCGATGTTGCCCTGAGCGGGTATGATGGGCAGAATATGCGTGTCGAGGATCTGCTCGGCGCGGCGCTTAAGCGACTCGGAATGGATGCGTGATGTGGGAAGCCGATGACTCTCAGGACCTGTGGGCGACGCCCGGTAACTCGCCGGCGGCATCCATGGCGCACGGCGAGCGCATGGTGGGCTCGGAGCTGACGGCCGAGGACCTCGATGTCGACCGCACTTTGCGCCCCCAGCGCCTGGACGACTACTGCGGCCAGGAGCACATCAAGCAGAGCCTGCGCGTGTTGATCGAAGCGGCGCAGAACCGTGGCGAGACGCTCGACCACGTGATTTTCTCGGGTCCTCCGGGCCTGGGCAAGACCACGCTGGCCACCGTTATCGCCAACGAGCTGGGCGCTCAGATTAAGACCACGAGTGGCCCCGCCATCGCGCGCACGGGCGACCTGGCGGCCATCCTTACTAACTTGCAGCCGGGTGATGTGCTGTTTATCGACGAGATCCACCGCCTCAACCGTTCGGTCGAGGAGGTCCTGTACCCCGCGATGGAGGACTTTGCCCTCGATATCGTGATTGGCAAGGGTCCGGCGGCGCGCTCGATTCGCCTGGATATCCCCAAGTTTACGCTGGTAGCGGCAACGACTCGCTCGGGCATGTTGACCGGCCCACTACGCGACCGTTTTGGCATTTCGTATCGCCTGGATTACTACACCGTCGAGGAGCTCGCCCAGATTGTGACACGCTCGGCGACCATTCTGGGTGTGACGATCGACCATGCCAGTGCACTCGAGATCGGCTCGCGTTCCCGCGGTACGCCGCGTCTTGCCAACCGTCTGCTCAAGCGCGTGCGCGACTACGCGCAGGTGCGCGGCAACGGTCCTATTGAGCTTGACATTTGCCGTCAGGCGCTCGAGTTCTTTGAGATCGACGAGCTTGGTCTGGACTGGATGGACATTCGCATCTTGGAGACGCTTGCCAAGACGTTCTCCGGCCGTGCCGTGGGCCTGACGACGCTTGCTAGCGCGGTGGGCGAGGACCCGGGTACGCTTGAGGATGTCTACGAGCCCTATCTGCTGCAGTGCGGCTTGATGATTCGCACGCCCCAGGGCCGCCAGGCAACGCTTCGCACCTTTGAGCATTTGGGTATTGAACCGACCCTGTAGGAATGGGCTTGTTTTAGCGCATCTGTAGGCTATCGCTGGGCATCGGGTAAACATATCGCCGTTCATCGGTTATGGGCGTTTTACTATTGCGCGCCCGTGCTATGCTGAATTGGTCTTTTTCTCATTCGGTAACGAAAGGACCGCCCATGCCTACTGACATCGAAATCGCACGTTCTGTCACGCCGCTGCCTATTACCGAGGTGGCCAAGAACGCCGGCGTCGACGTTAAGCACCTTATTCCGTACGGCTTCGACAAGGCTAAGGTCGACTATTCACTGCTCAACGAGCCGACTGATCACCAGGCCAAGCTCGTTCTCGTGACCGCTATCAACCCAACGCCTGCGGGCGAGGGCAAGACCACCACGACCATCGGTCTGGCCGATGGCCTGCGTCGCCGCGGCGTCAAGAGTGCCGTGGCCCTGCGCGAGCCTTCGCTCGGCCCTGTCTTTGGCGTTAAGGGCGGTGCTGCCGGTGGCGGCTGGGCTCAGGTGATCCCCATGGAGGATATCAACCTGCACTTTACCGGCGACTTCCACGCTATCGGTGCTGCCAACAACCTGCTGGCCGCCATGCTTGATAACCACATCCAGCAGGGCAATCAGCTCGGTATTGACGTTAAGCGCATCACCTGGAAGCGCGTCGTCGACATGAACGACCGTCAGCTGCGCCATGTTATCGATGGCATTGGTGGTAAGGCCCAGGGCGTGCCGCGCGAGGACGGCTTCGATATCACCGTTGCCTCCGAGGTCATGGCGATCTTGTGCCTGTCCACGAGCATCAACGACCTCAAGGAGCGCCTGGGCGAGATCGTCGTCGGCTACAGCTTTGCCGGCGAGCCCGTCCGCGCCCGTGACCTTAAGGCTCAGGGTGCCATGGCGGCCCTGCTCAAGGACGCGCTCAAACCCAACCTGGTGCAGACGCTCGAGGGTACGCCCGCGTTTGTCCACGGCGGTCCCTTCGCCAACATTGCCCACGGCTGCAACTCCATCATGGCCACGCGTATGGCGATGCGCTTTGGCGATGTCGCCATTACCGAGGCCGGCTTCGGTGCCGATCTGGGTGCCGAGAAGTTCCTCGACATCAAGTGCCGCATGACGGGCGTTCGCCCCAGCGCCGTCGTGGTCGTCGCGACCGCTCGTGCGCTGAAGTACAACGGTGGCGTCGCCAAGGCCGACCTCAACGAGGAGAACCTCGAGGCACTCAAGGCTGGCATGCCCAACCTGCTGCGTCACGTCGACAACATCCAGAACGTTTATGGTCTGCCCTGCGTAGTCGCCATCAACCGTTTCCCGACGGACACCGAGGCTGAGCTTGCGCTCATCGAGTCCGAGTGTCAGAAGCTCGGCGTCAACGTTAAGCTTTCCGAGGTCTGGGCCAAGGGCGGCGAGGGCGCGCTCGACCTGGCCGATGAGGTCATGCGTCTGATTGAGCAGCCGAGCGAGCTCAAGTTTGCCTACGAGGACGGCGCCGATGTTGCCGATGCCCTCGAGGCCGTCGCCACCAAGGTTTACCGTGCCGACGGCGTCGACTTTACGCCGGCTGCCAAGCGTCAGCTCGCCGAGCTGCGCGAGAACGGCTTTGGCAACCTGCCGGTGTGCGTCGCCAAGACGCAGTACAGCTTTAGCGACAACGCCAAGGCCCTGGGCGCTCCCGAGAACTTCCGCATCACGGTGCGTGAGCTCAAGGTTTCCGCCGGTGCCCACTTTGTGGTCGCACTGACTGGCAGCGTTCTGACCATGCCGGGCCTGCCCAAGGTCCCCGCGGCCGAGAACATCGACGTCGACAACGACGGCAACATCACCGGCCTGTTCTAAGCCTGCTGTCCATAGCTGCTAGCCCGCCCCGCCGCGCCCACAAGGCACGGCGGGGCTTTTTGATCCTTAGGCCCGCGCATGTCTTGTAGATACCGACGGACTCTGCCCATCATAGGCTTTTGCGCGGGTAGAATGCATGGATAACTTGAGGCTCACGCGCGACGGAAAGGAATCGTTGCATGGATCAGGACAAGACAACCGTGATGGGCGGCTGCGGTTCCGCGCAGGCTGGCGATAGCGCCGATGCGACCCGCGTTGTTCCCAACCCCGGTTATACCGACCCCGCCGCGACGCAGCCTTCTGCCGAGCCCACCCGGGTTATGGGCTATGGCGACACGGCGCAGGATTCTTACGCTGCATCTTCGCAAGGCCCCTATGGCAACGCAGCTCCGGATCCGTTTGATTACGCGCCGCAGGATTCTTATGCTGCCTCGACGCCGAATCCCTATGACAACCTGCCGCAGAATCCCATTCCGCAGCCTCAGCAGACGACGTATATGCCTCGCACGGCGCAGCCTCGCTACGAGTCGCGCGAGCCGTATCGCGAGTACCCCAAGTCGATTCCGCAATATGACGAGGACGAGGAGAAGAAGCCATCGCGTTCGTCGAGCGTGATCAAGAAGATCCTGATTGTGCTGGCGATTTTCTTTGCGCTGTCGGTTGTGTTTGCCATCGTGTCGGGCATGCTCAACAAGCGAGGGAGTTCAACGGCCGATACCGCTGCCGAGCAAACCGAGTCCGCCTCGTCTAGTACCGTCGATCTGAGCGATATCCCGGGGCAGTACTGGTCCAACGCCAAGAAGCTCCTCAAGTCGCGCGGTGCCGATCTTTCGAATGCCGTGGTCCTGACCGATGATGGCTCAACGCCCGTCGTCGATGCCAACTGGGTCGTTACTTCTGCCTACTACAACGACAACGGCAACCTCGAAATTCAACTCACGCGCAAGGACGGCTCGTCGGGCAACACGTCCGGCGACCAGGGCGGCGCGGACAGCTCGAGCTCCAATACGCTGGAGGACTTGAGCAACAAGGCACAGGAGTTGGGAGACAAGGCGCAAGAGCTGGGCGATACGGCCCAAAACCTGGGCGATACCGCGCAGAACTTGGGCGACATGGCGACGGATGCCTGGAACGCCCTGCAAAACGGCATCTCGGGCGCGCAGGGAAACTAGCCGTTAAGCAGGCTACAGCTGCTCGGCCGGACGGTCGGGCGAGCTAAAGCCCGAGTCAAACGTAACGACGCATGAGGCATCGGGTCGCCGCTCGTGCACGATGCGCGTGACGAGCTCCAGCAGCTCCTCGTCGGATATGTCAAAGCCGTCGGGACGCACCAAGTCAAACGAAACGAACCCGTCGTGCTCGTGCAGGTCGTGGATGGAGAGCGCGGGATCGATTTGCATGACGCCGCGCTTGACCCAGCCGCGCAAGTCATCGCCGGTTGTCGCGATGGGGTCGCAGTGCAGCGTGATACCAATGCCCATCTGACGCTTGATATCGTGCTCGATGGTGTCCAAAATCTCGTGGTGCTCAAACGCGTCGCCCTCGCCAGGCATCTCCACGTGGGCGCTGGCAAACTGACGACCGGGGCCGTAGTCGTGCACCATCAGGTCGTGTGTGCCCAAGACCTGCGGATAGGACATGATCTTGTCGCGGATTGCCTGGACGAGCTTGGGGTCGGGCGCTTGCCCCAGCAACGGGCTAATGGCGTCGCGCACTAGGCCCATGCCGCTGATGCAGATGAAGATGCCCACACCCAGGCCTGCCCAGCCATCGAGGTCAAAGCCGGTCGTCTGCGAAATAAGCGCCGCCACCAAGACCGAGCCCGAGGTGATGACGTCGTTTTTGGAGTCCTGTGCTGTGGCGATGAGCGTCTCCGAGTCGATGCGATCGCCCAGCGTGCGGTTGAACGCTGCCATCCAGAGCTTAACGAGCATGGACAAGACGAGGGCGGCTAAGGAGAGCACCGAATATGCAGTGGGGGAAGGCTTGATGATCTTAGTGACCGACTCGAGGATCAGATTGATGCCGACGGCGCAAACCAGGACGGCGACGAACAGGCCAGCTAGGTACTCATAGCGACCGTGGCCATAGGGGTGGCCTTCGTCTGCCGGGCGGCTGGCAAGGCGGAACCCGAGCAGACTCACGATGTTGCTCGAGGCATCGGAGAGGTTGTTGAAAGCGTCGGCGATGAGGGAGACGGAGCCGGCGAGCAGGCCCGCGATGCCCTTGGCCAGGCACAGGGTGATGTTGAGGCCAATGCAGACGAGGCTTGCGGAAAAGCCCGCGTTGGTGCGGCAAGATGCATCGACCGGCTCGCTCTCGCTGCCGGGAACAAGCGTATGTACCAGCCGATTTACAAATAGCATAGCGGTCGTCCTCACAATCATGTTTAAGGGGATAGTGTAGCTCGCGCGGGGGCGCCGTGCACCGATGCTCAGAAAATGCAGCAATAGTCTGCCGGTGCTAACGAGCGAGCCTTCTCGTCTGCCTGGGTGGTCCATTTTGGGCCACATGGGTATGGGCATGTGCCTGCTTGCTCGACATACTTAATGTCGACAGCCCCTGTGCAAAGGAGGACGTTTCCATGGACGAGATGTTTGCCATTAAATGTCAAAACTGCGGCGGCCCTATGTACTCGCACCAGGCTAAGCGCAGCTTTGAGTGCGCCTATTGCGGTGTGGTCATTCCGTGGCAGGCGGACGCCGGAGAGCCCAAGAGCGCTTTGGGCATTCGCCATACGCCGTTGACGGTAGTGGATGGACTGCTCAAGCTCACGCATGTGTCGCAACTCGCGCGCCCGGAGGACCCGGACTGGTATTTCTTCAATTCGCACTGGCGCAATCAGTCGGTCCTGGAACATCTGCTGTGGGAGGATCGCGGCACGGCGCAAGAGTTCCAAGAGGCCACGCATGTGAGCATTCCTTGCCCCTTCTGCGGAGCGTCCTTTGAGGGCGAGTCAACGCAGCGTGTGTTTGAGTGCCCGTCCTGCGGCAACAAGATCGGCATTGCCGACCTGCTCAAGCCGGGGACGTTTAGCAAGCGCCTGACCTTGGGCGTTGGTGCGGAGTATGTACCTGGGCAGGGTATTCCCTGCGAAATCTCGCCACAGCAGGCACGTGCCAACGCGCTGCAGCTGGTGCGCCAGTACCCGGATGCCTTTGCCGGGCACGACGTGGAAGATGCGATCCAAAACGACATGATGCTTTTCTATTTCCCCATGGCGCTGGCGGACCTGCGCATGATGGCGAGCTTCCCGGGCAAGGGCCTGAGCAAGGAAACCCTGGTGTACTACGAGGTGCTCGACTGGGCATACCCCAGGGCAAACTACCTGGACGTTCGCCTCATGGGCATTTTGGAGCCGTGGGACTTTGCCAAGGTTGGGCCGTTTGACCCTGCCATGCAGGAAGGTGACTTTCGCGTCGTCTCAGTCGATGCGTCTACCAAGGACCAGGTGGTCATTGATAAGTTGGCGCTCGACGTTGCGGGCAACGACGCCGAGGCTGTACTGGGGCTCAATAAAAAGAGTATCCGCACATGGGCGCGCAAGGCCCGCAAGCACAAGGACGGCCTAGTTATGGTGCCGGTGTACTTTGTCGACCGTCCGGCAACGGACAGCCGCGACGGCGAGCAGGTGCGCATCGCCGTGAACGGCCAGACGGGCCGCGCGGCCGCGGTGGTGTTTAGTGACAAGCGCGAAACGCACATGGTGGCGCCGCTCAACCCGAGCCTGCATCTGTCCGGAGAAAGCACCGTGCATGCCATGCCCATCGAGGTCAAATACGTTAAATCGCCGTTCCTGTACCAGATCGTGCGCCGTGGAGGCGGCGAGCAACCGCGCCAGGTTGCAGCCGCCGTCGAGGGTTCCTGCCGAGAGGAGAAGCCCAAGCGCAAGGGCTTGTTCGCTGCGATCTTTGGGAAGTAGGGAAGCGCAGCATGGGACGGCTCGCAGGCATGCGGGCTGCCGTCCGGTAGTTTGGCAGGGGGTAGATGTAAATAAACGGTGGAGCGGCTGCAAAAGAGCCGCCTCGCTGGGCAAAATCAGGTTGTGCCGCGGAACCCGCTCCTCAGTTAGTCACACTTCGGAAGCGCGGGCAACGCAGACGCAAGTGTCTTAAGGGCCGGCTGCAACCGGCCCTTTTCTGTGGCAGCCAATGGGCCCACATCAGACGAAGGTCGCGTTTTTGCCTGTCAGGTCACGCTCGCCAGCCACGGCTAGAATGTCGTTGCCGGCGTCCATGACCGGTATTGTTTCGTAGCGTGCGCCTCAACCGCGGGTGCGCCTGCGATGGCTGCGGTGGTTTCGGTCGCAACGTGCTGCTACCCTTGCGTTTCGCCATTAGTCGCTTCGTTGATGGCGCGGTACTCGGCACTCAGCTCGCGCGCCAGCTCTTCCTTGCTTGGAAGATACGGCAGGTATTTGGCGGTAAACACTTGGTCGTTGTCTTCGGGCAGCGTGTACTCGACGATCGAATCGCTTTTGTCCGCGCAGAGCACGATGCCTATGGGCGGATTGTCGCCTTCGTTCATGAGCTCACGCGTGTAGTAGTTCACATACATTTGCATCTGGCCCAGGTCCTGATGCGTAAGGTCATCGGTCTTAAGGTCGATGAGCACGAAGCAGCGCATCAGATAGTTGTAAAAAACAAGGTCAATATAGAAATGGCGTCCATCAAAGGTGATGCGCTTTTGGCGCGCCTCGAAAGCGAAGCCACGGCCAAGCTCCAGTAGGAACTTCTGAAGATGCGTGATGAGCGCCTGCTCTAGATCGCTCTCGCGAAACGTAGCATCGTCCGAGAAACCTAAAAACTCCAGTACATATGGGTCGCGGATGATATCCTCGGGGCGACGAGCCGGGGCGCTCTCTTGGATTTCCTGGGTGACGGCCTCTTTGTCCTTGCTGGCAAGTAGGCACTCGCGGAACATGGTGTTGATCTGGCGTTCGAGCTGACGCGTGCTCCAGCGAGAATCGGCGCATTCGTTCATGTACCAGGTGCGAGCTTCGGGGTCAGGAATGCGTATTAACCTGCGGTAATGTGTCCAGCTCAATTCGGGACGCAGTGAGTCCCGAATTGGAAATGCAAGATAGAACTGACGCATTTTGCGCAGCTCTCTTGCTTCAAAACTTTTACCAAAATCCTTGGTAAGTCTGATTGCGAGGGCCTTGAGCAGCGCCTCTCCATACTTGGCGCGCCCCTCTCCGCCCTGTTCATCAACAATACTCTTGCCGATCTCCCAATATGCCTCAACCATCGCAAAGTTAACGGCGGTATAGGCCTTGTCGCGAGCGGCGTTGAGAATCGAGGAGACCTGCTTGTAAAAACCTTCGGGCACGATTGCCGATTCTCCACGGTTTACCAGTTCGCCCATCACTGTCGCCCCACTTTCCTTTTGTGGAATGCGTCTTTATCGCATTTAGTTTAAAGCCTCGCGCGGACACGAATTGCTGTGCTGTCTGACATCTTCGCATGGGGCCTTGCGGTGACTAAAATGTGACCATAGAGGCAGTTTTAGCGAATCCCACGGGAGTGACGCGTATGGACAATAACACGCTGCTATTCCAGGACAAAGGTTCGGGTAGGTATAAAGACGTCAAGATCTACCCCAACCGTATTGAGGTGCTCAAGAAGGGCACTTTTGGTGGCAAGCACACCGAGATTGTCTATCTTAAGGACATTACGGGGGTCAACAGGATCAAGGGCCGCGATGTTTTTCTGCGTAACAGGCTGTTGACTGCTTGTGTTTTTAGCCTGAGCAGCCGTGCGAAGGCCCAGGAGTTTGTTAACGCGCTGAACATGGTGATGTAGCCTATGGCGGCGTTTGGGCCAAGGTAAAAATCGGGGGCACAGAACGGTGTCCTGCGCCCCCCATTGAGTCGATGTGTCTAAAAGGCCGGCTTGCCTATTCGCTACCGTCCCCAGTGTTTTCGCGGTCGTTGGCAAGCATTGCCGCGCCGGCGACCGTTGTCGCTACGGCGGCGGCAGCGAGCCCGGCGGCAATGCCGGAGCCGTCGCCCGTGTCGGCGAGTTTTCCGCCCGAGTTCTTGCCCTTGTTGCCCTTACCGTTCTTATCAGCGCTGCCTGCGTTGGAACCCGTGCCACCGTCGGTGCCGGTGCCGCCTGCACTGCTCGAGGCCGCTACGGTAAAGCTCGCGGCTCCGTCATTAGCAAGCTTGTAGTTTTGCGCCGCGTCGCCCAAAAGACCGTTCGCGCGCACCCAGTACGTTCCCGCGGTAAATGCCTCGCCCTCGACCATTGCCGTGCCCGGAGCGCCGTCCGCGTCGTGCACAAACTCGAGCTGAGCCGTGCAGGCATCGTTTTCGAGTTTGCCCTCGAGCAGCGCCGCGACCTTTGTGCGCACATCCTCGCCGGCCTTAAGGCCTTCGAGCCCCTCAAAGTGGGGTGTCAGTGCGCGCGGATCGATATCGATGGGCACGGATCCCTGCAGCCCCGTAACGGTCTCGTTGCCCAAGGCGTCGACATCCACGTATTCGATGGTAAACGCATGGCCCGAAGCCGCCACGTTGAGTACGTTGCTGCTGTCGACAAGGCGGAAATGGCCCTCGCCAACGGTCTTGCCATCCTGGAGCGAGGCATCGCTCAGCGAGTCGCCGTACGTCATGCGCATGCGGGTCGGGAGGCAGCACGAAGCCGACTGCGTGTGCTTCGTATCGTAATTGTAATTGCGCTGGTAGATGCTCCGGGCCAGCGCCGCATCAACAAAGTCGGATGCGATGATGCCAATGTGCTTGAGGTAATCTGACTTTGTATCCTCGGTGCCGCTGGGATTGATGTACGGGCTCTTGTACAGATGCTCGTTGACTACTCGTGCCGAGGTAAAAGGATTGCCTCCGTGCGACAAGCCCGTGCAGCTGGTGTAGTTGATAGACCAGCAACGCTCCTGGACTTGCACCTCGGCCCCGGCATCGTCCACGACGTCCACCTTGTTGCACGTGCGCCCGGTCGTTTCCTTCAGCGCATTATCGACCCAGCTGAGCTTGTCGGTTCCCGTGAGTTTGTACTTGTCCTGGGCATATACCTTGGTGCAATAGGGCTCTTCATTGCCCGTTTCCCCTATGGCTTCAAATCCCCGCGCGTCTTGGACGAGACACATCGACTGCCCGGAATGCACCTTGATCTTGTCATCCCATTGGGTGAGGTCGAGGCCCCACGTGTGGCCGCTTACGCTGTTGCCGGCGAGCCCAAATCGACGCAGCAGGACGATCTTTCCGCGCACCTCGCCCAGCGTGGGGACGTGGCTCGACGTGTAGAACAGGTTGGGGTTATCGGCCATAACCTTGGCGAAGGCCGTTGTTATGCTTTCGTCGGTAGCCTCATCGTTGCCGCGCGATGCGAGCATGATGAGCGCTTCTGTCGGGTTTTCGTTCAAAAACGTTTTGAAGTAGCCTATGACATCGGAAAGATGCAAAAAGTACGCGTCTTTTTTGAGCAGGTAGTACATCCCATGGTCGATGCCAGGGTTGTCGCCCTTTCCGAGACGGATATCAAAATAGCGAATGCCTTCGAGCAGCTGCGTGGGAATGTAATCCTGCTGGCATTTTACTTGCGAGGATTGGGGCTCAGTGTCGTTGTCCACGCTGCAGGTGCCCGAATCGTGCGTACCCGGGATGCTCAGCTCGTCGAGGAACTTGTTGTCGTCGACGTATTTCATCCAACATGGTCCGTCGACGTAGCTGCTATACGTGATCCAGTCGAGGCTGCTAACCGTGGCATCGTTCTTTTTCATGTCGTAACCGATAAGTTCGAGCTCCCACGGAATGCTCTTACTCTTATGGCAGATCTTATTGTTGTCCTGGTCTTCGCCGTTCGATTCTATTGCCAGGTACTTAATGTCTTTTTTCTCGGTTTCTTTCTCGACCGTGCGGTCTCGGATGATATAGGTTCCGTTTGATTGCCGCTCGAACGCAAAAGCGCGGCTGGGCTTGTTGTCATACTCGCCGCTCCATACGTGGATGACCTTTCCGTCTTTGTCCGAGTCGCCATCGACCGACCAAATGCTGTAGCCCGTCTTTTTATGCTCTTCGAAATTGAGCAAGGTGCGGATAGCATACCAGTTTGTATCGTCATTCTTGGTCGTTACGTTCTCAAGGATGAGCTTGCTGGACGTGCCGTCGTTAAACAGGTGGCAGACGTTGCCGCGAACGTTGCCGTCTTGGTTGACGCTCGCGGTGCGAAAATAGCCCGCGGGGCGAAGGCGAATGACGAAATTGTCGAGGCTGTCCGACGGTGCGGGTGTGTTGTCTGCAAATGCCGCTCGCAGGGGAATGCCCGGCGCTGCGGTTTCGGGCAGGCTTGCAAGTGGTGACAACGCCGCAAGCCCTAGGCCCAGCGTAAACGCTCGGCGGCTGATGGCATGGTGTTCGGTCATAACTTCTCCATTCGCAGAGTGCGGTTATGCGATAGTTTTGGTCACTATACTGCCCAGATGTTTAAAGATGCTGGTTTAATTGTCTGCGCGGCGCAATAAATCGGTGGGCGGACGTGTTGGGGTGTTTGTCGTTTTCGTACTGTTGCCACATTTGGGGCGGTTCCGGCGTCCGGCATCCTCGCGTTCGTCGGCTACAGGCATAAGAAAGGGAGGGTCGGTTTACCGGCCCTCCCTGGGTACGAAGCGCTGGGGTACCGTCGCTTGTTTGCACTGCGACCGTGTTTCCCGTTGCGCTCGCCAGTCGCTTAGCGCTTGATCTCGATATCGTCGAGCTTGACGTCCATGGCCTCGGTCTTGGCCTCGGCGATGTCGTCGGCAAATTCCAGAGACTTCATCATGGTCTCGACGGCGTCCTTGTGCTCCTCGACGTTGTCGATACGCACATACACACTGCCGCCGTCAACGTCGGTGAAGTATTCGGTCGTTACGCCGCCCGAGTGTGTATAGGAAGCGTTGCGCCAAGTCTTGCCGTTGTACTTAACGGGATCGCTCTCGGTCCATCCAGAGTTGGCCTTCCATTTGGCCTCGTAGTCGAACAGTTCATCGGCGTTCTTGTCAGAGTCGAAGACGGGGATGAAGCGATCGCTGGCGTGCTCGCTCTCGGTGAACTTAAACTGGGCCCTGTCGGCGGTGTCGCCTGCGACGTCGGTGATCTCGACGCCCTCGGGGACCTCGACCTTAAACCAAATGAAGTCGGTCCTCATATCCACGGCTGGCTTTTCTGCTCCACCGCCACTTCCGGTAGCGCCGCCGCTGCCACCGCAGCCCACCAGGGCAAATGCGGCAAAGAGGCTTATGCAGAGGGTGAGAATCGCAAAGGCCTTCTTTTTCATGGTCGTGTCCTCCTCGATCTGTAACCGCCCATGGATTACCTGCCTTTACTGTACGCGTGGACGGCTCGCTCGGGTGGGCCATGTGTCCCATTCTGAGGGCCGGATTTGCGCCGTTAAGTGGCAATATGCACGGGTCCAAAAGAGGGGAGGGCCGGTGCTGTCGGCTCTCCCCGGGGTGAGGTGTCCGTTGTTTTAAAGGGGCGCGTGTACGCGGGCGTTGCCCCAACAGGTTCCTTGTTTATAGATATGCCCCAGTTTGTGACGTCCGGAAGTCCCGAAAGGCGGGCCATGTTTCCCATGTTTGCGGTGCCGACGCCTATCGTTCGTCATAGAAATCCGCGATGACCAGGTGCGCTGACGCTTATGTACTTATGGGCTAGACTATGCACCATTATGTGATCGATGCGGTCGGTCGGTGGTTGCCGCCCGACCGATGTATATGACTTGAAGGTGCATGCGTATGAGCCAAGAGATGATGGACAAGACCTGCCGCGGGTTTGCCGAGGCGCTGGCCGCGCGCGAGCCGGTTCCCGGTGGTGGCAGCGCGAGCGCTTTTGTGGGCGCGCTGGGCGCCTCGCTGTGCGGAATGGTTGCCCGCTACGGTGCGACCAATCCCGCGCTTGCTGATCGTGCGGATGACCTGACGCGCGCGTTTACCCAGGCTGATGAGCTGGCCCAGGAGCTTGTCGAGTTGGTTGCCGAGGACGTTCGTGCCTACGGACAGGTGTCCGCGGCGTACGGTATTCCGCGTGAGGACCCGGCCCGACCGGCTGCGATTCAGGATGCGCTGCACGTGGCCGCCATGCCGCCGTATCGCATTATGGATGCCTGCGGGCGCGCACTGGCGCTGCTCGAGGACATGGCGGACAAGGGCTCCCGACAGCTGCTGTCCGACGTGGCGTGCGGTGCCGTGTTCTGCCGTGCCGCTATGCAGGGCGCGAGCTTGACGCTCTTTGCGAACACCACGTCTATGAAGGATCGTGCACGCGCCGAGGAGCTCGAGACGGCGTGTGATGAGTTGCTCGACACATGGTTGCCGCGCGCCGATGCGCTGGCGCGCCGCGCCTCCGACGCTGCAAGAAAGAGGGGATAGCCATGGCTGAGCTACTGAAGGGTGCTCCCGTCGCCCGCGCTTTGACTGAGGAGCTCGCTGCCCGCTGCGCTGCGCTGCGCGAACGCGGTGTTGTTCCGACGCTTGCTATCGTGCGTGTGGGTGAACGCGAGGACGACCTATCCTACGAGCGCGGCGCCCTTAAACGCTGCGAAAAGGTTGGCATCGAGGCGCGTCGCGTGTTGCTTCCTGCCGGTGTTTCGCAAGACGAGCTGTTGACGGCCATCGAGGACATCAATGCCGACTCGGCTGTTCATGGCTGTCTGATGTTTCGCCCGCTGCCCGCCGGCCTTGACGAGAACGCCGTCGCCGCAACGCTCGATCCCGCCAAGGACGTTGACTCCATGACGCCGGCTTCGCTGCTCACCACGCTTTCGGGGCGCGGCGAGGGTTTTGCCCCCTGCACAGCTGAAGCCGTGCTTGCTTTGCTGGATCATTACGGCGTTGAGCTGGACGGCGCCAAAGTTGCCGTGGTCGGACGCTCACTGGTAATTGGCCGCCCCGTTGCCGCCATGCTTACGGCGCGCAACGCAACCGTGACGACGTGCCATACGCATACGCGCGATCTTGCCGCCGAGTGCTGTGCTGCCGACATTGTGGTTGCCGCCGTTGGACGCGCGCGCACGATTGGCGCAGATGCGGTCCGCGAGGACCAGGCGATTATCGATGTTGGCATTAATTGGGACGAAGCCGCTGGCAAGCTGGTCGGCGACGTCGATTTTGATGCCGCGGAGCCGGTTGTTGGCGCAATCACCCCCGTGCCGGGTGGCGTGGGCGCCGTGACGACAGCAATTCTCGCCAAGCACGTGATCGAGGCGGCTGAGCGCGCGGTAAAATAGGCGTTTGGAGGCTGTTTAGGGGGTTGGTTAGATACCCCGTGGTCAAAAAATGCCAAATTTGAGTACTGTTGCCAAGTTAGTCACATATGTTTGAGATCATTTTGGCTCTTTAGCGATAAGTAATATCGTTAAAGAGCCAATTTTATTGGACGTATGGGGAATTACTAGACTCAGTTTTTGGACAGGTGAGGATTCCCGGCGCCCGGAACAGTGCAATTTGCTGCCACTAAATTTGTGACAGTACTCATATTTGGCATTTTTTGACCACGGCGGCTGCCGAGGCCGTGGTTTCGCCCTTTCTGCGCCGAAGCGATACACTGTTGCCGTTTGATTTTTTCGCTCAAGGAGGATGCGCATGCCGTGCACAACGATTCTGGTCGGTAAAAACGCAAGCTACGACGGGTCGACCCTGGTCGCGCGTAACGAGGACTCGTCCAACGGGGTATTTGAGCCCAAGCGCATGCGCGTAGTGCATCCCGACGAGCAGCCGCGTGTCTACACGAGCGTCCTGAGCCACCTGACCGTTGAGCTGCCCGATAACCCCATGCGCTATACGAGCGTCCCCGATGTTGTCCCGGGCCACGGTATCTGGGCCGAGGCCGGTTTCAACGAGCTCAATGTTGGCATGTCCGCAACCGAGACGCTTACCACCAACGAGCGCGTCCGCGGCGCCGATCCGCTCGTGGACTACGTGCCCGCCAAGGGCAACGAGGGTGAGGACGGCTATGTGCCGGCGCAGCCCGGTGGCCTGGGCGAGGAGGACATGGTGACCCTGGTGCTGCCGTATGCCAAGTCCGCCCGCGACGGCGTGCGTATCTTGGGCGACCTGCTCGAGCGCTACGGCACTTACGAGAACAACGGCATCGCCTTTGGCGACGTGGACGAGATCTGGTGGCTCGAGACCATCGGCGGTCACCACTGGATCGCCAAGCGCGTGCCTGACGACGCCTATGTGACCATGCCCAACCAGCTGGGCATCGACAGCTTTGACCTGGATGACGCCGAGGGCGCCCAGGCCGACCATATGTGCTCCGCCGACCTGCGCGTCTGGATGGCCGAGTGGCATCTGGACCTGACGCTGGGCGTTGAGGGCGACGGCCCGGCTGCCGTCTTTAACCCGCGCGAGGCCTTTGGCTCGCACAGCGACAGCGACCATGTCTACAACACGCCGCGCGCCTGGTACATGCAGCGCTGCCTCAACCCCAGCGACGTGTGGGATGGCCCCGACGCCGACTTCACGCCCGAGAGCGACGACATCCCTTGGAGCCGCGTGCCCGAGCGCAAGGTGACCATCGAGGACATTAAGTACGTGCTTTCGAGCCACTACCAGGGCACGGAGTACGACTGCTACGGCAGCAAGGGCACGCCCGCCACGCGCGGCGCCTATCGCCCCATCGGCATCAACCGCAACAGCCAGCTCGCCGTGTTGCAGCTGCGTCCCTATGCGCAGCCGGCCTATCGCGCCGTGCAGTGGATGGCCTTTGGCTCCAACTCGTTTAACGCGCTGGTTCCGCTGTACGCCAACGTCGAGACCATGCCCGAGTACTATGCCGACACGCAGGCTCGCGTGACGTCCGAAAACTTCTACTGGGCCAACCGCCTGATCGGCGCCCTGGCCGACGTCCGCTTCCATGAGTGCGGCCGCGCTGTGGAGGACTATCAGGAGAAGGTCGGTGGCATGGGCCACAAGCAGATCCATGACGTCGACGCTGCCGTAGCCGCTCTGCCCGAGGTCGAGGTGCCTGCCGAGCTTGCACGCGCCAACGAGGCCTTTGCCGAGCGTGTTCGCGTGGAGACCGATGCCCTGCTGGGCAAGGTGCTCTACACCACGAGCTGCGCCATGAAGAACTCTTTCGCGATGAACGACAACGTGAGGTAGGGATTTCCCGTCGATCGAATAGCGCTAAAACGCTTTGTCGCTTTCGCTCAATCTTGGGTACAAGAACGCCAATGCAGTTGTTTGTGATTGGAGACAACCATGGTTATGAAACTCGATCAGCTTGTTAACGGCGCCATTAACGTGGGCTTTGGCGCTGCCGCCGTTGCTGTCGAAGGCGGCAAGAAGGTCCTCGACGACCTTAACACCAAAGGCGAGCAGGTCCGCAAGGACACCGCCACCCCCGATATCGCCCGCAGCGTGTCCGACATGTTCGAGCAGGCCGGTGGCACCATCTCCGATCTGACCGAGCGCTTGGGCATACAGGGCGAGACTGCGGCCCAGCGCGTGCTCGACGAGCTCATCCTTGCCCGCGTCCGCGTTATGACCGCCCCCGAGCGCACGGCCTTCCTGGCCCATGTGCGCGACATCGTCGATTCGGTCGAGGACAACGTGACCTCGGTGCCCGTCGAGTCCGTTGAGCCCGACGATGCGAAGGATACCGAAGAGGCCGAGTAGCAGCGCAGATGGCAGATTCCACCACCGATTACAACAATCTAGATCCTCTGGGTGACGAGGCGGCGGTTGTCGATGAGGTCGACGCTGCCGTCTCGGGCGCTCGCAAGAAGCCACGCGCTGTCGATATGGTGCCCGAGGAGCCCGACGCGATGGCACCGGACGAGGAATACCAGCTCACGCCGGCGGGTCGTCGCGAACGCATTGGGCAGATTGTTCGCCTGGTCAAAAAGTACCGCGTGTGGGATAACCTCACGCCGGTTCGTTTGCGCCGCCTGCTCGAGGAACTCGGCCCTATGTTCGTCAAGATGGGGCAGATTCTGGCCAACCGGTCCGAGATTCTGCCGCAACGCTTTTGCGACGAGCTGCGTCGTCTGCGCTCCGACGTGGAGCCGGTGCCGTACGAGGTAGTGCTTCGCTGTCTGGAGGAAGAATACGGCCTGCGCCTGGGGGAGATGTTCGATGCGATCGATCCCAATCCGCTTGGTAGCGCATCGCTCGCGCAGGTGCACCGCGCTCGTCTGGTGACGGGCGAGGATGTGGCCGTCAAGGTGCAGCGCCCCGGTGCGCAGCAGGTTATGGCGCAGGACATCGATATCATCCGCTCAGTGGTGCGCATCGTTTCCAAGTTCGTCAACACCGATCAATTCGTTGATCTGCACGGCGTAGTCGAGGAGTTGTGGACCTCGTTTCGCGAGGAGACCAACTTTTTGGCCGAGGCAAAAAACCTCAACGACTTCTACGAGTTCCATAAGAGCGTTCATGGCGTGACGTGCCCTAAATCCTATCTGGACCTGTGCACCGAGCACGTGGTGGTTATGGACTACGTCGACGGCATTTCGATCGCCGATCCTGAACGCTTGGTGGCCGAGGGCTATGACTTGGAAAAGATCGGTGCCGCAATCGTCGAGGACTACTCGACGCAGGTGCTCGACGACGGCTTTTTCCATGCTGACCCGCATGCGGGAAACATCATCCTCAAGGACGGCATCGTTTACTTTATCGACTTGGGCATGGTCGGACGCATGTCGAGTCACGATCGCGGTATCGTCAAGGACATGATTTTTGCCGTGGCCGAGGGTGACGTGCCCAAGCTCAAGGATTCGCTCATGCGCTTCGCCGTGACGCGTGGCGACTCGGCTGAGCTCGATCATTCGGCCTTTTTGTCCGATTTGGACTTTATCGTGGCTGACTTTGCGGGCCTTGACCTGAAGGATCTGGATATCGGCGAGTTTTTGACCTCGCTGCTAAACCTGGCGCGCAAAAACGATGTTGAGCTGCCGAGCGTGGTGACAATGTTCGCGCGCGGCATGGTGACGCTCGAGGGTCTGCTGACCGAGTACATGCCCAACGTCAACATGATCCAGATCATTCAGGCTCATATCAAAAACGAGAAGAGCATCTATGCCCGCATGCGCGAGATGAGCCGCGATTTTGCCGCGAGCAGCTATCGCGCGGCAAAAGGCTCGCTCGAGGCGGCCGAGTATCTGGGCTTGGCTTCGCGTATGCTCACGCGCGGCCAGCTTAAGGTGAACACGCAGATCATGAGCAGCGATAAGGCGCTGCGACAGCTGGGCGGAATCATCGACCGCATGTCGATGGCGATTGTGATCGCCGGTCTGTTTATCGGTTCGTCGGTGGTGTACTATGCACGCATCGAGCCGGTTGTGTTTGGTATCCCAGTCATTGGCTTTATGGGCTACGTGAGCGCGCTGGTGCTGGCGCTTATGCTGGGTCGCAATATCTGGCTCAACAGCCACGGCGGCAAGCACTAGAGGCTGTGACCGTCACCACATTCTCCTATCGCAAACAATAGCTTTTACCTTGGGCTTCGCCTGCGTGCGAGGCCCTTTTGCGTGATAGCATATTGACGGTTTTAATCGATGGCCTAGATGGTGGTGCGGAGACGCACGAATGCGCGGTTTTCCTGCGCGTTTGGGAGAATCGGGGTGCAAGTCCCCGGCTGTACCAGTAACCGTAATTCCTCTTGGCTCGGGATGTTCGCGTCGCAGATCGGACGGCGCGCCCGAGTCGTTAAGGTTAAGTCGGATCGCCTCCCATCTTGCATGCGGCTGCGGCGTATGCCGCCGGTGTGCATAGGGCTCTGGAGGGAAGGGGGACCCCGATGGGGGAACTCGAGCGCAACATGCGCGATGACGTGGGGCAGCTTCAAGGCAGCGCTCCAAGTACAGACAGTAGGAGACAAATGGATATGTTTGAGGACGAGTGCCAGCGTGCCTCGCTTCGTCGCCGTGGCGTAATCGCGCGCGGCGTGGCAAAGCGCTGCCTGGTGGCATTCCTGGCCTTCGCGATGGCCTTTGGCACCACGCCGGCTCAGCTGTGGGCCGAGGGTGCCGAGGGCATTACCGACGCTGTGGCTCAGGCTACGACGCCAGGCGAGGACGCAGCGCTTGCGGGCGGTACCGCTGAGCAGAGCGGCGCCGAGGTTTCGGATTCCGGGAGCGCGCCTGCAGCTAGTGCCGCCACTACAGAGGCAGCAACTGGCGACGAAGGCTCGGCGACGGGGGAGAGCCCTGCCACGAGCGAGCAGTCTTCGACGGCATCCGCTGGCCAAGCAGGATCTGCCGCCGCGGCTGCCGTTCAGACAGAGAACCCGACAGAAACCGGCGATGTCGCCAAGAAGCAGGTCGAGGTCTCGTTCTCGATTATCGGCACCGATGCTGACGGCAAGGCTCAGACCTGGGTGGCACCTACGCAGCTCAAGCTCGACGAGGGCGCGACGGCTGCGGATGCCTTCGTTAAGCTGCAGCAGAAGACGGGCTTTAAAGCGGATTACGAACCGAACACGGCATACGGCTTCTACCTCAAAAGCATCACATCTCCGAGCGATGGTCGCACGCTTGCCTACGATCCGACGACTTATGCCTTCTGGCAGCTGTTCGTCGACGGCGCGTCTTCCTCGGTTGGCGCGAGCAGCGTCAAGCTCACCCAGGGGCAGAAGATTGAGTTTGCCTATACGGCTGGTAGCTCGTCCCCTGTCGTTAAGGACCAGGTTGCCGCAAATGTGACCGTCATTGGTCGCGATGCCCAGGGCAAGACTCAGACTTGGGTCGATAACGCGCAGTATGTGGTGACGTCCGGCTCGAGCGCGCTTGACCTTACGAAGGTCGCGCTCGAGGCGAATGATATTGACGCCGTTGCTGCGGGCTCCTTCATTCTGAGCCTTAAGTACAACGGTGTTGAGCTGGGTACGCCCCAAGATTATTCGACCTATTGGCAGCTGTTTATCAACGGCAAGTCGAGTGACTATTCGGCGGACAATGTCACCATCCATGCCAGCGATACCGTCACGTGGTTCTACGGTGGCTGGGGCGACCAGTTGCCGTCCGATTCTGTCCATGCTTCTGTTCAGGTTCTCGGTAAGGACAAGGACGGCAAGCAGCAGGTTTGGGCTTCGACGGGTCAGACGAGTCTCAAGGCGGGCTCTACTGCCAAGGATCTCCTTGAGCAGACCGGCCTTAAGCTCGATGCTAGCGAATCGTCTTGGGGCTGGTTCCTCAACGGTATTACTTCGCCGTTCGACAGTAAGTCCTATGGCTGGGATGCTGCGACCAAGAGCTATTGGCGCTTCTACGTAAATGGCAAGTTCGCCGACGTTGGCGCCGGTGCCTACAAGCTCCAGGAGGGTGACGCCGTCACCTTTATGTATGGTGCTGACGCCGATGCCCTCCCCGGTCAGGTGCTTGGATCCGCCGATGTTATCGGTCCCGATGTCAACGGCAACAATACTCGCTGGGGCTCGGCAAGCAGTGTTTCTTTGCCTGAAGGCTCTACTGCCCAGAACCTTATTGAGACGGTTCTGAAGGCCAAGGGCGTTACGTACAACGGCTCCCAGAGTGGCGAGTACTGGTTCCTCAATTCCATCAAATCGCCGTTCGAAGACAAGTCGTACGGTTATGATGCTGCGACCAATAAATATTGGCACCTGTATATCAATGGAGAGCCCTCCTTACTCTGCGCCAATCAGATTACGCTCAAGAGCGGCGATAAGGTCACGCTTGCCTATACCACCGACGATTCGCCCATGCCCGATCCCGACAAGGTTGTCGTGGACCCGAGTGCGACGACTCCTGATTGGGATGCCGAGTGGGCCGGCTACGGCAACAGTGGCAACGGTTCGACCGTAACGGATGCCAAGACGCCTGCGCAGGCCGCCGGTCTTAAGTGGGCCTTCGATTGGAAGGCCGAGTCTGGTCAGCAGTATGCCAACTGCAGCGAACCTGTCATCGCCAACGGCTTTGTGTACATCGCGACCGAGAACGAGCTCATCAAGATCGATTCGTCCACGGGCAAAAAGGTTGCCTCTGCGCCGCTTGCCTCCAAGGTGAGCTATACCTCTCGTCCGATCTATACCAATGGCCTTATCATCGTTCCGCTCAACGGCGGTGCGGTCCAGGCGATTACTGCAGACAAGCTGATCTGCAAGTGGCTGACGCCTGGTTTGACGGACTTGACGCAGAGCTCCTGTACCGTCGTTTCGGACGGCGAGTACGTCTATGTAGGCTCGGTCGATATTTCGTATGACGAGAATTACAACGCGACCTACGGCAACGGCTCCTTTGCGCGCATTAAGATTGCCACGGGCGAAGTTTCTTGGCAGAACATCGACCCTGCCGAGGGCTATTACTGGACTGGTGCGGCTTTGACGGATAAGTATGCCATCGTTCCTACGAGCGCGGGTACGCTTAAGTGCATTGATAAGACGACGGGCGATGTCGTTTCGACCATGAAGCTCGGCGCTGTCGCAAATGCCGATTGCATTGCCGATCCGTCCAATGGTTCGACCTTCTATCAGATGACGCACGACGGAAAGCTCCATGTGATTTCGCTTTCGGCGAAGGGCGTGCTGAGTGAACAGAAGACGGTTGATCTGGGCCTTACGAATAATCTGAGCGCCCCTGCGGTGTCTGGTGACAATCTGATTGTCGGCGGACAGACGGCTACTGGCTCTGCTCTGGTTCTCTATAACCTGAAGACGGGTAAGACCACGATGGTCGCTGCTGCCGACGGCAAGGCGCTGCCGGCTGGCCTCAACGGTATTGCTGCTACTCCGCTGGTGAGTGTTCAGGGCGGCAAGACCTATGTGTACTTCACCGTTAACAGCGCGGATAGCAAGGATTACGTCAACTACTCTGCTGGTGGTGGCGTGTATCGCTATACGCTCGGCGATGCAGAGGCGACGCAGATTTATGATGCGGCTGGCCATTACCAGTACTGTGACTCTCCGGTCATTGCCGATGCTTCTGGCAATCTCTACTACATTAATGATTCGGGCACGCTGTTTAAACTTGGAGCTGTCGAGTCTTGGACGGTTGCCTTTAACTCCAACGGCGGGTCTGCTTGCGACACTAAGTTTGTTGCTACGGCCGATGGCAAGCTGGTCAAGCCGGTCGATCCGACGCGCGATGGCTACACTTTCGGCGGTTGGTATACCGATGAGGCTTGCACGCAGGCGTATGACTTCAGTACGCCGGTGACGGCCGACCTGACGTTGTATGCCAAGTGGACCAAGAATGCCGTTAACCCTGGCGGTAATGGCGGTTCAGGCTCCAATGGCGGCAATGGCGGCGTTGGTTCGAATGGCGGCGGCGGTTCTAGTACCGGTACTGGTTCCGGCACTGGCGCTGGCGCTGGTTCTGGCTCCGGCTCGAAGGGCGGCGCTATTGCCCCGGGTCAGAAGCCGGTGACCAAGACGACGGTGTCGACCAAGACCGAGACCAAGGAAAACAAGTCCGACAAGAAGGGCTCCGATAAGTCCGACAAGAAGGATGAGAAGAAGTCTGAGAAGAAGGACAGCAAGTCCGACAAGAAGTCCGATTCCAAGTCCGATACGGGCGCTGCTTCCACGACCACTGCTAAGAAGTCCTCTGGTGCTTCCGAGCAGGAGACGGGCACCAACCCGCTCGCCATCGTTGGCATCGCCGCCGGCGTGATTGGCCTCGCGCTCATCGCCGTCTTCGTGCTGACCAAGCGCGGCAAGGGTGACGGTAATGCCCGATAAGCCCAAGGAGACCAGCGGGCAACAGCCCGACTCCTCGTTTATCCAGCTCGATGATCCAAAGCAAAAGGGCGCCGCTTCGGCGGCGTCCGCCTCTCGTCGCAAGGCGCTCCTTGGCGTTCTTGCTGCCGCGTGCACCATTCTGATCGTCGTCTCGCTGGGCTTCGTCCATCCTTCCGAGAGCGGCGCCTGGTCCATTGACTGGATCGTTCAGACCGTGACGGGGGAGAGCGTCGTCGCCAAGGACACCAAGGGGTCTGGCTCGTCTGCCGCTTCGGGCGAGGCCAGTTCCAAGGATTCCAAATCTTCGAATGATGCAAAAGACGAGCCCAAGGGTTCGAACGACGCCAAGGACGATTCCGAGTCTTCAAACAAGGAATCGGACAAAAACTCGGATAGCAAGAAGTCCGAGGACCGGGGCGGCAAGAAGTCTGGCGATAAATCCGCTGCCCAAAATACGGGAGCCGGTGATACTTCCAATGCGTCTGGCGGTGCTTCTTCGGGCGGTGGCCAGTCGTCTGATGGAGCCTCGTCCTCTAATGGTGGAAACGCCTCCTCGGGCAGCCAAAGCGGCTCACAGGAGTCCAGCTACGTTACGGTGACGGTTTCGGTCACATCGAGCGCTGTGGGCAATCCTGTGTCCTCTGGCGGCACCTTTACCTTTAACGAAGGCGCCACCGTTTACGATGCCCTGTGCGCGCTAGGCCTTTCTGTCAACGCACACGGCTCGTCGTACGGCACGTATGTTTCCGCGATTGGTGGTTTGGCCGAGAAACAGTACGGCGGCACGAGCGGCTGGATGTACTCCGTCAACGGCACAACGCCCATGACGGCCTGCAGTAACTACGTTCTCTCCAATGACGACAACGTCGTTTGGTATTACGTAACGGGCTAGAGGCCTCGACATAGCGCGCCAGACGGGCGGTTCGGGCCAACATCCGGACCGCCCGTTTTTCATGCGAATGGGACTGGGTCGCCGGGTCTCTCTGCAAACAAAAAACCGGTTGGAACGGGAATTCCAACCGGTTATACATTCAAGCAAATAGTGAATCGACTACGACCGTGCGCCCTCGAGGAAGAAGCGGCGGCTGAAGTAGTTGTACCAGGTGACGAGGAACGTGGCGATGGCCTTCATGGCCTGGTAGCCGATGCTCAAAAACGTGACGCCCACAAACATGTACAGGTCGTTGAGGCCCAGGCCGATCACCGACAGGATGGTGAAGATCGTGAACTCGCGCTTGCGGCTCATGCCTTCGCGGTGGTCGAACACGTACTTCATGCTGAGCCAGTAGTTGACCACGACGGACGTGATAAACGAAACCGTGGTGCTCATCAAAAAGTCGAGGTGGAACAGCTCGACGAGCGCAATGAGCATGCCCCAGTCGATGCCAAAGGAGATAAGACCCACGACAGCAAACTTGAGGAACTGCTTAGTATGAGGTTGTGCCAGCGCCTTGCGCACGTAATCACATCCAATGCGTTGATGAATCGAGCAGAGGATACTTTAGAGCTTTTACAAGGGAAACGTAAGGTCTTTGCCAAGAACTATATGAACTCGCCAAATTTTCAAGAGCTAATCCGCAAACGTTGAAAATTTGCCCGTAAACGAGCGGCACCCACGGACGATACTGCGCTGAGTGCACGTCGTCCGTGGGCGCCGTAATGCTGCAGGGGTTTCGAGCTACTTGGTCTCGTCGCCCTCCAGGAAGATTTTTCGGGTCACAAAGTTGTAGACCATGACAAGCGCGGTGGCGCAGATCTTGGCGATATTGGCCTCGAGTCCCAGGCCGGCGTTGAGCGCCAGCACGATGCCGTCGTTGAGCACCAAACCGATCACGGACAGCACGACAAAGATGATGAACTCGCGGCGGCGGCTCATGCCTTCCTTGTGCGCAAACACGTACTTCATGCTTGCGAGGTAGTTAAAGATGAGTGAGATGATAAAGCCGCTGGTGTTGGCGATTAGGATGTTGAGGCCCAGACCGTAGTGGAGCAGATTCATAATGCCAAAGTCGATAACCGTGGCAATGACACCGACGACGCCAAATTTCATGATCTGCGCAAGGAGCTTTTGCATGGTACCTGCCTTAGGGTGGCGCGGGGACGCCGTGGGGATGACAAACTCAGCAAGTTTAGCCAATCCCCGCGGGTGGGGCTAGACGCGCTCTTCGATAGCACCGTTTCTATATGCATCGAGCAGCTGGCGCAGATCCTGGATCTGGCTGCGAATCTTGGCGCCAGTATCGGTGTCGCTCACCATGCGGCGACGGTCTGCTTGGTCAAAACGGTTGGTCTCGCTTTCGATGTCCACGTTGCGCGTGAGTGCCTCGGCAACCGTCGTAAAGGCCCGGTGCGACTTGAGGCGGCAGCCGCGCGAGCTCGAGATGAGCGTATAGCCGGCGATGCCCGTCTTGGGATGGTAAGCGCGGCAGAAGCCGCCATCGATGACCAGCAGCTTGCCCTCGGCGCGGATGGGCTGCTCGCCCTTGGTGGTTTTAACGGGCGTGTGGCCGTTGATGATGTGGCCGGTCGGCGAGCATGCCATGGGCGCGACGCCAAACTCGCGCATGATATCATCGCAGACCGAGGGCGACTTGGTAAGCGTAAAGTACGGGTCCATCGGCTCGACCCAGGTGCTCTTATCGGCGATATAGGCGCGCTCAAAGGTACGCACCAGGCGTCCGCTGGCGGGTGAATTGAAGCCAATCCACAGGTACCACATCCAGTCGAGGGCATCGCGGTCGCCCACGCGCCACGCGCGGCGGGCGATGTGGTCGCAAAAATCGAGATAATCGCGGCCAGCGTGCCAGGTGCCCAGGCAGTTCATGCTGCTAAAGGTGCCGTCTTCGTTGAGCGGAACGCAGCCGTGGAAGAGCAGGTTGCCGTTGGCGACCTTGTACATCGAGCCGTGGGTGTAGAGGAAATCGATATGGCGATGCAGGTGATCGGCGGTTACAAACTCGGACACGAGCTTGTCGATGATGTGCTGCTCCTGAGACGTGAGCGTGTAGGGGTCCGCCGGGTCGACGGTGGGGAAGTCGTTGGTCGTGAGCGGCCACACGCTGCCGTCGGCGAGCGTGACCGTGCCGGTGTCGTGGTCGATCTTGTCGAGTAACAGGCGGTCGGTCATATCGAACTCGGGGTGGCGCTGGATAATCTGGCCCTCGAGCTTAAAGAGCAGCACGTTGATGGCCTTGATCAGCGGGGTGATGGACTCACCGGCGGTGTAGGTGGCATCGGCAAAGGCGACAAGCTCACGCAGCGAGATGCCGTAGTCGTTCTCCAGGATCTCGTAGTTGTCGTAGCGTAGGTTGTTGCGCAACACCGTGGCGATGCAGGCGGGCTCACCGGCCGCAGCGCCCATCCACAGCAGGTCGTGGTTGCCCCACTGGATGTCGAGTGAATGGTAGGTGAGCAGACGGTCCATAATTTTGGCCGCGCCGCCGCCGCGGTCGAAGATGTCGCCCACCAGGTGCAAGTGGTCGACGGCCAGGCGCTTGATGAGCGAGGCGAGCGACTCGATAAAGTCGTCGGCGCTGGCGGTCTCTAGGATGGACTCCACGATGCGCTCGTGATAGCGCACGCGATAGTTGTTCTCGTCCGGGTGCGTGTGCAACAACTCGTCGATGATGTAGGCGTAGTCGCGCGGGATGGCCTTACGCACCTTGGAGCGCGTGTAGCGGCTTGAAAGTGAGCGAGCGACCATGATGAGCTGGTCAAGCATCGTCTTGTACCAGGTTGGCGAGTCCTCGCGCCGGCTGCGGACCAGGTCGATCTTCTCGCGCGGGTAGTAGATGAGCGTACACAGCTCGCCCTTTTCGTCAAAGGAGAGCGTGTCGCCAAAGATCTCGTCGACATGTTCGCGCACGACGCCCGAGCAGTTGTTGAGGATGTGCATAAAGGCTTCGTACTCACCATGCACGTCGCTCATAAAATGCTCGGTGCCCTTGGGTAGGTTGAGGATGGCCGAGAGGTTGATAATTTCGGTAAATGCGGATTGTTCGGTGGGGAACTGTCTCGACAGCAGGCGCAGATACTTGAAGTCTTGCGGGTTGCGATCGAATGCGACCATGAAACACCTTCCGATGGGGCTGGTAAAACTGATAAACAGCGTCAAACGTTTACCAGTATGCGCCGCTTTTGTTTCGATTTTGCGCCAGCGGCTGAATTGTCGGCTGAACGGTTTGGTAAATCGATTTAGTGAAGGTAGATGTGTTGGTCGGGTGGAGACGACAGAGGGTGTTTTCTCAGATATTTATGCGTCGGGTCGGTGGAGACGATGGTGGTAAAGATGTTCACTATTTTTGGTTCGATTTGGTAAATAGTGGACATATGTACCGCATGTAGGCTCACTGTGCGATAATTTGCGCAGCAATGAGTAAGGAGCCTCATATGAGTGATTTTGTCCTGACCTGTGAATCCGCCGCCGATCGAACCCGTGAGTTCTTTGCGTCGCGCAATATCCCTGTCGTGTGTTTTCATTACGAGATCGACGATGTTGTCTATACGGACGATCTGTATCAGTCGATTACGCCGGACGAGTTTTTTGCCCAGATTGCCGCGGGCGCCATGCCCAAGACGTCTCAGGTGAGCGTGGGTGAGTACGAGGAGTTTTGGGAGCCGTTTGTTGCCGAGGGTAAAGACGTGCTGCACCTGACGTTGTCGTCGGGTATTTCGGGCACGTATGGATCGGCCTGCGTCGCGGCGCAGATGCTTGCGGATCGCTATCCCGAGGGCGGCAAGGTGCGCGTCATCGATTCGCTGGCGGCGTCTTCGGGCTTTGGCCTGTTGTTGGAATATGCCGCCGATGTGCGCGATAGTGGGGCTTCACTCGACGAGACGGCTGCCTGGATCGAGGAGCACAAGCTCAACCTGCACCACTGGTTCTTCTCGACCGATCTGTCGAGCTACCTGCGCGGCGGTCGCATTTCGGCCGCGAGCGCGATCATCGGCACGGCGCTTAATATTTGCCCGCTTATGACGGTCGATTGCGAAGGTAAGCTGTCGCCACGTGAGAAGATTCGCACTAAGAAGCGCGCGATTTCCGAGATGGCTAAGACCATGATGGCACACGTACAGGACGGTGCAGATTATTCGGGTAAGTGCATCATGTCGCAGTCGGCGTGCCGCGAGGATGCCGAGGCGGTCGCGGCGCTGATTGAGGAACAGGTTCCGCAGCTTAAAGGCAAGATTGAGATCAATGACATCGGTACTCTGATTGGCTCGCATACCGGACCTGGTACGGTGGCGCTCTTCTTTATGGGCGACAAGCGCGTGGATTAATTTGCCCCATCACGTCGCTGCATGATTGCTCAAACGAAAACGGCCCGCCTCACGTTTGTGGGGCGGGCCAAGATGTTTTGCTAGCGTTTCTTTCCGCGGAAGAAAAAGCCGTGCAGTGACGGCTTGAGGCCGCGGTTGGCGCGATGCTCCTCGACGCGCTCGTGGATCGAAGCGACGCGCTCGATGACTTCGTCGGGAATCGGCACATCGGGATTCATGTTCTCGACTTGGCTGACCTCGGCGGCGGCGACCTGGTCGATAATGGGCACGTCGTCGCGCGAGATGACAGGTGTGGCGTCTTCCTTCATCTTGCGATAACGCTGCATCATGTCGGTCTGTAGCTGCTGGGCCGAAGGCGGTGTCCAGATGATGGCGTTGGCGCCGGCGGCGATGGTCTCGCGAATGCTCTCGGGCGTCTTGCCGCCTGGCGCGATAAGCGGCAGGTTGGGATAGTGCTCGCGCAGCTCGCGTAGGACCTGGGGCGTGTTCTTGCCGGCGGCGATGTTGAGAATCTTGGCTCCAGCGCGCACCTTGGCGTGGGCATCGTCGTCGCAGCGAACGACCGTGGCGATGACGGGGATGTCGGCGATGTTGGTGATGTGCTCGACCATCTCGGCAGTAGCGGGGGAGTTGACCACGCAGCCCGCCGCGCCCTGCATCTCGGAGACGGCTGCCATCTGCACGGAGCGCTTACCGGTCGTAGTTCCGCCACCCACGCCTACAAAGACCGGGCACTCGGCGACGGTCAGCAGCGCTTGCGTAATGGCGGGCTGCGGCGTGAAAGGGTAGACCGCAAAGACGGCGTCGGCGTTGGAGTTGCGGATAACCGCGACATCGGTGGTGTAAATGAGCGACTTGATGCGTCGGCCAAAGAGCGTGAAGCCGCTGGCCTCCTCGATCTCGTCGGGCATGCGAAGGGCAGCCTTGCGTAGGCGTCCGTCGATGGGCAGGGGCTCCATAGGGAGCAGGCCGTTGGGCGTGACGGCTATTTGGGGCTCGGTGAACTCGTCTGCAAGCTCGACCTCGGAAAAATCGACCGAGGCGACGATGTCCTCGTGCACCTCGGCGGGCACATCGATGGGAGCTTGGTCGTTTGCCGCCGCAGGCGTGTCGAAGGAGCTGGTGCCGACGAAGGCGTCGACGCGCTCATTTAGATCGTTGAGGGTATCCATGGAGGCTCGATTCTATGTGATGATGGCCGGCGCGATGCAGCCGGAATTGCGAATGCTAAATCGTTTGACGAGTTGATTTTTCCCCGCCGCGCCATCCGTTAGACCGAAGGGCCGGCGAACGTGAAGGAGCTGTGGTGGCGGGTATCGAGGTGCTATCTTGAAAGCCCCGTTTAAAAGAGAGGTGACGCGGTATGGAATTGACAGCAATGTTTGGCTCGATTGGCCTGTGTGTGGCCGCAATCGTTGCCGCCGCGGTCATCTACTTTGTGGTCACGGCCATTAAGGGCAAAAGGGCCGAACGCAAGGAGCGCGCGATGCTTAAACAGCATCGCGACCAGCAGGGCAAACGCGCACAGAGATAGCTTGTTGAGTTTTGGATCCGTGCGCTAGCTGCGTTTTCGGATCAGGGCAATGTAGAAGCCCTCAAAGTCGCGGCTAGGCGGAATGGTGAGCGTGCCGGGCAGGCCGTTGACGATGGCCGATACCTGACCCGCGGCAATGGCTTCGGTCAGAGCGTTGGACTCGATGCGCGGCTCCTCACCAGCTTCCTGGGTGCGTCGTGCTTCACTTTCGCTTGGCGTGCCGTCGAGGGGGATGAGCTCGCAGTCCATATGCTTGTCGAGGGCCTCTTGCAGGGCGTCCTCGTTTTCCTGCGGCAAGATCGAACAAGTCGAATAGACGAGCGTGCCGCCCGGTTTGAGGGCCCCCATGGCGCGGTCCAGAAGTGCTCGCTGCGAGCGGGCGCACTTGCTCAGCAACTGCTCGGTGAGGCCGCGCAGGCTTTTCTCGTTGCCACTGATGACGGTGCCCGTGCCGGTGCAGGGAGCGTCGAGCAGGATGCGGTCAAAGCGGAAGAACTCGTCGAGCTCGCGTGCGTCGATGCGCATGACGGGCACGTTTTTGGCACCCTGGCGATGGAGGTTCGACTCGAGCTTTTCGGCGCGGGGAATGCTCATCTCACAGGCGGTGAGGTGCGCCTGTCCCTGGGTGAGGGCGGCGATCTGCGTCGTCTTGCCGCCGGGGGCTGCGCACATGTCCAGGATGTCCTCGCCTGCCTGGGCGCCCAGGACCAACGGCGGCATCATGGATGACAGGCTCTGCAGGTAGATTTTGCCGTCGCGGTAGATGTCGAGATCCCACAGATCTGAAACCTGGGCCTCGGGCAGGATAAAGGCGTCCGGATACCAGGTAACGGTTTGGTGGGCGATGCAGGCGGCATCGAGCGCCGCAGCGATGTCCTCGGCGGTCGCCTTGAGCGTGTTGGCGCGCAGCGTGACCGGGCGTGTGGCCGCGGCGCCGAAGCCCTCGATCATGAGCTTGGCATCGGCGGGCGCATAGGCGCCGGCGACCGTGTCGACCATAAAGCGCGGCAGGTCGGCGGCGCAGGGAAGGGCGGCAAGCTGGTCGGAAAGCTCGGTAGCAGCAAACTGCCTGAGCTTGAGCTCGGCCTTGACCTGCTTTTTCTGCTTACGACGACGCGGCTTGGACATCCGTCTTTCCTTCCCGTCCCAAATTGACTACTTTCCGGGCACGCCGCTGCTGGCGTGCTTTAGTACTGGCTCTCGTGCTTGCTAAAGAAGTCGAAGCGCGGGGGCAGCGGCTTCACGCGGTGCTCACCGGGCTTCTCGCCCAGGCTCTCCACGAACTCGTCCGTGGAGGCAAAGATGTTATCCCAGCTAAAGAAGGCGACCGGGTCAACGTTGAAGTACTCGCAGATGAGCTCGCAGCCGGCCGGAACGATGCCGTGCATCAGGACGGTGGCCACGCGCAGCTCGGTAAAGGCGTCGACGAGGGCCTGCGTCATGGCGGCGTTTGCTGGCTCGCCCTCGAGCTTGTTGGCGGCCTTGGAGGCGTCGCTCCAGCGCTTGTTGGCGGCGCGCAGGTAGTCGTCACACACGGCAAGCGCGCGGTGCGTCTCGAACTTGTACATGGCCTGCTCAAAGGCAAGGGTTGCCTGCTGGGCGGCTTCGACCACGGTGTCAGAAGCGGCACCAGCGGGGATGCAGCCGTTGCGGTAGGGGCTCTCGTCGCCCTCCTTGACGGCGACGCCGTAGAAGCAGCTGCGTGCCAGACGGTTGAACACGCCGGTCAAAAGGGCGCTCTCCTTAAGGGCCGGGTCGATAACGCGCTTGTCGTCGCAGGCGCGCACCTCGTTGCCGTCCTTGTCCTTGCCGGTCACGCGCGTGTCATATGCCTTGGGGCTAAAGCTTACCGGCTTCTCGGACAGGCCGAGCGACAGCCAGTGCGCGCGCATCTGCTCGCAGGTGTAGTGGTTGAGCAGGTCGTCTGCCGGCGGGGGAGGCGTCTGCGAGGACGAGCTGGCTTTTTTGCCCATGTAGAGCAGGTGATAGCAGGCGCTGACGGTGCTTTGCGTAAGGTCCCAACCCAGGGCCTCCCACATGGCTGTCTGAGCGATGCAGTAGAAATAGATGTTGTCCTGACCGATGAACTGGTAGATCTGTGCGTCGTCCGAGCACCACCAGTCGCGCCAGTCGAGCGAGCTGTGCTGGTAGGTGGGCGCGGGGACCTGCGTGGAGTCGGCAGCGGGCTCGCCCATGAGGGCGGCATCCTGGGCGGCGACACCCTCGGTCACGCCGGCGGCCTTGGCATCGCGCGCGAGCACGGTACGCGTATAGCTGATGGGCGCCCACAGGCTCTCGGGCCAGCACCAGCAGGTGACGTCGGAGACGCCATCGACCTCGGGCACCGGAACGCCCCAGCCGATGTTACCGGTGATGCGGAAGGGCACGAGCGCCTTGCCGCTGCGGAAACGCACGCCGCCGTTGGCGAGCACCGCGTGGGCGTCGTCGCGCTCCTTCCAGCTGGGGAAGGTGACGGTAAAGCTGCTCTTGTTGCCCTCGGGCTCCAGCACGGTGTGCTCGGGAAGCTGATCCTCGACGGCATCGAAGGCCTCGCGGAACTTGTTCTGGATATAGAGTTGAGCCGGCAGCAGCCACTCCTCCATAGTCTTGGAGACCACGGAACGAACCTGCGGGTTCTGGGCGAGCTTGGCGGTATAGGTCTTCATAAAGTCGAGGTAGGCCGGCAGGTCGAAGTAGAGGTTGTCTACCGGGCGCAGCTCGGGCACCTCGCCGGTGAGCTGGCTTTTGGGCGCGATGAGCTCCTCGGGCTCAAACTGGTGACCCAGGTCGCACTCGTCGGCATAAGCCTTCTCGGACTTGCAGCCCTGGATGGGGCAGCGGCCGATTACCTGACGGCCGTTGAGGAACGTGCCGGCCTTGGCATCGTAGAACTGCAGCGTGGAGCGCTTGGAGATGGTGCCCTGCTCGTGCAGGCGCTTGATAATCTCGGCGGTCACCTCGTTGTGAATCTGCGCGGCCGGCTCAAGGCCCGAGCCGCCGTAGATATCGCAGCTGATGTTGTAGTTGTTGAGGGTCGCGGCCTGGCGGGAGTGATTGGACTCGACATACTCGGCGATGGACTTGTCGTAGCCCTCGTTCTCCTTGAGCTTGCGGTAGCTCTCCATGATGGGCGAGCCATAGCAGTCGGTGCCCGAGGTGAAGATGACGTTCTCGCGGCCCAGACGGTCGCGCAGGAAGCGGGCGAAGAAGTCGGCCGGGACAAAGACGCCACCGACGTGGCCAAAGTGAAGGCCCTTGTTGCCGTAGGGCTCGCCGGCGGTAACGATGGCGCGGCGAGGCCAGCTGGGACGGTCGTTCATGGAGTATTTGGATGCCATGGGACTCCTTTGCATATGGTGAGAGCGCGGCCGGGCGCAAGGCCTGGCGACGCGGTGGTCAATTCGTGCATATCGTTCGACATTATCGCACATGCGGACGGGTACGTGGCAGGGGCGCTATCCTAAGATGCTATGAATGAGATTTCCAACATACATGCGTTTGAAGACGAGGAATTTCTGCACGCTTGCTTCGTGTGGGGGATGGTCGTAGTCGGCGTGTTTGCCGTGTGCCTGGTGCCGGTGTTTATGCTGCTGGGCGGGCCTGCAGACTTGGATGCGGCTGACGCGGGCGGCTGGATGGCTGTCGTGGGCTGGATAGTCGGCTTGGCTGCGGTTTCTGCGGCGTCATTTGCCGTGCACGAGCTGGTGCACGGTGTGTTTTTTAAGCTGCTGGCGCCTGCGGGCGCGCAGGTGACCTTTGGGGCGAATCGCGAGACGGCGATGATCTATGCCTGCGCCGAGGGCGTTGTGTATTCGCGCCGGCGGTACATGGCGGTTTGCCTGGCACCGACGGCTGTTGTGACGACAACGCTTGCCCTGGGGTTTGCGTTTTCGGGCTATCCGCTGCTGTGCTATCTGGCGGCCGGCTTGCATTTGTCAGGCTGTGTGGGCGACTGGTATTACGTGCGGACCATTTTGCGCGACCGCCGCATTGTCGCCTGCGAGGACACGTCCTTCGGCGTGCGCTTTTTCGGGTGAGGAGATGTCGATGAAGCCGTTGTTGTTGCACGCCTGCTGTGCGCCGTGCTCTCTTGAGCCGGTCCGCCTGCTGCGCGAGGAAGGGTTTGAGCCCACAATCTGCTGGACCAACCCCAATATTCAGCCGCACGATGAATGGCAGCGGCGTTTGGACGAGCTGCGCCGGTGGTGTGCCGATGGCGACATCGAGCTTATCGAGGCGGGGGAGGACCGTGAGCGCTGGGAGGCCGGCGTGGCACCGCTGGGTGCCGATCGGCCCCGTCGCTGTCGTGCGTGCTATGCCCTGCGCTTGGCCGAGGCGTGCCGCGTGGCCCAGGAGCGTGGGTTTGAGTTTGTGGGTACGACGCTCGCCGTCTCGCCGTATCAGTTGTTCGAAACCTGCAATGATGTGTTGGAGCGTCTGGCTGCCGCCCGCGGTCTCACTCCGGTGATTCGCGATTTTCGTCCGTATTACCCCGAGGCGACACGCCGTTCGCGCGAGCTGGGCATGTATCGGCAGAACTACTGTGGTTGCCGCTTCTCGGCTGTCGAGGCGGCCATGGACCGCGCCCGCATCCGCGACGAGCGCAAAGCGTCCAAAAAGTAGTTCATTTGGGACGTCAGCCTGCTAGGATGTAGAGCGGACTTTAGCTATATAAGGAGTATCCGACGTGTCTATGCGTACCGATGATTTTGACTACAACCTTCCTGAGGAACTGATCGCCCAGGCTCCAGCCGAGCCGCGCGACTCCTGCCGCCTGCTGGTGGTGGATCGCAAGGGCTCCCAGGCGGGAACGCCGCTGGAGCACGGCGGTACCGTTGAGCACCGCATCTTCCGCGACATCATCGACTATATCGAGCCGGGCGACGTGCTCGTCATCAATCAGACGCGCGTGATGCCGGCCCGTCTGATCGGTCGTAAAACGGGATCGGGCGGCGTGGTCGAGACCCTGCTGCTCAAGCGCCGCGAGGACGTGGATCCGCTGGGCCATGTTTGGGAGTGCTTGGTCAAGCCGGGCAAGCGCCTGAAGCCCGGTGCTCATATTGAGTATCGCGCCGGTGGCGCCCATGCGCCCGAGGGGGCTCCCGTGGTGCTGACGGCCGAGGTTGTCGACTTTGTCACCGATAGCCGCGGCGGCCGCCTGGTACGCTTTGAGCCGGCCGGTTGCAATGCCGCCGGCGAGCCGCGCACGCTCGACGAGGCCATCCATGCTGCCGGCCACGTGCCGCTGCCGCCCTACATTACCGATTACGAGGGCGATCCCGAGAAGTACCAGACCGTCTACGCCATGAAGGAGGAGCACTCGGCCGCTGCTCCCACGGCGGGTCTGCATTTTACTCCCGAGCTCATGGCTGCCATCGAGGCCAAGGGTGCCAAGTTTGCCGCCGTCGAGCTCGAGGTGGGTATCGATACCTTCCGTCTGGTGGAGGAGGACGACCCCGCGCAGCACGTGATGCACACCGAGCGCTACCACGTGTCGCAGGAGGTTGTCGACGCCGTGCATAAGGCGAAGGCCGAGGGCCATCGTGTGATCGCCGTCGGCACTACCGCAGTGCGCTCGCTCGAGAGCGCGTTTGACGCGGACGCGCCGGTGTCCGATCCGGCTGTGACGGCGCGCTATTTTGAGGGCCGCGAGGACGGGGCCGACACGCTCGGCCGCGGCGACATCGTGGTGCGCGAGAACGCGACAACGCAGCTCTACCTTATGCCCGGCTCGACCTATCACGTGGTCGACGCGCTGATCACGAACTTCCACGTGCCGCGCTCCACGCTCATGATGCTCGTAAGCGCACTTGCCACCCGCGACCAGATCATGGATGCCTACGCCGCTGCTATCGAAGAACGCTACCGCTTCTTCAGCTTTGGTGACGCCATGCTCATCTTGTAGGTTACGGCGTTTTACAAACGCCGTAACCGGTCGACGCTGCGCGGGCCGCATTTGGACAATCTGTCGTTCAACTTCAAGGGCGCGACCAGAAGGCCAGCGCACTTTCGTTTCACGTC
>CABTWP010000006.1 GCA_902488525.1 uncultured Collinsella sp.
GGATGAAGTTTATCGCGAGTTCCGCACGAACAGGAGGCCACTTAATGTGGCCTCCGTCGTGAGCAGGACTGTAGAGCAGGAAACTTCATCCGTGCCCGCCCTCGCGGGGAACCGGCGGGATAGACGGGTTCAGATGGGGCTTTGATGCATGGGTGGTCTGTTGTTGTGCAAATGGGTATCATACTGTGGTTACTGCATCGACTCTGTGATGCATGTTTGTACGTTCCCGACGGTCGGTTTGCCAGAAGCGCCCCGTCGGTTGTTCCAGACCCGTTTCGTAGAAAGGAAACAACACTCACCTATGGCAGCTAAAAAATCATCTCCCTTGAAGATCATCCCGCTCGGCGGCCTTGATGGCATCGGCAAGAACATGACGGTCTTCGAGTGCGGCGACGACATGGTGCTCGTCGACGCTGGCCTCATGTTCCCCGACGACTCGCAGCCCGGTATCGACCTTGTGCTCCCGGATTACACCTACGTTCTGGAGAACGAGGAAAAGCTCCGCGGCATCGTCGTCACTCACGGCCACGAGGACCACACCGGTTCGCTTCCGTATCTGCTGCAGGATCTCAACAACAAGGTGCCCATCTTCTCGAGCAAGCTGACGCTTGGCTTTATCGAGGGTAAGCTCTCCGAGTTTCGTATTCGTGCACCCAAGTTCCGTGAGGTCAAGGGCGGCAGCCACGTCAATCTGGGTGGCATTTCGCTCGACTTCTTCTCGATGACGCACTCAATCCCGGGCGCTCTGGGTGTGTTCATCCGCACCAACCAGGGCACTGTTATGCACACCGGCGACTTTAAGCTCGACCAGACGCCCATCGACGGCGTCACGCCCGACTATGCCGCTATCAGCCGCTTTGCCAAGCAGGGCATCGACCTGCTGCTGTCCGATTCCACCAACGCCACGGTCCCCGGTTTTACCAAGTCCGAGGCCGAGGTTGGCCCCAATCTGCTGCATGCCATCAAGAATGCTCCGGGCCGCGTGTTCGTCGCGTCGTTCTCGAGCCACATCCATCGTCTGCAGCAGATCTGCGACGCCGCCCGCAAGTGCGGCCGCAAGGTTGTCGTGACCGGTCGTTCCATGCTCACCAACACCCGCGTGGCGCGCGAGCTCGGTTATCTCAACATCGATGACGCCGATATCATCGATGCCTTCGATATTGACAACCTGCCCGACGACAAGATCGTCGTCATGTGCACCGGTTCGCAGGGCGAGCCTCTGTCGGCCCTTTCGCGCATGGCTAACGGCGAGCACAAGACGCTCTCCATCCACGAGGGCGATACCGTCATCCTCTCGGCAACGCCGGTCCCCGGTAACGAGAAGGCCGTTCAGCAGGTCGTCAACAGCCTTGCCAAGCTTGGCTGCGACGTGTGGGATAAGAACCGCGCCCTCGTTCACGTCTCGGGTCACGGTAGCCAGGAGGAGCTCAAGCTCCTGATGGCCATGGCCAAGCCTACGTACTTTATGCCGGTCCACGGCGAGGCCGTGCATCTACGCGCCCATGCTCAGCTTGCACGCAAGATGGGCCTCAAGGACGATCACATCTTTATCCTCGACAACGGAGATACGCTTGAGATGCGTGGCGGTATCGTCAAGCGCGGTACGCCTGTCGAGTCTGGCGTCGTCTATGTCGACGGACTGCGCATCGGTGATACCGACCCCATCGTCCTGCGCGATCGTCAGAAGCTTGCCAACGACGGTATGGTCACGGCTGTCGCTATCGTTTCGCTCAAGCACAAGAAGATCGAGGCTATCGAGTTCTCGGGCCGCGGCGTCTCCTTTGCCATCGACGATCAGTTCTCCGAGGATGCCTCCGCATCCATTATGAAGACGATCGAGAAGGGCAAGTTCAGCTTCACCAGCAGCGGTTCCGATGCCATTCGCAAGGCCGTGCGCGACTCACTCTCTAACTTTATCTGGAGCCGTACGCGCACTCGTCCGATGATCATCCCGGTCGTCATGGAGGTTTAGTTTGGCGCGCGGATCTGCACAAAACGCCAAAGGCAATAAAGCCAACAACCAACCGGCATCTGCTAAGGGTGCCGGTTCCCATCTTCGTGCCAATAAAGGTCACGAGGCCGACTTCGACGATTTTGAGCCCCTGGTCGAGCCTTCGGCCAACCGCGATATCGCCGGCGTGGTCATTGCCGTTTTGGCGATTGCGTCCTTCATTGCCGTGATTTCGCCGGCGACCGCACCCGTTACGGCTGCGGTTGCCGGTTTCTACCACCTGGGCTTTGGTCTGGGCGCCTACGTGCTGCCGATTGTCATTTTGCTGTTTGCCGCCACGCTCTTTTTAGGCGAGGATTCGCCGCTCAACGTGCGCTCTGTTGCGGGCGGTGCCGTGGTCTTTATCGCCGTCGTCTCCATTCTTTCGCTGATGGTGCCGGGTACGAGCGACTCGTGCGACCTTATGTTCACGCTGCAAAACCTGTCCGCCTCGGGTGGCTACATCGGTGCGTTTATTGCGAGTGCATTGCAGAATGCCCTGGGTAAGCCTATCGCAATGGTGGTCCTATTGGGTCTGGCCGTCGTTGGCTTTGTCATCATCGGCTTTTCGGTGGGCGGCGTTTTGCGCTCTGCCCGCGACCGTGCGGCCGATTTTGCCGAGCGCCGTCGTGCCGACGTCAACGCGAGTCCGTGGGGTGACGACGAAGCCCTGTCGGTGCCCGGCGTTGCCCGTCCGCACCTGAGCATTCTTCGTCAAAAGGGCTCCGATATGGCCGTGACCACGGTGATGGGCAACGATGATAACCTGGTTTTGGACGATGACGACGAGGACGAGGATCCGTTTGTCGACGTGTCCGATGCCGTGGAGGCCGAGCGCGCCAAGACGACGCTGCTGCCGCGCCGTCATGCCAAGAAGAGCAAGACGGCTCCCAAGCTCAATACGAGTGAACCCGACCCGTCTTGGTCCGAGAGCGAGATTGAGCTTACCGAGGGCGATGACGAGGACGACGAGGCTCCGATCGAGACTGCCAAGACGACCTTGCTGCCGCGTCGCCATGCCAGGCGCGGCCAGGTGACCGGCCAGCTTTCGATGGAGGACGATCCGGACAAGGTCGACGAGTCCGAGCCGCCGTTTGCCGTGAATCCCGTCTCGGCCGCCCCTCAAATTCCTGATTTCCTCAAGCATCCCAAGGTTGCCGATGCGTCTGTTGCGAGCGCTGCCGAGGCGTCTACTTCGAGCGACGGGGGAGCGGACAATGCCCCCGCGGATAACGAGGGCGAAGAAGAGGACGGCCTTAAGCTTCCGCCGCTCGAAATCCTGCATGCAAACCCTCAGTCCGCTTCTGCCGCATCTTCGGACAAGGAGCTGGAACAGACCGCCGAGTCGCTGCAGTCCACGCTGCTTGAGTTTGGCCGTAGCGCTCGCGTTGTCGGCTGGATTGCCGGCCCCACGGTGACGACTTTTAAGCTGCAGCCCGGCGAGGGTGAGCGCGTGAGCAAGATTTCGAGCCTTGAGGACGACATCGCGCTGTCGCTTGCTGCTCAGTCCGTGCGTATCTTTGCCCCGATTCCCGGCACCTCGCTCGTGGGTATCGAGATCCCCAATCGCAAGCGTCAGAACGTCAACTTGGGCGACGTGCTGCCCTATGTTAAGGGCGGTCCGCTTGAGCTTGCCATCGGCCGCGACGCCGAGGGCACGCCGGTCGTCGCCGACCTCGCCAAGATGCCCCACCTGCTGATCGCCGGTACCACGGGTTCCGGTAAGTCGGTCATGATCAACTCCATCATCACGACCCTGCTCATGCGCGCGCTCCCCGAGGACGTTCGCTTGATCATGGTCGACCCCAAGCGCGTCGAGCTCGCAGGCTATAACGGCCTGCCGCATCTTTACGTGCCCGTAGTGACCGAGCCCAAGCAGGCCGCGAGCGCCTTGCAGTGGGCGGTGTCCGAAATGGAGCGCCGCCTGAAGGTCTTCGAGCGCCTGAACGTGCGCAAGATCTCGACCTATAACGAAAAGCAGGCCGCCGGCGAGTTTGAGCATTACGATAACCCGCCGCAAAAGATGCCCTACCTGGTCATCATCATCGACGAGCTTTCGGACCTGATGATGGTCGCCGGCAAGGACGTCGAGGCCTCGATTGTGCGTATCGCCCAGCTGGGCCGTGCCGCCGGTATCCACCTTATCGTGGCGACCCAGCGTCCGAGCTCTAACGTGGTGACGGGCCTCATCAAGGCAAACATTACCAACCGTATCGCCTTCAACGTCGCAACGGGCATCGACTCCCGCGTCATCATTGACCAGATGGGTGCCGAAAAGCTCACCGGCTTGGGTGACATGCTGTTCTCAAAGGTCGACTGGGGCAAGCCCCGCCGCATCCAGGGCTGCTTTGTTTCGGATGACGAGATCAACGAGATTGTCGAGTTCGTTAAGTCGCAAAGCGAGCCCGACTACCATGAGGAGATCCTGTCGGCTGTGGCACCTGCCTCCATGTCCATGGCAGGTGGCGGCGGCATCGTGCGAACCGGCGTTGCCGAGCCTCAGGACGACGATCCGCTTATCTGGGAAGCCGCTCATATTGTGGTGGAATCGCAGCTGGGCTCCACATCTGGCCTGCAACGCCGCCTGAAGGTTGGCTATGCGCGCGCCGGGCGTATTATGGACATGCTGGAAGAAAAGGGTGTCGTCGGACCGCCCGACGGTTCCAAGCCGCGCGAGGTTCTGCTGGATGAAGAAGGCCTTGCCGCGCTGGAATCCGTCGACGCCGAGATGGCACGTGAAGATCGTGAGTTTGGAGGATTCTGATGGCTGCACGCTTTGGTGACATGCTGCTCGAGCAGCGTCGCCGAATGGGCCTTTCCATTCAGCAGGTCGCCAACACCATCAAAATCAGGCCGCAGATCATCGAGTTTTTCGAGAATGGCAATTTTGCATCGATGCCTCCGCGCGGCTATGCGCAGGGCATGATTTCGAGCTATGCGCGCTTTTTGGGCCTCAATCCGCGGGAGGTCGTCAACGCTTATTTTGACGATCTGATGGCATATGAGCGCGAGACGTCGCAGCAGGGCGGTCGTTTTCAGGACGCCGCCGGCTACGTCAATTCGCGTTCCTCGGTCGACAACGGCCGCTTCCTGATGGTTCAGGGCGGGCGTTCGACGCGTTATGGCCAGCGCCCTCAGCAGGCTGGCTATGTTACCGAAACGGGCTCGAGCGAGGAGATTCGTTCCCAGCGCGATCGTTTTCGCAGCACGCCGGCGCCCGAGGAGCGCGCACTCCCCGCTGCCCGCGGTGTCGCACGTGACCCTCGTGCCGGCTACGGCGATGGTGGTTATTCCGATCGCGGGTACCGTGGCGTTTCTTCCGGTCGTCCGCGCGGCGGCTATGCAGACGCCGATACTACGCAGGTGACGCCTCGCCTTCGATCTCAGTCGCAACCTTATAGCCAGCGCTCCTCGGCGCCTCGTTCGGGCCAGCGCAACTACCAGGGTCGCGGCGAGCTCGCCCCCCGCTCGGGCCAGCGCAACATGCAGCGCCAAGGTAGCTATCGCGGACGTTCCGACAATAACCGCGGTCGTATGCCCCAAGGCACTGGTCGCGGTGGTTCCAATCGTGGACGCGGCGGTGGGCGTGCTCCCCAGAACAACGGTCTCGATCCACGTATCGTTTACGCCGGTATTGGTGCCGTGGCGCTGCTGCTGATCGTGCTCATCGTGGTGCTCCTGCGTGGCTGCGGCTCCTCGGCGCCCGAGTCGACGCCCGAGACGCCCGTTGCCACCAAGACATCGACTAAGAAGTCTTCCAAGACGACCGAATCCGTCGATGAGGATGAAGATACCGATGAGACGACGGACGAGTCCACCGATTCGGATGCCGCTAAGACGACGGCCAAGAAGGAGGAGAACGAGGTCACAAAGGTCAAGATCTCCGTTGCCAAGGGCAAGACTGCTTGGATTGAGGTCAAGGTTGATGGCAAGTCGGTCTATGGCGCCCAGGCGACCGGCCCCTTTGAGCAGGAATACACGCCCGAGTCCTCGATCGAGATCACCACGTCCAAGCCTTCCGATGTCACCGTTACCAAGAACGGCGAAAAGGTCCGCTATGACACCAAGACATCGGGCGTGGCACGCGTGACGATCACCGTTCCCAAGAAGGAGACGACCGACGCCGAGGACGGCGAGACCACTGACGGTAACGATGATGCTAACAGTGCGGATGGAACCGACGCCCAGTCCACGGACGGCACCGATACCGCCACCGACGGTCAAACGATGACCGATTCCACCGATTATTCGTACGACAGCTACTAAGCCGCTCGTAAGCGAAAGGATTAACCATGGCTAAAGATTCAAGCTTCGACGTCGTGTCCGAGGTCAATATGCAGGAGGTCGACAATGCCTTCCAGCAGACCACGCGCGAGATTTCCCAGCGCTATGACCTCAAGGACTCCGGCGCCACCATCGAGCTTTCGAAGGGCGACAAACTCTTTACGATCAACGCCCCGGCCGACTTTGTCTCCAAGCAGATCATCGATGTCCTGAGCTCCAAGCTCATCAAGCGTGGCATCGATCTTAAGGCTGTGTCCTGGGATGCGCCTCAGGCTGCCTCGGGCGGCACCGTGCGCGTGCTCGGTCACATCGTCGAGGGTATCGACCAGACGACTGCCAAGAAGATCAATAAGGACATTAAGGATCAGAAGCTCAAGGTCAAGGTGACGATTGAGGCCGACAAACTGCGTGTTTCCTCTGCTTCCAAGGATGCGCTGCAGGCCGTGATCCAGTTCCTGCGCGACCAGGACTACGGTCAGCCGCTGCAGTTCACCAACTACCGCTAATTCATTCGAAAGGACCGCTCTCCAACATGGATACTCCGTTGGGCTCCGTGCTCTATATCACCCTCGGGTGCGCCAAGAACGAGGTCGATACCGACCGTATGCGTTCGCTGCTGACCGCCGCAGGCTACGAGGAGGCATTCGATCCGCAGGATGCCGATATCGCCATCGTCAATACGTGCTCGTTCCTTGCCTCTGCAACGTCCGAGAGCATCGAGACCACGCTCGAGCTTGCCAACGAGGTGCAGGACGGCGTTCGTTCCTGCCCGATCGTCATGTGCGGCTGCGTGCCGTCACGCTACGGTGACGACCTACCCGACGAGCTGCCCGAGGTCGCGGCCTTTGTGAAGGCCGACGAGGAAGACGGCATCGTGGCGGTCATCGATGACGTGCTGGGTGTTGAGCGCGAGATTGCCGCCTATATTCCGCAGGTCAAGCGCACCGTCGAGGGCGCTGTCGCCTACGTCAAGATCTCTGATGGCTGCAACCGCTTCTGTAGCTTCTGCATGATCCCGTATATCCGCGGTCGTTATCACTCGCGCAATGCCGAGAGCATTATCTCCGAGGTTCGCGACCTGGTCGCCGGTGGTGTGCGCGAGATCGTACTGATCGGTCAGGACACGGGCATCTGGGGTACCGACTTTGCCGATGAGGACCTCGCCGAGGGCGCGCCGCGCAATCTGGCGCAGCTGCTGCAAGCCGTTGCTGAGGCGGTGCGTCCTCATAACGTTTGGGTCCGTGTACTCTACCTGCAGCCCGAGGGCATGACCGACGAGCTTATCGAGACCATTCGCGATACGCCCGAGGTGCTGCCCTATATCGATATCCCCGTGCAGCACTGCGACGCGCGCATCCTCAAGGCCATGCGCCGCTCCGGTTCGCGCCAGGAGCTCGAGGACCTGTTCCGCGACCTGCGCGAGCGCATCCCCGGCATCGTGATCCGCTCCACGGCCATGGTCGGCTTCCCGACCGAGACCGACGATGAGTTCCGCGACCTTATCGACTTTATGGACACTGTCGGTTTTGACTACACGAGCGTCTTTGCCTACTCGCGGGAGGAAGGCAGCCTGGCCGCCAAGATGGAGGGTCAGGTCGACGAAGAGGTTAAGCTCGAGCGCGCCCAGGAGGCCATGGATCTGGCCGAGTCGCTCGGTTTTGCCGCCACGGCGGCCCATGTGGGCGAACGCGCCCAGGTGATCGTCGACGGTATCGAGGAGACCGAGGACGGTGCCGAGCTCATCGGACACGCCTGGTTCCAGGCGCCCGATTCCGACGGTGCGGTGCATCTGGATGCCAGCGAGGCATCTGTGGGCGATATTCTGACGGTCGAGTTTACCGATAGCTTCTGCTACGAGCTTATCGGTCATGTTGTTGAGTAGGAGAGCGTCGTGGCTAACGAGAGCAATAAGGAACTGACGAGTGTTTGGACGCCCGCCAACATCGTGACGTGCGTGCGCATCGTCTTTATTCCGGTGTTCATGATTGTGTCGGCGCTGTCTCACACAAGCGTTGCCGGTACGGATTGGAGCACCTTCGACGGACCGCTCGCCGCCGCCGCCTTTATTCTGTACGTCATCCTGTCGTGCACCGATAAGGTTGATGGCTACCTGGCTCGTTCGCGCAACGAGATCACCGACTTCGGTAAGTTCCTGGATCCCATCGCCGATAAGTTGCTCGTGTTCTCGGCCCTGCTGCTGTTCTTGGACTTTGGTGCGGTGACCGTGTGGTCCGTGTTCATCATCCTGTTCCGCGAGCTGCTGGTGAGCGCCCTGCGCATGGTCGCGAGTGCGGCCGGTGTGGTCGTTGCCGCCGATAAGCTCGGCAAGTACAAGACGGCGACCACGATGGTCTCCATCTGCGGCTATCTGTGCGTCTTTGCGATGGCCGGCTTGCACCTTGGCCCGGTGGCTCTGACGCTTGGTATCTACTCTGTGTCGCGTTTCCTGTACGCCGTGGCCGTTGTCTTGACCGTTATCTCGGGCGCTCAGTACTTCTGGAACTGCCGCAAGATCGTTTTTTCGGTCTAGGTCCTGGTGGGCATGACGGAATCATTTGAGCAAATTACCGCGGACAATGAAGAGCTCGCACGCGATATTGTCGAGCGTGCAAGCGTTCGTGGTGCGACGGTTTCGACGGCTGAATCTCTGACAGCGGGCATGATCGCCTCGACGATCGCCGATATCCCTGGCGCCTCGGCAGTGCTTCGTGGCGGTGCGGTGACGTACTGCGACGAAATTAAGCATCGCGTGCTCGGCGTTGAGCAGGAGACGCTCGACCGCTATACCGCGGTGTCGTATCAGACGGCGCGCGAGATGGCTGCCGGTTCGCTGGAGCTGTACCAGAGCGATATTGCCGTGAGCGCGACGGGCTATGCCGGCCCCGGTGGAGGCACCGAGGACGATCCGGCTGGAACCTTTTATATTGGCTGGGCGTATCGCTCGGCCGATGGGGGAGCGCCGGTCGTGGACTCCATTCGTTGCCACTATGAGGGCGATCGTTCATGCGTCCGTGCCCATGCGGTCGCTGAGGCACTGGGTCGCATTGTCTACGTGCTCGATTCTATGGAATAGACGTGTTTTAAGGGGCCTCCGGGCCCCTTAATTGTGGAGATAGGGGCCTCTGGCGAATTTTCTCTTCGTGCAGGTAGTTGGCGTATTCATGTTTGTCTTGCCTTGTTTGGTTTGCCTGCGGTCAAGTTTTTGGTCAGTGTTTGGTCGGCGTTTGGTTGGGTTTTGGAAAGGTCGGCTGCATATGATTTATCTGAACGGTTGACCACGAACAGCCGTTCGTTTATTATCGATGCAGGTTGTTAAGAGGAGGGCTATTCATGGCCAAGAATTCAGGTCCCGTACGTACCGTTCATGCTCGCACGACGGGTAAAGAGCGCGATGAGATGATCGCCACCACCAAGGCCGAGATTGAGAAGAAATTCGGCCAGGGTTCAATCATGAGGTACGGCGACGGTGGTCCCGAGCTCGAGGTCGAGGCCATTCCCACTGGCGCCCTGGCCCTCGATGCCGCGCTGGGCATCGGCGGCGTGCCGCGCGGCCGTATCGTCGAGATTTACGGTCCCGAGTCCTCCGGTAAGACAACGCTTTCGCTCGAGATTTTGGCTGAGGCCCAGGCTATGGGCGGCGTCGTGGCATTTATTGATGCCGAGCACGCGCTCGATCCCACGTATGCCGCGCGTATCGGCGTGGACATCGATGAGGTCCTCATTTCCCAGCCCGATACGGGCGAGCAGGCGCTCGAGATCGTCGACATGCTTGTGCGCTCTGGCGCCATCGACGCCATCGTCGTCGACTCTGTCGCCGCTTTGACTCCGCGTGCTGAGATTGAGGGCGAGATCGGCGATACTACGGTCGGCCTTCAAGCCCGTCTGATGAGCCAGGCACTCCGTAAGCTCGCCGGTTCGCTCGCCAAATCTAAAACGACCTGCATCTTCATTAACCAGCTGCGCGAGAAGATCGGCGTCATGTTCGGCAACCCCGAGACAACGACGGGCGGCCGCGCCCTCAAGTTCTTCTCGTCGGTGCGCATCGATATTCGCCGCATCGACAGCATCAAGCTCAAGGACGAGGTTATCGGCAATCGCGTGCGTGCCAAAGTCGTTAAGAATAAGGTGGCCGCTCCGTTCCGCTCGGCCGAGTTTGACATCATGTACGGCACGGGCATCTCTAAGGAGGGCTCGATTCTTGACATGGCCGTCGAGTGCGGTATCTGCAAAAAGATGGGTTCTTGGTTTGCTTACGGTGAGGACAAGCTCGGTAATGGTCGCGAGGCCGCTAAGGCCTTCCTGCGCGAACACCCCGATTGTGCAGACGAGATCGAGCATAAGGTTCGCCTCGCCTGCGGCCTTGAATTCGATGACGATGCTCCGTCCGAGGTCGAGCTGACCGATCAGCCCGAAACTGAGGAGTTCGATGAGCTTTACGCTATCGATGGCTCCGCGATGCTCGATGATGACGACGAGTAGCGGATGCCCTCATGTCGTATACGGTGACCGAGGCCACGGTCGTCTTTCCCGATAAGAAGGCGGCCTCTTCGTTCTCGAGTGGGTATGCATCAAAAAAGCCTTGTGCACATATCGACTGTGAGCTCGAGGGCGGTTTTGAGCGATCCATCTGGATTCCTGTTCGTGTCGCGCGCCTGTTTCTTAAAAATCGCCCCGATCTTCCCTGCGATTGGGATGAGTTTCGCGAGGCGGTGCAGCTCATTGAGCGTAAATGCGCGCTTACCATGGTGACTGAGATGCTGTCGCGCCGCGACCATGCCACGGGTGAGGTCCGTGACAAGCTGGCTCGTTACGGATTTCGCCAGCCCGCAATTGATTTCGCCGTCCAGCGTGCCACTGAGTACCGCTTTTTAGATGAGAACCGCTTTTGTTCGTACTTTATCGAGGAACGCAAACGACGCGGCTGGGGACAGCGCAAGATTGAGACCGAGCTCAAGCGCCGCCATGTCGTACTCGATGATATCCCCGGCTATCCCGAGGATTATTTTGCCGTGGAGGACGACTTGGCTCGCGCATCGGCTTTGCTCGCGAAGCGTCGTGTTCCCGAGACGCGTGGATTCGAAAAACTCGTCCGGTTTTTGATGGGCAAGGGCTTTTCGTACCACATCGCCGCCGATGCCGTTAAGGCGCGTCTGGATGCCGAACGTGAGGAATGCGCAGTTTAGACACATGCGTTTTGTGTTCCTGCCGTTCACCGCGTTTTAGATGCCTTGCTGGGTCCATTTATTTGACAGTTGTTGCGGTTCAACGTACGATAAACACTGTCATTTGCTTTGTGATATGTGCTCATCTTTGATGAGTTTGTTTATATGTTTATCTGTATCCGACCCGCATAAGCTGCGCCCATATTACTCAAATGTCGCGAGCCGTTCGTAAGGACGGTTCGCTTTGTTGTGTAACGAATCCATAAAAAGGAGTGAGCATGCCTATTATCGCAGCGCTCGTTGGCATCGTTTTGGGTGCCATCGCCGCCATTGCCTACATGCGCACCGCCAAGCAGGGTAGTCTTCTCGAGGCCGACGAAAAGATCCAGTCGGCTCACGCACAGGCTGAGTCCCTAATCGGTGATGCAAAGCGTCAAGCCGAGACCCTCAAAAAAGAGGCTCTGCTTGAGGCCAAGGAAGAGATTATCAAGAACAAGCAGGCTGCCGAGGCCGAGGACAAGCAGCGTAAAAGTGAGATTCGTACGCTCGAGAATCGCGTGATGCAGCGTGAGGAGTCTCTCGATCGCCGCAACGATGCCCTCGACAAGCGTGAGCATCAGCTGTCTAGCCAGGCTGGCCAGGTCGAGAAGCGCTCCCGCGAGCTTGAGGAGCTCTGCGCCAAGCAGACCTCGGAGCTCGAGCGCATCGCCGACCTGACCCGCGAGGATGCTCACAAGGAGCTCCTCGACAAGGTTCGTGGCGAGGTTACCCACGAGGCCGCCACGATCATCCGTGAGTCCGAGCAGCAGGTTCGCGCCGAGTGCCACAAGACCGCTCAGGAGATCTTGTCCCTGGCGATTCAGCGCTGCGCCGCCGATCACACCGCCGAGGTCACCGTTACCTCCGTGCATATTCCTTCCGATGATCTCAAGGGTCGCATCATCGGCCGCGAGGGTCGTAACATTCGCACCTTCGAGCAGGTTTCCGGCGTCAACCTTGTGATTGACGACACGCCTGAGACCGTCGTGCTTTCGAGCTTCGATCCGGTCCGTCGTGAGACCGCCCGCGTCGCCCTCGAGAACCTTATTGCTGACGGACGCATTCATCCTGCCCGTATCGAGGAGATGTATCACAAGGCCGCCGACTTGGTTCAGCAGCGCGTGCGCGAGGCTGGCGAACAGGCTGCCTTCGATACCGGTATCCACGATCTGCATCCCGAGATCGTTAAGACCCTGGGCGCTCTGCGCTACCGCACCTCGTTTGGTCAGAACGTGCTTCAGCATTCCCTCGAGGTTTCCGACCTGTGTGGCGTGATGGCTTCCGAGCTTGGCCTGGACGTTGTGACCGCCAAGCGTGCCGGCCTGCTGCACGATCTTGGTAAGGCTATCGACCATGACGTCGAGGGTCCGCATGCCGTTATCGGCGCCGAGCTCGCCCGCCGCTATGGCGAGAAGCCCGTTATCGTTCATGCTATCGAGGCTCACCACGCCGACGTTGACCCCAACACGGTGCTCGATGTTCTGGTCCAGGCCGCCGATGCCGTTTCTGCCTCTCGCCCCGGTGCCCGTCGCGAATCGGCCGAGAACTACATCAAGCGTCTTGAGAAGCTCGAGGAGATCGCCAACTCCCATGAGGGCGTCGAGCGTACTTATGCCATGCAGGCTGGCCGCGAGGTTCACGTCATGGTTCAGCCGGACAAGATTTCCGATGCCCAGTCCACGGTTCTGGCTCACGATATCGCCCATCAGATCGAGGAAGAGATGGAGTATCCCGGTCAGGTGCGCGTCGTCGTGATTCGCGAGAGCCGCGCTGTCGATATCGCTAAATAATATGAGCGACGCGAACGAGCTCATCTCATTTATCGCGTCGATGTCGGGGGAGGGCAACCTTCGCGTCGAGGAGAACCTTGGCGAGGGGTATGTCCGCCTCCGCGTTTCGGAGGCCGAACGGCGCCAGGCAAAGCACGACATTCAGCATGTCGAGGATATTGTCATCGAAATGCTGCGTAACGCTCGTGATGCCGGCGCCGACAAGGTCTATCTCGCTACGACCAAGGAAGATGGCGTCCGTACACTCGTCTTTCTGGATAACGGCTCGGGTGTGCCGCAGGATATGCAGGAGCGCATCTTCGATGCCCGCGTTACTTCCAAGCTCGAGAGCATGAAGATGGATCGTTGGGGCGTTCACGGTCGAGGCATGGCATTGTTCTCGATTAAGCAGAACACCGACGAGGCACGCGTTGTCGCTTCGGATATTGACCTTGGCTCGGTCTTTAAGGTGAGCGTCGCTACCGACCGCCTTGGCGAGCGCGCCGATCAGTCCAGCTGGCCTCAGGCCGTGAAGGACGAGGATGGTCACTATGTCTGCGCCCGCGGCCCTCACAACATCATTCGCGCCGCCTGCGAGTTTGCCCTCGAGGAGCTGCGCGCCTGTGATGTCTATCTGGGGTCCCCGTCCGAGATCGCCGCGACGCTGCATGCGCAGGCATCCAGTCGCCTCGATGCTTCTCGTCTTTTGTTTATCGATGACGAAGCCGAGCTTCCGGTGGTCGATCGCCTGGGTCTTGCTTCGGATGCGGAAGACTTTATCCGTATCTGTTCGGGTTTGGGCCTTGAGATGTCTGAGCGTACGGCGCATCGTATCTTGGCGGGCCAGATTAAGCCCGTTCGCGGTGTGACCGCACGCCTGCTACGCGAGCGCGATTCGTCCTCACATGCGTCTGCTCCGGTTGATCTCGCCAAAGATCGTCGCGGGTTGCGTATCGCCAAGGACGACATGGCGCAGTTCTCGCGAGCCGTCGAGCGCGACTTTAACGATCTTGCATCGCGGTACTATCTCAACCTTTGCGGCGACCCCAAGATTCGTGTTTCGCGTGATCGTATTACCGTGACGTTCGATCTTGCCAAAGAGGAATAGCATCTTTACCGAGTCCGTTCGGTACGATACAGTTATTGCAGTTAAAACGTACTTTTAAACGCAGGAGTTTCTTCATGGATTGCCTGAAGGTATCAAGCAAATCATCGCCCGCGTCCGTTGCCGGCGCCATTGCCGGCATGGTCAAAGATGGTGTTCCCGTCAATATTCAGTGTGTTGGCGCGGGTGCCGTCAACCAGGCAATTAAGGCCGTGGCTATCGCGCGCGGCTTTTTGATTCCGACCGGGTTTGATATTTCCTGCGCGCCGGTGTTCTCCGACATCCTCATCAACGGGGAGTCGCGCACGGCCATCCGTCTTTCTATTTACGTTCATCAGATTAATCGAGCTGCCATGGATAACGTTGTGATGGACGACGTTAAGCCTGTGGCATAGAGTTTTTAATCTTTGCCCGCCCTCTTTGATCCCGCTTATTCCACCTCGTTAGGACTTATACACATGGACCAGGGTTCCGTACGCGATATTCTTGCCGGTAAAACCTACTTTATCCGCACCTTTGGCTGCCAGATGAATCAGCACGACTCCGAGCGCGTGAGTGGCCTGCTCGATTCGTATGGCTGCCTTATGGCGCTCGATCCGGAGCATGCTGACATTGTCGTGTTCATGACGTGCTGCGTTCGTGAGGCCGCTGACACCCGTCTGTACGGCCAGTGCAACTCTTGTAAGAGCCTCCCGCCTTCGCCCTCGGGTAAGCGTGTGGTCGCCGTGGGCGGCTGCATCGCCCAGCGCGACGGCGAGGGCCTGCTCACCAATGTCGATAACGTCAATGTTATCTTTGGCACGCATTCCATCGCGCATGTTGCCGAGCTCATTGCCGAGGCATTCTTGGACGGTAAGCGTCATATTCGCACCAATGAACACGAGGACACGGATGCTATGAGCATGCCGTGGCATCGTGAGACCCAGTATCACGCCTGGGTCCCCATTATGACGGGCTGCAACAATTTCTGTACCTATTGCATCGTGCCGTATGTGCGCGGTCGCGAAAAAAGCCGTCCTTTCGATGAGATTGTCGACGAGGTGACCGGTCTGGTACGCCAGGGCGTGCGCGAGATCACGCTTCTGGGTCAAAACGTCAACTCCTATGGTCGCGATCTGTTTGGCAAGCCGCGCTTTGCCGATCTGTTGCGTGCCGTGGGCGATACGGGTGTAGAGCGAATCTTCTTTACTTCCTCGCACCCCAAAGACCTGCTGCCCGAGACTATCGACGCTATGGCCGAGACGCCTGCCGTCATGCCGCAGCTGCACCTGGCAGTTCAGTCGGGCTCGACGCGCATCCTTAAAGAGATGAATCGTCGCTATACGCGCGAGGATTATCTGGGGCTCGTCGATCGCATCCGCAATCGCATGCCCGATATCGCGCTTTCGACCGATATCATCGTGGGCTTCCCCGGAGAGACCGAGGAAGACTTTGAGCAGACGCTCTCGCTTGCTGAGACGGTCCGTTATGCTCAGGCCTATACGTTTATCTATTCCAAGCGCGCCGGTACTCCGGCCGCCGAGATTGACGATCCCACGCCGCATGAGGTGATTCTTGAGCGATTCAACCGTCTGGTGAAGGTTATCGAGACCACGGCGCATGAGTATAACCAAGGTGAGCTCCACACCGTTGTGCCGGCGCTTATTGAGGGTACGAGCAAAAAGAATGACGCGGTGCTGCTGGGCAAGAGTCCTAAGAATCAGACCGTTCATGCACCGATTCCCGAGGGCTACAGTATCGATCAGTTGATTGGCAAGATTGTCGATGTTGACATCGATGTTGCCAAGACGTGGTATCTGTCCGGATCCGTTGTGGGCGAGCCGCGCTAATGATTTCTCCCGGGGCAGGTCTTTCCGCCGTTGCGATTGTCGGTCCGACGGCGGTTGGTAAAAGTGATGTCGCAGATCGTTTGGCGGCTCGCCTTTCGTCCGAAGTGCTGTCGTGTGATGCGATGCAAATCTATCGAGGTATGGATATCGGCACGGCAAAGATGGCGCCTGAGGAATGTTGTGCGCCCCTGCGCCTGGTCGATATTGTTGAACCCGGTGTTGCATATTCTGCAGCGCTGTATCAGGCAGACGCCCGTGTGCATGTTGAGCGCTTGCTGGGCGAGGGCCGCCTACCGGTGTTTTGCGGGGGTACAGGCTTGTATCTCAAGGCCGCCCTGGACGAGATGGATTTTCCCTCGGGCGAGCTTGAGGACGATCGCCGCACGGGATATCAGGAGCTTGCCGAGCGCATTGGCGAGGAAGCGCTGCACGCGCTGCTTGCTGAGCGTGACCCCGAGTCCGCTGCGGTGATCCACCCCCATAATGTTCGTCGCGTGATTCGCGCGCTCGAAATGCACGATGATGGTGTGTCCTACGCGCAGCAAAAGTCGCAGTTTAGTGTTCCGCGCGAGCATTATCACGCTCTGTGGTTTGGATTGATGCGTAATCGCGAGGCGCTTTACGAGCGTATTAACCTTCGTGTCGACCTGATGTTTGAGCAGGGTCTTGTTGATGAGGTTCGCGGTCTTATGGACCAGGGGCTGGGAGATGCCCTGACTTCGATGCAGGCGATTGGCTATAAAGAGATTATCGATGCCCTTAACGGCGTGATTTCTATGGATGAGGCTCGCGAACTCATCAAGACGCGTTCGCGTCGCTATGCCAAGCGTCAGCTTTCGTGGTTTAAACGCGATGACCGCATTGTGTGGTTTGATATGGACGTTTTTACGATCGATGAGGTCGTTGAGGATATCCTTCATCGTATCGAGGCGGCCTAATGGCTCGGTTTCCCCTTGTTCCCACAGCACCTGAGCCCGAACGTGCCGTTCTTGTCGGAGTTGAGTGGCGCGATAACGCCTGGCCGCTCGATCGTTCGCTTGACGAGCTTGAGCGCCTTGCCCATACGGCTGGCGCTCAGTGCGTGGCGCGTTTGTCACAGCGTCTGGTTAAGCCGTATCCAAAATCGTTTATCGGCTCCGGTAAGGTTGAGGAGCTTTGCGGGCTCGTGCATCGTATGGATGCTGATGTTGTTATCTTCGACGATGATTTAACGCCCTCTCAGCAGTCGTATCTTGAGAAAGCCGTGGGCGAACCGGTTAAGATTATCGACCGTACGGCGTTGATTCTCGATATCTTTGGCCTGCACGCTCAGACTCGTGAGGGTCGCCTGCAGGTGCAGCTAGCCCAATTGCAGTATCTGTTGCCCCGCTTGCGCGGTATGTGGAGCCACCTTGCTAAAGAGCAGACACGCGGTGGCATTGGTTCGCGCTTTGGTCAGGGCGAAAGCCAGCTCGAGGTTGACCGACGTTTAATTCGCAACAAGATCGCCGCGCTTCGTCGCGAGCTTAAGCAGGTTGAACAGCGCCGGGATGTCCAGTCAAAGAGCCGTATCGAGTCGCCAGCGTTTCGCGTTGCCTTAGCCGGTTATACCAATGCCGGTAAGTCGACGTTGCTCAATCGCCTGACCGGGTCTACGGTGCTTTCACAGGACAAATTGTTTGCCACGCTCGATCCGACGACGCGCTCGTATCGCTTGCCCGGCGGTCGTGGTATGACCATTACCGATACGGTTGGCTTTATTCAAAAGCTACCGCATGGTCTCGTTGACGCCTTTAAGTCCACGCTGTATGAGGTCCTTGGTGCCGATCTGATCCTTAAAGTTGTGGATGCCTCTGACGAGGACTACGAGCGTCAGCTCGAGGCAGTCGATCGCGTTCTTGACGAGATCGGTGCCGGCGAGCGTTTGACGCTTACGGTGTTCAATAAAATCGACCTACTCGATAGCGTCGATCGATTGAGTTTCCATCGTCGCTATCCCGAGGCCGTGCTGTTCTCGGCCCAGACGGGCGAGGGGCTCGACGATCTCGTCGACCGTATTGCTCGTGAGGCAGCTGCCACCGATGTGTTGCTCTCCGCTGATATCCCGTATCGCGAGGGCGCCCTCATTACGCTGGTGCATGAGCAGGGAACCCTTCTGCATGAGGAATATCTAGAGGACGGCGTTCGCATTGTGGCGAAGTTGCCGGCCCGAATCGCGCCGCGTCTTGAGCGCTATCGTACGGAATAAATGAGCTCTAACACGCCTAGAATGACAGGCTGATGGAGCAGGTAGAACGGTAAGGCATGCCGACCGAGGACTGCGAGCGCCGGGATGGGATTGGCGTATGCCCATGCCGGCGCTTCGTGGCTTGATGCTTGTGCTGCCTGGGCAGTAAAGAAGCCGGTAAGGTACATAAAGACAAACGGAATGAGCGGATAGTAGTCTCCCGAAACAAAACCCGGGCCCGGGAATCCAAGCCATGCCAGGTAGGGGAGTGGGTAGACCGCTTTTGGAATGCCCCAGGTTAGGGCAAAAAGAACAAGGCACGCTGCGATGCCCCACGAGCCCGGTATTTTTTGAAGTAACGGACGGGTGAGTGCAACCACCGCGGTGCACGCCGCCATGCAATAAATGATGCCAAAGTTTACCGAATCGTCGACTGATACCAGAGTAGTTGCAATCCATACGATCAAGGCTGCGGCCGCGTATTTGAGGGCGCGCTTAACGTTATTACGCGAGAGCGTGCACATCCAACCGGCGATAAACAAAAATACCCAGCTGATACTGGCGCGCCAGATATCCTGGAAAACCGTTTCGGTAAACCATGGCATATCCCATCCATATAGGTAGGCCAAATCGTAGCAGGCGTGGAAACCTGCCATCGATAGCATCGTAAACCCGCGGACGGTATCAAATATGGTGATGCGCTTTTGCATTACGAGAACCGGCGCATTAATCCGACAACTTTACCCAAAATAACTGGGTTCGTCGCATAGATGGGCTCCATGGTGTCGTTCTCGGGCTGCAGGCGCACGCGCCCCTGCTCCTTGTAGAACGTCTTGACGGTCGCCGAGCCATCGATCATGGCCACGACGATTTCGCCGTTCATGGCGCTCTTTTGCTCGCGAACGATAATGTAGTCACCGTTGTAGATGCCGACATTGATCATTGAGCTGCCGTGCACTTCAAGGATAAAGGAGCTCTGGTCTGTGGCGATTTCGGTCGGGATGGTAAAGGTGTCCTCGATATTTTGATCGGCCAGAATGGGAATCCCAGCCGCGACGCGACCGACGAGCGGCAGTGAGACCGTTCCGCGGGGCGCCGTGGGTTCATCGGATTTGGAAATCGAGACAGAGGATCCGTCCTCATCAAAGAGCTCTAGGGCGCGAGGCTTGGTGGCATCGCGCTTGAGCAGTCCTCGAGCCTCCAGGGCAGAGAGATGAGCATGCACCGTGCTGGGGGAGGAGAGGCCTACGGCCGATGCCATCTCGCGCACACTGGGCGGATAGCCCTTCTCCTGCTGATATTCCTTGATGAAGTCGTAAATCTGCTGCTGACGCTTGGTAATTTTGCGAGCCATCAGGGGGTCCTCTCTGCCAATGTCAAACAAATGTTCGATTATTGCTTGACAGGAACAACTGTTCGAAGATAATAATAACCGAACATTCGTTCTCGCGCTAGACATTTTTGTCCGCGCGGCTTGATAAAACTGTTCTCAGCAAAACACGCGAGAGGAGAACATGATGAACGCAACGGATATGGTCCAGGGAAACCTCGCCCTTAAGCTCGAGACGCCTGCGGCGCCGGCTTTCACGGTTGTTAAAGGCGGCCGATCTGGTTTCCAAACACTGCCTGGCAAGCCCGTCCGTAACCAGTGCGTCGCCACGACTTCGGCCCCCGTTGCCCTAAAGGCTTCGACGATTGTCGCCCTGGCCGTTGCGCTCACGCTCTTCCTTGTACTTGCCACCTCGATCTTCAGCGCTCGTCACGCCGCATATGCCGAGTCGGTATCCAACGTTACCTACGAGACCGTCCGTGTTCAGTCTGGCGATTCCTTGTGGTCGCTAGCCCAGGAGCATCCGATTGAGGGTCTTTCCACGCAGGAGACCTCTGATATGATCCGCAACGTCAATCACCTGGAGCATGGCTCGCTCGATGCCGGTGCGCATCTTAAAGTTCCCGCACGTTCCTAAGATTTAAGTACCGTCGCATGGTACCCTTGTAATCGTTTTAGAGGAGGTACCATGCGCTGTCCCAAATGCGGCAAGGCACATACCCGCGTCGTTGATTCCCGCATGCAGGAATCAAATAACACCATCAAGCGCCGTCGCGAATGCTGCTCATGCAATTATCGCTTTACGACATTTGAGCGTTGTGAAGACCCTATCGAGGTCATTAAGTCAGACGGATCCAAGCAACGGTTCGATCGCAATAAGCTGCTGGTCGGTTTGATGCGCGCCACGATCAAGCGAGATATCGATTCTAAAAAGCTCAACGAGATCATTGACGATATTGAGGTTGAGCTTCGCTCCCGTACGCTTACGGCCGTTACGTCCCATGAGCTGGGCGATATGGTTCTTAAGCGGTTGGCCAAGATCGATAAAGTGGCCTACATCCGCTTTGCCTCGGTCTATCGCGATTTCAAAGACGTCGATGAGTTTCTGCAAGAGCTCGACAAGCTAAGGTGATTTCATGTCCAACATTACCGTTAACATTAAGCGTCTCGACCCAACCCTCGAGCTTCCCAAATACGCCCATCCCACGGATGCCGGTCTTGACCTCCGAGCCAACGAGGATTGCACCCTCAAGCCTTTTGAGCGTCGCCTGGTCTCCACGGGCCTAGCTATTGCCTTGCCCGACGGCTATGCCGGCTTCGTCCAACCCCGCAGCGGCCTAGCCATTAAGCAGGGCCTGTCCATAGTCAACACGCCCGGTCTCATCGACGCCCATTACCGAGGAGAGCTCAAAGTCATCCTCATCAACCTAGACCCCACGAACAACATCCAAATCAACAAAGGCGACCGCATCGCCCAGCTCGTCATCCAAGAAGTCCCCACGGTCAACCTCGTAGAAGCAGAAGAACTAGACGAAACCGACCGAGGCAAAGGAGGCTTCGGCTCCAGCGGCGTAGCTTAGGGGTGCTCGTATCCCTCCCGCCCGCCTCTCACACATATCATTCCATGCTCAAACATTCTCGCTTCGCTTCGCTCGCTGCGAAACTGCGCGTGGAACGATATGTGTGAGAGGCGGTCGGGCGGTTACTCGCTTGAAAAATAAAAGCCTTTCTTTCTAGTAAGCCGATGCGATAAAGGAAAACCTCCTTTCTTGCATCGGCTTACTATATTTATGATTTCCGTTTTCGCCTTTGCAGGTTCTAGTGGTGGGGAACCTGGTGTAACTGCTAGCACGTAAACGTAGCTGCTCGGCGGGAGCCGCCCATATATCGTTCCACGCGCAGTTTCGCAGCGCAGCGAGAATGTTTGAGCATGGAATGATATATGGGCGGCTCCCGCCGAGCAGCGGACATTAAGACGCTAGCGGATATGCGCAGGTTTTCCGCCCCAGTAGAAGCGGCAGAAGGCTCGTTTGCGCTTTTGGGGTTTGCCTGCGAGTTCCATGGTGGCGATGGCGATGTCTTCGGCTGCGCGGGGGCGGCGTAGTACTTCGCCGTTGATGAGTAGGGCTTTGAGTGATTCGGGATGGTCGTGCAGATGACGCAGGGTTACGATGAGCTCTCGTGCCGTGGTGACGTGCATGCTGGCGCCCATGCCGGTGAGCATGGTGGTGTTGGCCTTTTCCTGGCCATAGGACTTGCCCAGCAGGATCATCGGCAGATGTGCGCATAGGCACTCGGTGACCGTGAGTCCGCCCGATTTGAGGATTGCCAGGTCGCAGCCGTGCATGAGGGCCGCCATGTCGTCGACATAGTCCAACACCGTGACGTTCTCGAGCTTCATGGCATCGAAGAGCGTCTTCAGCCGGGTGGCATACTCCACGTCTTTGCCGGGCAAAAAGACAAAGTGCATGTCTTCGAAGCTGCGCAGAAAGGGGAGTGTGTGGTCCATCGCCGCGCGAAACCGGACGTAAGGCTGAGGCAAACTGGCACCGGCCATTACCAGCACGACGGTCTTGTCGGTGGGGAGGTTGAACTTGGTTAGCTCTTCCTCGCGATCGTAATCCGTGTCGAATCCGGCGCGAATAGGAATGCCGGTGATGCGAATCTTTGTCTCGGGCACCTTGCGCGGACGCAGCGTTTCGGCCATAAATTCGTTGGCAACACAGAATAGATCGGTGTCCTTGTGGGGCCACCAGCCCTCGACTTCGTAGTCGGTCGGGACGCAGATGACCGGATAGTCGATACCCGTAATTACGCGGGCGCCCACGGCAACGTTGGCTGCCGTGATATGCGTTGCGACCACGGCTATGGGCCTGCGGTTACGAATATATTCGTTGAAGGCAGGAAACATAATTCGCGACCATGCCGTGCCGCCACCCCAGAGAAGATGTCCCGTAAGCGTATATCGCCAGGTCAGGTCATAAATGGGGCGCGTGGCTCCCGTAAAAGAAGCCGCGGTCTTATTGCCGTCGAATTTAATACGTCCAAAATCAAGGATATCGAGCACTTCAATCTCAACATCCTCGGGGATGCCATTGGTGCCGCGGATGAGGTCGAATGCTTGCGCAATCGCATTTGCGGCGGCCTTGTGACCCGAGCCGACCGAGGCGTGTACGATGGTCACGAGAGGTTTTTGCTGAGTCAAGAGCGTGGTTTGCTCCGATTGGGGAGTGCTGTGCGTGAGCAGGGGAGCGTCGTCGCTCGTCTGCGTCTGATCCATCGATAGCTCCCCTTCGACGTTGTAACACGGATTTATCATTGTAGTGCATGAGTGTCACGTTCACGTAAATTTGGGTATGAGCGCAAAGAACGACAACGTTTCGACGAGAGGACTCTTCATGACTACCGATCAGACAATCGATGTTGCGATTATCGGCGGCGGCCCCGCGGGCTATGCTGCCGCCATTTATGCGGCGCGCGCCAACCTAACGACGACTGTCCTTGAGCAGGGCATGTCGGGCGGACAGATTGCCACGAGCAACGAGATTGAGAATTATCCTGGTATTCCACTGCTGAGCGGCGCCGAACTTGGTGAGCGGTTTCAACAGCATGCTGAAGGCCTGGGGGCTCAGGTTGAATGGAGTATGGTAACAGGCGTCGATTACAATGCCGATGCGGGTCAATTTACCATCCATCATGATATGGGCGACACAGCGGCCAAGAGTGTCATTGCGTGCATGGGCGCCACGCCACGTCCTGCGGGTTTTGTTGGCGAGGACACGTATCGCGGTCGTGGCGTTTCGTATTGCGCGACGTGTGACGGCATGTTCTTCCGTAGCAAGCAGGTCTTTGTTATCGGAGGCGGCAATTCGGCATGTGAGGAGGCGCTGTTCCTGTCTGACATTGCCAGCAGCGTGACCATCGTGCTGCGTCGCGATCAGTTCCGTGCACCCGAGGGCGTTGTGAATAAAGTGCTTGCTAAGGACAATATTTCAGTTAGGTACCAAACTAGTATTGTTGAGCTTTCTGGCGAAGCGATGCCCACGACAATTACATTCAAGGACAATGCGACTGGTGAAATGTACACTGAATCCTTTGAACCTGGCTCATTTGGCATTTTTGTCTTTACCGGCACGCAGCCACATACCGAACTTGTTGAGCATCTAGTCGATCTGGCTCCCGACGGCGGCATCCTTACCGACGATTCGATGGCTACCCGTACGCCCGGCTTATTCGCAGCCGGCGATATCCGTTCCAAGCGTTTACGCCAGGTTGTGACCGCCGTTTCGGACGGAGTCATAGCAGCAACCAGCGCATACGCTTTCCTACGCGAATAAGTACGATAATATATCTTATGTAAGGTTGCTATCTTTTAACAAAGTGGTTGGGCGGTGCATCAATGTGCAGTCCAACCACTTTTACTTGGCTGCTATGTGGTATCCAAAACTAGATAACCTAGAATACAATATAGAAAACGAACGGAGGCCTCTGATGAACCACGTCAAACATGTTATCCCGATGTCCGATACATCGGTCTGCATTAAGCCGGAGGATATTCAACCGACGGTGCTGCCGGATGCATTTATTCAGTCCGATATGGTGGGTAAACTCAACGCTTTGAGCCTGCCACGCTATGAACAGCTGCCCAATGTAACGCTCTATCGCGATCAGGTTATTGAATATGTTGCGCTGTGGATGGAGCCGCTTTCGATTTGCGTAGAGCAGCCCGTTATCACGCCTTCAATGATTAATAACTACGTGAAGGTCGGCCTCGTTCCTGCTCCGGTTAAAAAACAGTATGGCCGTGAGCAGATTGCGCGTCTCATCGCCATTTGTATCTTTAAGCAGGTGCTACCCATTGCTGCGGTTCAGGCGCTCTTTAATATTCAGCGCTTGAGCTACGACGCTCCGACCGCCTTTGATTATGTTGTCGATCAGCTTGAGGCATCGATTCGTGCGGCGTTTTCCGTCGAGCAGACTCCTGTGCCCGATACCGCACATCAAGTTACGCGCGAGTCGCTGCTCGTACGCAGTGCGGTATCGTCCTTTGTTTCGAAGGCATACCTGATGAGCTATCTTAAGTTCAATGGGTTTAATAGCTAACTGAGGTATAAGACGGGCGGGATAAGGGGCCAGTGGCCCCTTATCCCGCCCGCGCGTTTGACTAGTTGGACATTATCGGCCCGAAGCTACACCCATGCCGTAACCGATGATGAGACCGTGCATCTCGGCGTAATAGGAATCTAGCCCGTTACAGGGCATGATGATAGTCTTGGAGCCTGGCCAGTGCTCCACAATGCGGTCGGCAAGCGCCTGGGCTCCAGCTTCGTTCTCAACGTGATCGATGATGACCTCGCCGCCAGTAAAGCCCTCGGCCTCCATGGTGTCGACAATCTTGGTGAGCATCTTCTTTTCGCCACGCGTGTGCCCAACGAGTTCAATTTCGCCCGCTTCGCTCGCCGTGCCCAAAATGCGGATATTGAGCTTGTTGGCAATGACCCCGGCTGCCTTGGGAATACGTCCAGCCTTCGCAAGGTTTTCGTAATTGCATAAACTAAAGAGGATTTTGCTGTTTTGCTCCAAGCTATCGAAATAGGCGCAGGCGTCTTCAAAGGAAACGTCCGGGTTGCTCGCAAGATAGCGGTCGAACAGCAAGAAGATCAGATCCATTTTGCCACCTGCGGCTCGCGAGTTAACCAAATGAATCTGGCGGTTGGGCTCCTCGGCAAGCACCATGTCACGTGCGGTGGCCGCGGCATTGTAGCTTCCCGATACGCCCTCCGAGATGGGCATGCAGATCGTCTTGTCGGCAAGCCTAAAGAGTTCAGCCCACTCCCCTACGCTTGGACAGGCGCTCGAAGAAGCGCTCGACTCCGCCTGCACGGCGCAATTGAGCTCGTTAACATCGAGCGAGAGGTCATCGACAAATTCGCGCTCCCCCACTCGGATCTTAAGGGGTGCAAATGCAAAGGTGGTATGAGGTGCGGTTGGTTGCCAATCGCGAAGATTGCAGCTCGAATCGGAAATAAGTGCCCAGCTCATTGAGGGTCCTTTCTAATTGTTCCCCAACAATTATAGCCATCTTTTTGATTGATCAGTACGGCTATCTAGTTTTGAATACTAGATAGCCGTACTGATCATATGCCAAACGGTAAGGGAAAAAAGAATGGGCCTCGTGACTCAAGATCGCGAGGCCCACGTTCGTTCGCTGCAGTAATAAATTAGTAGCGCACGAAAATGTAATTGTTGTTCATGCCAGCAGCGACGGAGCTGATGATGACGCCCGTTTTGTAGTCGGAAGCATGGATCATCTGACCATTACCGATATAGATGCCTGTATGGTAGGAGTTAACCACAACATCGCCGGGTTGCGGATCGGACACGCGGGTCCAACCCATGAAGGTGCCGGTGGTGCCCAGGCGGCAGTAGCGGCCCGTGAGGCAATAGCTTACAAAACCGGAGCAGTCAAAGCTGTTCGGTCCAATGCCGCCCCAGGAATAAGCGTATCCGAGCTTGCTGTAGGCGCGCGAAACAACGGTACCGCCGTCAACGGACTGGCTCGGTGCGGAAGGCGTCGGAGTCGGAGCGGGCGTCACGGGCTGCGGCGTGGGGGCAGGAGCGGGCGCGGGCGCGGGGGTGTTGTCGCCGCCATTGTTGGTCGAGCCACCACCGTTGTTGGTGTTCTCGGTCGTACCGGCTGTGTCGTTGCTCACCGTGGCCTTTTCGGCGGTGCTGGCATTGATGCCAGCCTGCAGCGCGGCATTGGCCTCGGCCTCGGCAGCAAGCTCGGCCTGCAGCTGTGAATCCAGGGAGTTCACGACACTCTGGGCCTCAGCCTGCTGGGCATTGAGCTCGTCGACCTTCTTCTGCGTCGCGGCGACGTTCTTCTCCTGCTCGGTCTGCTTATCGGTGAGCTGCTGCTTAAGGTCCTTGACCTCCTGAATGGTCTGGGCCTGCTTGTCGGAAACCTTGCCGTAGTAGAACAGACGGTTGAGCATGTCGCCCAGATCGTCGACGCCCGTCAGAACCTGAAGGAGACTCAGACCGCCGGTCTTGTACTCACCGGCAACGTAGCTCGAAAGCTTTGCCTGGCCCTCGGCAATCTCTTGCTGCTTTTGCGTGATCTCGCCTGCAGTCTGATCAAGCTCCTGCGTCTGTGCGGAGAGTTCTTCATGAATTTGCTGGGTTTGGGTGCCGATCTGCTCGAGCTTGGTACGAGCAGCGGCAAGGTCGGATGCGGTATCGGCGTATGCCGGAGCCACGAGGCCCAGGCCCAAAACACAAGCGAGGGTTGCCGTAGCAGCGCAGCGCGCCATGTTTCTGTGCGTGTTTGCTGTGCGCATGTAGCTTCCTTTCCGGTATCTAAGGGTAGCGGCTAGTCCACCGTTACCAGGCTAAAGAGCTCAACGTCCTCGTTAGAAGGCGTGAGCTTCTTGCGCGGGTTGAGAAACGCAAGCTCAAGGATACAACCGTAGCCCACAAGCTTTGCGCCCATATCTCGCACAAGTTTACCTGTTGCCTCGACGGTTCCGCCCGTCGCGACCAAGTCGTCCAGAATCAACACGGTATCTTTAGAGCTGATAGCATCGGCGTGGATCTCGATAGAATCCGTTCCATATTCGAGCTCGTAGCTCTCGCTTACCGTCTTGCGCGGCAGTTTACCCGGCTTACGTGCGGGAACAAAACCGGCACCCAGGGCGACGGCCACGGGCACACCGACCATAAAGCCGCGGGCCTCGGGTCCTACGACCTTGGTAATGCCCATGCCGGCAAAATGCTCGGCCAGGGCATCCACCATGGCCTTTAGGGCCTCGGGATTGCCAAAGAGCGGCGTGATGTCCTTAAAGACGACTCCGGGCTCGGGATAGTCGGGGATATCGACGATATGAGATTCGAAGTCGTACATGGGTGACCTTTCATGGATTGCCGGGTGAACGGCGGTTATTTGCCCGTGTTAGCAGACGAGCTATGCGAGGGGACGACGACTTTGGACGGCTGCACGAGCGACTCGTCGTGCGCGGCAACCGCGGGGACGCTTGTCGCATCGCTTTTAGCCTTGGTGGATTCGGAACGCGCAATCTCCTCATCGAGAGCATCGATGTCAGCATCCTCGACCACCGCGTTGAGCGACTCAAAGACACGGTTCTTAAGGAGCGCGGTGTGCACACCCTCGGTGAGGTCGTGCAGCTTCTTAAAAGCGCGCTCGAGCTTGGCGTCGCGCTCGTCATCGGAGGTATCCATGCCGAGCATACTCACGAGAACCTGCTCAAACATCGAAGACTCGCGGTTTGCCGACGATACGTACTGACGCAGGTTGCGCGGCTCAATGTGGAAGCGCGACAGCTCCGAGCAGTAACGGATAATCGGGAAATCTCGGCCATCGACGAGTTCACGGTTCTGCGGGCTCTTGATGATGCGGATAAGATCGTTCTCGGCAAGGGAGCGGATAAACGAAATCTCAACACCGAGCATGTCGGGAATAGTCTCGATGGGATGCAGCTTTTGCTTCGTCTCCTTGGGCTCCGTCTTAAGCGGAACATCAGACAGAAGACCAACCTCGTAAGCCAACGTGGACAGGTCCGTTGCGTTTTCCAAGCGCTGCTTAATGACGTTGAGCGGCATGTAACGGGTCTTCTGCAGGTGCAGGATAACCTCGAGACAGTCAACGTCTTCCTTGGAGTACTGGCGATACCCCTTAGGCGTACGATGAGGGGTGATGAGCCCCTCATCTTCTAGAAATCTAATTTTTGAGTTCGATAGATCGGGGTATGCGCCTCGAAGAAGGTTGACGACTTGGCCGATACTCAGATAGTTGCGTTCGGCCATTACCTACTCACCGGTTTCGATGCGCTCCGGCGTGCTCTCGTGATAGATGAGCGTGAACGTACCGATCTGAACGGAAGAGCCGTCGTGCAGCGGAGCACCGTTGACGATGGCTCCGTCAACCCAGGTGCCATTGAGCGAGCCCAGGTCCTCAATACGGGCGCCCAAGCCCTCACGAATAATGCGTGCGTGGCTGCGCGAGACGGTCATGTCGTTGAGGAAGATACCGTTCGCGGGATCGCGGCCGATGGTGGTCACGTCGTCCTCGAGCTCAAAGGCAGCTCCGGTCTGCGGGCCCTTGACGATGGACAGAACCGGAGCGGTTATCCGCACGTTGGCCATGAGGTCGGGAACGGTGACATCGCTCGAAGGAACACGGAAAACGCAGGTAGCGTCCGCAGTCTTATCGTTCTGAGGCATATTGTTAACCTTGTTGTCCATGACAACCCCTATCTAACGCGGACGTGCCGCAAAAAATGAACCGTACGTAATCATACCCCAATGAATCAGTCTTCGATTTCGGGGTTGAGAAAGTCGGTGTCCTCGTCCTCGGGATGCGCGATGGCCTGTTTAATGGCCACCCCTCCCTTAATGGAATAGATGACGGCGGTGAGCATGGAGAAAATGACGCCGCCGTACACAAAGAAGATGCCGAGGGGCACCGAGCTACCGTTGAAGCCTGGGAATGCCGTGAACGTGGCGGGCAGCAAATGCCAGCCGTCGATGACGGGGAACCCAAGCAGCATGAGCGAGAAGCCGGTCATGAGCAGTGCCGTGGCAATCTTGCCGGGAAAGACGACGTCGATGGGGCGCCGGTGGTAGTGGCGCACGATGAGCGTGCCGATACCCAGATAGATATCGCGACCAATGATGAGTACGCAGACCCAGATGGGCAGCTCGCCGCGGACCACCAGGCCCAGTACGCCGGTAAACAATAGCGCGCGGTCGCAGATGGGATCCATGACCTTGCCGAGCCACGAGACCGTTTTGGTCATACGGGCAATCTGGCCGTCCATCCAGTCGGTGGAAGCCGCGATGGCATAGATGACAATGGCGACGACACGGTTGTTGTCCGTCACAAACAGGTACAGGAAGACGAGCGTGAGGACCAGGCGCGTAAAGGTAATGAAATTGGAGATCGTGAAGATCTTATTCGACGGGTAATCGGAAGTGCCGATAAGCTCCTTTTTGATCTTCTTCTTGATGCCCACAGGACTCCCCCGCTGGTAAACGACAAAACTTTCGATACTATACCCGTTCTAGCGATGTCTATCCAGCGTAAGCATAGAGAGTCCAGACATATGGAGGACGGTTCTGGGCTGTGCGCGATTCTACATTTGTGTACATCAGCCTCCAAAAACGACAATATTCGACATCTTTGGTGGCTGATGTACACGTTTTGATTCAGTGATTACATCGATCGGGAAAGCTGTTGCTTTAAGCAAATGAATCATGATGATTAAAAACAAAAAAAGGTCAGACACTTAGTGCCTGACCTGCAAACTTCTGGTCGGGACGACTGGATTCGAACCAGCGACCCCTTGACCCCCAGTCAAGTGCGCTACCAAGCTGCGCCACGTCCCGAAGCTTTTGTTTGTTGCTCTGCTCTCGCTCGCAACAGGGAGTATATTAACCCGAAACTTTGGACTTGTGCAAGAACTTTTTTAATTATTTTTGAGCAAGTCTAAAATTGTATCTGCGAGCTGGGGTTTTGTTAGCACGGGAAGTTCTTGCGTACCCGCTGTGCTCACGATCCAAGCCTTGTTGGTATCGGTTCCAAAGCCCGAATCGGCGCGCGAGACATCGTTGGCGATAATGGCATCACAACCCTTGCGGACAAGTTTGCGCTCAGCGTACTCCACGACGTTATCGGTCTCGGCTGCAAATCCGATCACACGGCGCTCGCCCTTCTGGCGCGAGAGCTCAGCCAAAATATCAACGGTCTCGACGAGCTCGATGCGATCGAGGCGTTCGTTGGCCTTTTTGAGCTTGTGGTCCGCGGGGGATACGGGGGTGTAGTCGGCGACAGCCGCTGCGCAAATGGCCGCATCGGCCGTCTGGAAGGCATTTAACGCCGCCTGCAGCATCTCTGCGGCGGTCTGCACGCGCACGCACTCCACGCCGCGACCCACGTCGAGTGACGTCGGCCCCAGCACGAGCGTGACCTCGGCACCGCGGCGAGCGGCCTCCCCCGCCAGGGCGATGCCCATCTTTCCCGACGACCGGTTGCCGATAAAGCGCACCGGATCGATTGGCTCATGCGTGGGGCCGGCAGTGATGACGATACGCTTGCCCGCCAGGTCTTGCGACACGGGATTGAGCACCTCGCAGATGGCTTCGACGATGTCCTCGGGCTCGCTCATGCGTCCCGTGTCGACGTCGCCGCAGGCAAGGTAGCCGCTGCCGGGTCCTACCACGTGAACGCCGCGCTCGCGCAGCGTGGCCATGTTGGCCTGGGTTGCCGGCGCCTTCCACATGCCATTGTTCATGGCAGGCGCGATCACAATGGTTCGCGGCGTGGCGAGCAGCGTCGTGGAGATGAGGTCATCGGCAATACCGTTGGCCATCTTAGCGATGATATTGGCCGTTGCAGGCGCCACGGCCACCAGGTCGGGCTCCTGCGCAAGCGAAATGTGGTGGATGGGGTCGGAGGGATCGTCGAACAGGCCCACGGCGACCGGCTCGTTGGTGAGCGCACGGAAGGTGAGCGGGCCCACAAACTCCGTGGCATGCTCGCTCATAACGACCTTGACGCGTGCGCCGCGCTTTTGCAGCAGGCGCACGATATTGCACGACTTATAGGCGGCGATCCCGCCGGTAATGCCCAGCAGGATCGTTTTTCCCTCAAGTTGCATTGAATTGTTGGGTGCCGCCGTCATCGTTAGGCTTCCTTGCTGGGGAGCACGAGCAGGCGGTGGCAGTACGGGCAGTGCGTAATCTCGCTACCGTCGTGGTTGAGGTCGCTCATGGACGACGCCTGCAGCGCGGTGTGGCAGACCGTGGGGATGTTGCCCTTGATGGTCTCGACGGCCAGGCCGCGGAACTGCTTGAGCAGACGCTCGTAATCGGTGAGCACGTCGGTCGGCAGCGTGGCGGCAAGCGCGATGCGCTCCTTGGTGGCGGCATCGATTTGAGCCTGCAGATCGGTAGCCTTAGCGCGGGCGGCCTTGGTATCGGCCTTTACGCCCTCCTCGAACTTGGCGATGATGGCCTGCGCGCGAGTCTCGCGGTCGAGCGCCTCCTTATGGGCGACAACGACATCCTTGCGGGTGTGCGCGATCTTGTCCAGACGCTTTGCCAGGGTGGCGAGCTCGTTCTCCAGGTCCTGCACCTCGCGGTAATCAGAACCGTCGACGTGACGCTTCTTGGCAGCCTCGATGGCGTTGTTGGTCTGGATCTCGGTGGTGTTGAGGTCGTCGAGCTCAATGTCAAGATCCTTGCGCTGGGCGTATAGCTTGGTCATCTCGGACTTAAGCTTTACATAGGTTTTGCGCTTTGAAGCGAGCTCCTTGAGCTCCGGCATATTGGCAAGTTCGCTCTTGTTGCGGGCGAGCTCCAAATCGATCTGTTGCAGCTTGAGTAGCGTAGCGCCGGCGCTCATAAGTTCTCTCCTTTTGTCACAGTCCACCATTGGCAAGGGTTCAGTATTTTAATCGTATGACGGGGGTCGACCCCGGCGTCAACTGCAGAGTTCATCAAGATATCCACGAACGGCTCCTCGGAGCGGTCGTGGCCGAGCAAGATCACCGGCAGCCCGCGCAAGGCAAGGTCCTGCGCCACGTGGTAGCCCGCTTCGCCCGTCACGACAACGTCGGCGCCCGCGGCGATGGCAGGCTCACCAAAATCGCCGAGGGAGCCGCCCAGAATGGCGACGGTGCGGCACGGGTGCTCGGCTTCGCCCCATACGCGCGGATCGCTTTCATAGGCCGTGGCGGCGCGTGCGGCAAGGTCGCGCAGGCTGCAGGGGTTGCGGAGGGTCGCGAGTGCGCCCAGACCGGTGAGCCCAGGCTCGTTCACATGCTCCAGCGAGCTCATGGGCTCAGCGCCCAGCAACTCACTCAGGCGAACGCGCGCTTCGTGCGAGCGGTCCAGGTTGGTGTGGAGCGAGATGATGCTCACGCCGCAACGAGCCGCCTCGTACAGCGCAGCGCTGCACTGGGGATGCGCGGAATTGGCCGGACAAAAGGCCTCGGGCGCCTTGATATAGATGGGATGATGCGTCAGCAGCACGTTAGCGCCGGCCTCGAGAGTGCGGCGCACGTTGGCCTCGGTCGCGTCGAGCGCGCAGGCAACACCGCGGATCTCGGCAGCGGGATCTCCCACAGATAGCCCAACATGATCCCAGCCCTCGGCGTCCGCCTTGGGGTAGCGCGCCAGCAGCGCACGTTCAAGCTCGGAAACGATCATGCGGCACCTACGATCGAAAGCAGTGTCTGGGCAAAGTCGTCCAGGTCGGCAGAGTTCACGCGATCATCGAATGAGATGCGCAGTGCGCCCAGCGCCTGTTCACGACCAATGCCCATAGCGCTGAGCACGTGGCTCGGGTCCATGCTGCCGCTCGAGCAAGCCGATCCGGCCGACACCTCAAAGCCAGCGGCATCGAGCTTGATGATGAGCTCCTCGGAATCCATCCCGTCGACGTAGATGGAAACCATACCCGGCAGACGATCGGCCTGCGCGTAGTCGCCCATCGTGGCGTGAATGCGAGGATGGGCCGTAAGCGTGGCGTAGAGCTTATCGGACAGGGACTGTAGTGTCGCACGCTCCCGGCCCACATTCGGCAGCAATACGGAAGCGGCAGCGGCAAAAGCCAGCTGCGTACGCAGATCCTGCGTGCCGGCTCGACGGCCGGCTTCCTGTCCACCGCCAAAGATGCGAGGACGCAGCGGCGTGCGGTTCTTAAGGTAGAGCGCGCCGGATGCCACAGGGCCGCCGATCTTGTGCGCGGCAACGGTCATGGCATCGACGCCCAGCTCGGTGACATCAAGCGGAATATGCAAGTAGCCCTGGATGGCATCGGTATGAAACAAGGCGCCGACAGCATGTGCGGCGGCGGCCAGCTCGCGGATGGGCTGCACCACGCCGGTCTCGTTGTTGGCGACCATAATGCTCACGAGCGCCACGTCGTCGCCGAGCAGCTCGACAAGCGTGGCAGGCTCAATGTAGCCTGCGCGGCAGGGCTGCACCAGGTCGACAGTAAAGCCGGCGGCACGAAGCAGCGGCAGGTTGTCCAGAATCGAATCGTGCTCGATGGCCGAAACGATTACACGATCGCGCTTGCGATCGCGCTGACGAGCGCCCTCGGCAAGACCGAGCAGCGCCAGCTGGTTGGCCTCGGTGCCGCCGTTGGTAAGGATGATCTCGGACGGGCGAACGCGTGCGCCAAAGCTGCGCGCGATCTCGCGACGGGCAACTTCCAGGCGTGCGGCGGCCTTGCGTCCGAGCGAATGTAGCGAGTTGGGGTTGACGCCGGCAAGCTCGCTGTCGTCGTACTCGCGCTGCGCAAGGAGCGCCTCGGCGCGCATGGGCGTCGAGGCGGCATAGTCAAGATTCACGGGTATGCGGTTTTGACCTGCGGTCATAAGGGTTTATGCCTCCTGTGCGGCCTCTTTGCCCAGCTTCTGCAGCAGTGCAACCTCGGCGGCGGGATCTTCGGACTTAAATACGGCGGAGCCGGCTACGAGCACGTTGGCGCCGGCCTTGACGACCTCGGCGATGTTCTTGGAAGAGATACCGCCATCGACCTCGATCAGGGGCGACACGCCGTGGCGCTCGCACATGGCCGTAAGCTCGTGAAGTTTGGCGATGGTACCGGGGATAAAGCTCTGGCCTCCAAAGCCAGGGTTCACGCTCATCAGCAGCACCATATCGACGACGTCGATGATGCTCTCGAGTACGCACACAGGGGTGGCGGGGTTGAGCACCACGCCGGCCTTGACGCCGCGCTGCTGCAGATGGGTGAGCGTGCGGTGCAGGTGCGTGGAAGCCTCGTAGTGCACGGTGATCATGTCGGCACCGGCGTCTGCGTACCAATCGACCGTCTCGTCGGGGTTCGACACCATCAGGTGCGCGTCGACCGGCACATCGCTGGAGCGCTTGACGGCCTTGAGGATATCGACGCCAAAGGTGAGGTTGCCAGTAAAGTGACCATCCATGACGTCGAAGTGCACGTAGTCGGCACCGGCGATCTTGTCGAGCTCGCCCTTGAGGTTGGCCATGTCGGCCGAAAGGACGGATGGAGCGATTTTGATGGAACCCATAGTAGTAGCCTTTCTGCGCTAGTCGGCGAGTCCGTAGAACTCTTGAGAGGGGACGCGGTCGGTGAGAATCTCGAGCGCCCTATCCAAAGTAACACCGTTGTAGAGCGTTTGCTCCACGGCAAAGGTGAGCGGAATGTCTACGCCCAGTGAACGGGCGAGTTCGCTGACACTGCGAGCCGCGACGGCACCCTCGACCACCATATGCGTGCGCGCCTGGTACTCGTCGAGCGAAACGCCGTGGGCAAACTCGAAGCCAAAGGTGCGGTTGCGCGAATGCTCTGAAGTGCAGGTGGCGATAAGGTCGCCCATGCCGGCAAGCCCCATGCAGGTCATGGCTTGACCGCCGCGTGCGTGTACCAGGCGGCTGATCTCGGCCAGACCGCGCGTCATGATGAGGGCGAGCGTGTTATCGCCCGCACCCGAGCCGGCGGAGATGCCGCATACGATAGCGATGACGTTTTTCATGGCGCCGCAGACCTCGACGCCCGTCATGTCCTGCGACAGGTAGATGCGGAAGGCCGTGGAAAGCAACAGCTCCTTAAAGGTCTCCCCCACCTGCTGGTCTTCACTGGCGATGACGGCGGCCGAAAGCCCGCCGCGGCAGATTTCCTCGGCATGGTTGGGGCCCGAAAGCGCCGCCACGCGCGACTCGTTGCCGATCTCGCTGGCGATGACCTCGCTCATGAGCAGGCCGGACTCGGGCTCGATTCCCTTGGTGAGGCACAGAACCGGCGTCTCGTCCGCGATGAACGGCGCCGCCTGGTGGCAGACGCCACGCAGGTGCGTCGAAGGCACGGCAAAGATGATGGCCTCGGCGCCGTCGAGCGCCTGGGCCAAGTCCGTCGTGGCGACAACGTTTTCCGGTAGCACGTAGTCCACCAGATAGCGGGGATTACGGTGCTCGCCGTTAATGCCAGCTGCCGTCTGCTCGCTATGGGCCCACATGGTCACGCGCTCGGCTCGCGCGGCGGCAAGGCCGGCAACGGCGGTTCCCCAGGAGCCGGAGCCAATCAGCGCAACATTCATGACTCTCTCCTACTTATCGTCGGGTTCGGTGACGCGCTTGGTGAACGAGAGCTTGGACTCCTTACCGGCCATGAGCTTTTGGATATTTGAGCGATGGGCCCACACCACGGTGATGCCGATCATCGCCATGCAAAACTTGAGGCCCAGGCTGCTGTACGGAAAGACCGCGCAGGCAGCGATGGGAAGTCCGATGGCAGCTGCGAGCGAGCCCACCGACACAAACTTGGTGATGGCGACGGCCACGATAAACATGCCCAGCAGCGACAGGCCAATGGGCCAGTACCAGGCAAGAATCACGCCCAGGCCCACGGCGATACCCTTACCGCCGTGGAAGTTAAGGTAGGGCGAGAAGATGTGGCCCCACACGGCAGCCAGGCAAATGACGCCGAGCATCCAGTCGCCGGCGGCACCGGGAGCCATGATGCTCACAGGGAAGCCATAGCCCACGCTCGCGATGAGCGGACGGGCGATAAGGACGCAGATAGCGCCCTTAAGGCAGTCGAGCAGTAGCGTGAGCGCCGCGACCTTGGGGCCGGCTACACGCAGGGCGTTGGTGGTGCCGATGTTGCCGGAGCCCGCCTTGCGAATGTCCGTGTGGTTGAACACGCGGCCCAGGATCAGGCCAAACGGAATCGCTCCGATAAAGAACGAAACCACGGCGCAGATGGCGGTCAGCAGAATCGGATTAAGCATCCTTTTGCTCCTTCTTCCTAAAGAAGAGTCGAATGGGCGTACCGGCAAAATCGAAGGTCGAGCGCATGCGGTTTTCCACGTAGCGCTGGTAGGTGTCGTTGACCAGGTCGCTGTGGTTGACGAAGAACGTGAACGTCGGCGGGTTGACGCCCGTCTGGGTCACGTAGTGCATGCGCAGGCGGCGCTTGCCGTCCACCACGGTGTGGCCAAACTCGCGCAGGTCGGTGAGGAATGTGTTAAGGCGCGAGGTGCTGATCTTTTGCGAACGCGTCTTCTCGGCGGCATCGACCATGCCCCAGATCTTTTCGATGCTGCGGCCGGTCAGAGCAGAGATGCGCAGGTACTGGGCCCAGGGAGCCATGACGCCCAGACGGCGGTCGACGGTCTCCATGCAAGCCTCGCGCTTGCGGTCGTCGTCGAGCAGGTCCCACTTGTTGAGCAGCACGACGATGGCGCAGCCGCGTTCGATGGCGAGGCCCATGACCTTCTGGTCCTGCTCGGTAACGCCCACGGAGGCGTCGACGACAAGCAGCGCCACGTCGGCGCGATCGATGGCGCGCAGGCCGCGGACCATGGAGTAGTACTCGATGTTCTCGTATACGGTGCTCTTCTTGCGAATGCCCGCGGTGTCGACCATGCGGTAATGCTTGCCGTTGCGCTCGACGACGGTATCGATGGCGTCGCGCGTGGTGCCGGCGATATTGGACACGATGGAGCGGTCGGCACCCAGGATGCGGTTGAACAGCGACGACTTACCGGCGTTGGGGCGGCCGATGATGGCGACGTTCAGCGCATCGGGGAACTCGTCGGCGACCTCGTCCTCTTCCTCCGGAAGCAGGGCCACGATGTCGTCGAGCAGGTCGCCCGTGCCGTGGCCGTGAAGGGCCGAGAGCGGCGTGGGCTCACCGATGCCGAGCGAATAGAACTCCCAGATGTTGTCATTCTCACGATCGGGGTTATCGAGCTTGTTCACCAGCAGAAAGACCGGCTTGTCGCAGCGCTTGAGCATGCGGGCGACCGACTCGTCCTCCTCGGTGACGCCGGTGCGGCCGTCGACTACAAACAGGATGACGGCGGCTTCCTCGGCGGCGGCGAGTGCCTGGTCGCGGATGGACGTGGCAAAGACGTCGTCGCTCTTGAGCGGCTCGATGCCGCCTGTGTCGACGATGGTGAACTCGCGGCCGTTCCAATCGGCCGTGTGATACGAGCGGTCGCGCGTTACGCCGCGGGACTCGTGGACAATGGCGTCCGAGGTCTGGGCCAGGCGGTTAACGAGCGTGGACTTGCCCACGTTGGGGCGTCCGACGACGGCGACGATAGGTTTCATCTGCTCTCCTTTAATGGATAGGGTCAGCGGAATTAGTAGAGTCGGCAGGCACAATGCCAAGGATGTGCTCCAGGGTATCGAGCAGCTCATGCGGCATGGTCGACACCACATGAACCTCGGCGCCGCGACTGGTAAGGCTTGCGAGTAAATCGTCACGATGATACTCGTCAAGCGTCATGCCGTCAGCGTTGAACATGAGCTTAGGCACAAAGAGCATAACCCCCGACAGGTCTTGCTGCAGCTGCTCAAGGATATCGCTCGCGACGATGAGGCCGGTCACGTCCACGTTACCGCCAAAGTAGCGGTTTTTGATGGCCGTGACGGTGCCGGAAAGGCCCTGTGGAGACTCCACGAAGCGCGCCACGGTATCGCGTGCGCTGGCGCCCGAAAGACATACCAGGCGCTGGTTGCGGGCGGTCATAGCCTTGCGAACGCGGGCAAGGCGCTCAGCGTCGGCGGCAAGGACATCGTCTGTCTCGTCCAGATACGAGCGGATCATGCCGATGCCGTCGTAGTACTGCGGGTAGCCGTCGTAAAAGTCCGCCTCGGGTGGCTCAATGCCGGCGTCCAGATAGAACTCGTCGCTCATCTGGAAGGTGTGGCGGCCAAAGCGCTCGAAGGCGCGGTCCTGGTAGGGTCGGATCATGGCAATGGTCTCGCGCGCGAGCTCGGGCTTGTCGCTATATGACCAGCTAAAGCGGTTCTGGTGCTTGGTAAAACCGAGCGGCACAATGCCCAGGCTGGTGATTTGCTCGTGTTCCTCGCAAAAGCGCAGGGTTTTTTCCAGCTCCTCGCCGTCGTTCATACCGGGGCACAACACGATCTGCGCGTGAATCTCGATGCCGGCGGCCATGATGGCCTCGAGCACGTCCATGCCGCGCTGGGCGTTGCGGCCCATCATGCGGCGGCGGACGTCGGGGCTTACGGCGTGGACCGAGACGTTCATCGGGCTCATGTTGCGGTCGATAACGTTTTGCACGTCCTCGTCGGAAAGGTTCGTGAGCGTGACAAAGTTACCCTGCAAAAAGCTCAGGCGGTAGTCGTCGTCGCGAATGTAGAGCGTGGAGCGGCCGCCCTTGGGCAGCATCGTCATAAAGCAGAACACGCAGGCGTTCACACAGGTACGCATGCCGTCAAAGATGGGGCCGTCGAACTCCAGGCCCCAGTCCTCGCCGGGAAAACGGTCGAGCTCCACGGGGGTGACGCTGTTGTCGCGCGGGTCGAGAACCTCGAGGTCGACGGTGTCGTCGTCTGCCTCCCAGAGCCACACGATCATATCGGTCAGCTGCTCGCCGTTGACCGTAAGCACGCGCATGCCCGGCTCGATACCCACATCCCACGCGGGCGATTCGGGACGCACGTTCTTAACGAGCGCGCCCTCACCCGGCTCGGGGTCGCGGCTGCGCCCGTAATCGGCCACCTCGGCGGCGTATGCGGGTACGGTCTGGTCCATGATTAGCGGCAAAGCTCCTTGATGCGCGCAACGGCGCGTTCGATGTGTTCTTGCGGGGTGGAGGCTCCGGCGGTGATGCCGATGTGGCGCGCGTTGGCAAACCATGCGGCCTCGAGCTCGGAAGCTTCCTCGATGTGATGCGTGTACTCGCAGACGTCAGTGCAGATCTGCGCCAGGCGGCGGGTGTTGCCCGAGTTCTTTCCGCCCACGACGACCATGCAATCACAGCGGTTGGCGAGGGTTGCCGCCGCCTGCTGGCGCTCGCTCGTAGCAGCACAGATGGTGTTAATCACGCGCAGTTCCTGCACACGTGGGGTGATGGAGGCCACAACCTCGGCCAGGTTCTGCGCGGTTTGGGTGGTCTGCACAACCAGGCCCACCTTGCCCTTGAGCGGCAGCGCGTCCGCATCGGCGGCACAGCTCACAACTTGAGCGTCATCACCAGCGTGACCCAAAATGCCCTCGACCTCGGGGTGGCCCGGTTCGCCCACGACGATCACGCGGTAGCCCTCGCGCACCAGGCGCTCGGCCGCCACATGGACCTTCTTGACGTAGGGGCAGGTGGCGTCGACCACGGTGAGGCCGCGCTCGCGAGCGGCGTCAATGACCTGCGGCACCACACCGTGGGCGCGGATGATTACGGTGCCCGACGCGGCATCGTCCAAGGTGTCGGCCAGACCAACGCCTGCCTCGGCGAGCTCGCGCACCACGATGGGGTTATGGATGAGCGGACCAAGCGTGTGGACCTGAGTGCTCTCCCCTGCCTGCGGCGCGGCGGCCAGCGCCATGTCGAGCGCGCGCTGTACGCCGTAGCAGGTGCCGGCGTGGGCGGCGATCTCGATGGTGGGGGCGTCTGCCTTGCCGGGCACAGCCTCGGCAGTGTTAATAACTTCCTCGCCCATGGCTAGAACCTGCCCGGATGCTCGGCGCACAGGTCATCGCGCATGGCGTAGACGCGACTCATGGCCTCGGACTCAAACCATGCCAGGCGCTCCTTGCGCTTGAGCTCGGCCGGAGCGTCGGCTAGCGAGATGGCCTTGCCGGCACGGATCCAGCACTTCTTGGGGCGCATGAGCTTTTTGCCCGCAGGCGTAATATCGGACCAGCCGCAGATGGCGAGCGGGTTGACGGGCGCCTTGCCCATCTGGGCAATGAGCGCAAAGCCGCCGTGGACCTCGGGCTTGATCTCGCGCGAGCGGATGCGCGTGCCCTCGGGGAAGATCAGGACATCCTCGCCGCGCTGCAGTGCGTGCTGGGCGGCACGCAAGCACTTCATGTCAGCGGTGCCACGCTCGACGGGAATGCCGCCTACGCGGCTAAAGGCCCAGCGCACGATCTTGGTTTTGGCGAACTCGGACTTAAAAATGGGGCGAATGCGGCGGCCGCCAAAGAACAGCGCCGTCTCTACAGCCAGGAGCTCGGCCATCGAGGTGTGGTTGCAGATGACCACGCTGCCGCGGCCTTCCTGGCGCTCAAACAGCAAGTCGGCGTCCTCGACCTTCCAGCGCCACATGAGCTTGGAGAAGACCCACAGGATGCCCATGACCACGAAGACAGTGCCGCGGATGAGCGCCGGGAACTCGGCGTACGGGGCGTTGTAGTAATCCTCGGGCGTCTGCTTAAACAGGCGCATGGGCTACCTCCTTTGGTTGATGAGGTCCTCGATAATGCGGACGACCTCATCGATGGTGTGGGCGGTGGAGTCGACGTGCACCGCGTCCTCGGCGGGCACGAGCGGCGCGACCTCGCGGCTGCTGTCGAGCTTGTCGCGCTGCTTGAGGGCGTCGAGTGTCTCGTCGACCTCGGCCTCGAGCAGCTCTGTGCTGAGCGGCTGAGCGTCGTTTTGGTGGCGCTGCAGCACGCGGCGACGGGCGCGCTCACGCGGGTCGGCGGTCAGGAACACCTTGACCTGCGCGTTGGGGAACACGACGGTGCCGATGTCGCGACCTTCGGCCACGATATCGCGGTCTTCGGCTGCGCGGCGCTGATGGATGAGCATGGCGGCGCGCACGCCCGGGTAGGCCGAGACCTTGGAGACGTTGGCGTCCACCTGCGGGGTGCGGATGGCAGCCGAGGCGTCCTGGCCGTCGATGGTCAGGCGCGTGTCCTCGCCGGTGCCGTTGGTAAAGCGGATTTCGATCTGTTCGGCGAGGGCGTCGATGGCCGCCTCGTCGTCCAGGTCGATGCCGCGATCGAGCGCGGCGAAGGTGACGGCGCGATACATGGCGCCCGTGTCGAGCTTGTTAAAGCCCAGCTGGCGGGCGATCTCCTTGGCGATAGTAGACTTGCCGGAACCGGCGGGGCCGTCGATGGCGACGATCATGCAATGCTTCCTTTCGGTGGTTGACGTGCTGGTATGGGACGCAGGCGCTGCGGCTTGGCGGGTTGCCTAGCCCGTGTAACGCTCGCGGTAGGTGTTGCGCTTGGGCGCGGAGCCGTGACTGCCGTGGTGGCGCGTACGGGTCGCGGGGGTTTCCTGGGGCTTGTCACCGCGCTTGGAGGCAGCTTGCTTGGGCGGGATGCCGCCGGCCTTGAGGATCTGCACCTCGCGGTCGGTGAGCTCGCGCCACGAGCCCTTGGCCACGTCCTTGAGCTCCAGGCCGGCAAAGTTGCAGCGGTGCAGGCGAATCACCGGGTGGTGTATCTTGCTCAGCATGCGCTTGACCTGGTTTTTACGGCCCTCGCGAATGATGACCTCCACGGCGGTGGTGCCGGGCTTGACGCCTTGCGGAGCCACGGCCTCGGCCTCGCGCGCGTTAATGACGCGACAGATCGCCGGTTGGCACAGGCCGTCATCGAGCTCGATGCCGCGACGCAGCGGTTCCAAGTCGCGATCGGTCAGGTGGCCATCCACCAGCGCCTGGTAGGTCTTGTAGACGTGCTTGCTGGGGTGCAGCAGATCCTGCGACAGGTCGCCGTCGGTGGTAAAGAGCAAGAGGCCCGTAGTGTCGCGGTCCAGGCGACCCACCGGGAAGAGCCCCGGAAAGCGGTCGCGCGGGACCAGGTCGGCCACACAAGGGCGCTCCTGCGGATCGCTCATGGTGGTGAGGTAGCCGGTCGGCTTGTAGAGCATCAGGTACACGGCGCCCTGGTTGAGCTTGACGGGCATGCCGTCGACCTCGATATGGTCGCGGTCCACATCGACCTTGGTGCCCAGTTCGGTCGCGACCTGGCCGTTGACGGTCACGCGGCCTGCGGTCATCAGGTCCTCCGAGCCGCGGCGGCTCGCCACGCCCGCGCGCGCCAAAAAGCGCTGCAGGCGCATGGTGTGCGGGTAGACGGGCTGGGCGTCACCTGTGGGCGCCGTAGCGTCCGTGGCGCTTGCGATGCGTGTCTCCTCTGCTTCGTTAATCCTCGTCATGCATGTCCTCCGAGGTATCGCCGGTGGGCAGAAGCTCTGCGTCATCGGCGTCCTCAACATCGGTGTCGATCAGTTCGCGCTCTTCGTCCAGGTCCTCGGCCTGCTCCTCGAGCGTGGACTGAATGCTGCGACCGCTCAGGCGCTCGCGGATAAACTGGCGTGACTGCTCGTCGGGGGCAAACTGCTCCAGATCGGGCAGGTCGCGGGTGGAGCGCAGGCCGAACTTTTCCAAGAAGGCGTTGGTCGTGCCGTAGATGATGGCCTGACCGCGCTCGGGGTCGCGGCCGAGCTCTCGCACCAGGCCCTTATCCACGAGCGACGCGATGACGCCGTCGGAGTTGACGCCGCGGATGCCCTTTACCACCTCGCGCGTAACGGGCTGGTGGTAGGCGATGACGGCCAGGGTCTCGAGGGCCGCCTGCGACAGCTTTTGCGTGTCCCAGCTCAGCACGTAGGCTTCGACCACGTCGTGGTAGGCGGGGTGCGTAAACAGGCGCCAGCCACCGGCGACCTCGCGCAGCTGAAAACCGCGGTTGGCCTCCTCGTACTCAACCTTGAGCTCGGCCAAAAGCGACGCGCACTCGCCCGGGGCGATATCCAGCGCACCTGCCAGCGCGGGTGCGCTCACAGGGTCGCTCGACACCAGCAGCAGCGCCTCGAGGGCGCCTTTGAGGCTGTTTGCCTCCAGCGTGGAAAGGGTTGACATGGTTGCGGCTCCTATTCGGTGAGCTCGGGGCCCTCGCCGGGCACATAGGCCTCGGCGCCCTCGACGCGGTTGATTTGAATGGTTCCAAAAATCTCGTCCTGGCTCAGCGTGAGCGAGCCGCGCTTGGCGAGCTCGAGCATAGCCAGGAAGGTGACGACGAGCTGCTCGGTGGTGGCGTCGCCGTCCAACAGCTCGCGGAAGGTGCAGGTTTGGTGCGCCATGGTAAAGCGATCGACCGAGGCCACCGTCAGGTCGAGCGGTACGCGATGCGGTGCCACGTGCTCGGCCTCCAGCAGGAAGGTCTGGCGCTTGCCGTCCAGGTCGGCGCAGATGACGGCCAGGCCGCGCAGGGTAATGCCGGCCAGGTAGTCGGGCATAAGGCCCAAAAACTCGGGATCGGGGCCGGCAACGCGCGGATGCATGCGGCTCTCGGCCTTCATGCGCGCACCGAGAGCGGCCGCCGCACCCTTAAACTGCTTGTAGGCGATCAGGCGCTGGATCAAGACCTCGCGCAGGGCGTCGCCGTCGAGGGCGCTGAGCTCCTCGAGGTCTTCGTCATCCTCCTCGTCGTCGACGGATTTGCTGGGGGCCTCCTGCGGCACCAGCGAGGCAGCTTTAATGTCCAAAAGGGTGGCCGCGACCAGCAAAAAATCGCTCGCCACGTCCAGGTCCAGCGCCTCGATGCGCTCGGCCTCGGCAAGGTATTGCTCGGCCACCTCGCTGATCGAGATGGCGCCGATATCAACTTTTTGGCGGGTTACCAGCTGCAGCAGCAGGTCGAACGGTCCGCTGTAGACCTGCGTCGACACGCGATACGACATTTTCGACCTCCTTTGACGGCGCCTTCGCGGCGCGGTTTGGATGCATGTTGCAACCGTTTTGCACGGTCGACCTGTAAGTTTACCCTAGATGCCGGCGATTGCGAAGTTGAGCAGCTGCTCCGCCAGCGGATACACGGTAACGTCGAAATAGCGGCCGATTACGTCGATGCCGGTCCACATGGGCAGCAAGTACAGCACGATGATAAGGATCGGCATGGCGTATTGCTGCAGGCGATAGTAGTTGGCGAGCGCCTTGCCCTTGAGGAACGGTACGATGATCGACGAGCCGTCGAGCGGCGGAATCGGGATGAGGTTAAAGAACGCGAGCGACAGGTTGACCACGATAAAGGTGGCGCCGAAGTTCATGATTTGGGACGCCACGGCAAAGGACATGCTGGTATAGAGGTTGCTGTACGTTGCGTGCATAAGGGCGGCCGCGAGACACGCGAGTGCGATGTTCGATGCAGGGCCGGCCGCACTCACCAGGACCTCGTCGCGCTTGGGATGCTTGAGGTTGTTGAGGTAGACGGGCACGGGCTTGGCAAAGGCGAACACCGGGCCGCCGGCGGCGAGCATCAGCAGCGGCAGGAGGACGGTGCCAAACGGGTCGATGTGGTTGAGCGGGTTGAGCGAAACGCGGCCGCGTGAACGCGCCGTCTTATCGCCGAGCGCCCAGGCTGCGGCGGCGTGCGCGCTCTCGTGGATGACGATGCCCACGATGACGGCGACGGCGCTGGCGAGTAGGTTCATCAGGTAGCTGTTGGACATTGCACTCCCCTAGCGGACGCGGCGCGAGGCGCGCGTGAGCAGGTAGTCGGCCACAAACAAAATGACGGCCACAATGGCGTAATCCAGGCGGAACACACCGCCAAAAGGCGATGTAATGACGCCGTAGCCGGCAATGGCGCTAGGCAGGGCGCGCGAAAGCTCAACGACAAAGCCCACGATTTGCAGCTTAGCGGTGAGGCCGCTAAAGCACAGCAGCACGGTCATCGCGCTCATAAAGATGCCGCAGGTGCGACAAGCGATGGCGATGATGCTCATCGCCACGGCAGCGGCCTTACGAGAGTTCACGCGCGGTCTCCTCTTCGATCTGGGTGGAAAGCTCCAGCCATTCGTCCTCGAGCTTGGGCAGCTCTTGCTTAAGGCCGTTATATTCCCCCAGCGCGGCGTTGAACTTGTCCTGATCGGCATAAAGCTCTTCGCTTGCCATCAATTCCATAAGCTCGTCATAGCGGGCACGCTTTTTGTCGAGCTCGGCCTCGATCTTTTTGAGCTGGTTGCGTACGCCCTTGAGCTTTTTGTTGAGCGCGGCGCGGGCCTGGGCCTCGGCGCGTTTTTGCTCCTTGGTCTTTTTGCCCTCGGCCGGCTTAGGAGCTGCGACGAGGGTGTCGGCCTGGGCGGCGCTGGCTTTGGTGGACTTAGCCGCCGCCGGCGCGCTCTCCCCTGCCGCCTCGGCGGCGGCGCGGGCTGCGAGGTCCTCGCGCTTGTAGAGGTAGTAGTCGTAGTCACCGTCGTATACCGTGACCTTGCCGTCACGGATGTCGATGATGCGGTTGGCCACGGCGCGCACCAGGTGCTCGTCGTGGCTGATCAGCACGATGGTGCCGGGGAAGTTTTGCAGGGCGTTCTCGAGCATGTCCACCGAGTCGATGTCCAGGTGGTTGGTGGGCTCGTCCAGGCACAGGAGCGCCTCGGGCGCCACGAGCATCTTGGCCAGGGCCAGACGGGCCTTTTCGCCACCGGAGAGGACGCGTACCTGCTTTTCGATGGAATCGTTGTCGCTAAACAGGAAGGCGCCCAGCAGACTGCGCTGCTGGGGCACGGTCCACTTGGGCGTGACGGTGTCGATTTCTTGCAGGACGGTGTTGGACTCGGTCATGCCTTCGAGCGCGTGCTGGGCGTAATAGGCCACGCCCACGTTGGTGCCCAGATCGCGGATGCCAGTAGTGGGCGGCTCCAGGCCGGCGATGATTTTCATGAGGGTGGACTTGCCGGCGCCGTTGGGACCGACGAGCGCCACATGTTCGCCGCGGTAGAGCTTGAGGTCGATATCGCTGTAGATGTGCTTGTTGCCGTAAGACTTGGACACGCCCTCCAGGCCCACAACCATGTCGCCCGAGCGCGGCGGGTCGGGGAACTTAAAGTCGATGTGTTTATGGCCCTCGGGCAGGATGACGAGTTCCTTTTTGATCTGCTCGATCTTGCGGATGCGCTCCTGAGCCTGGGCGGCTTTGGTGGGCTTGTAGCGGAACTTGTCGACGAAGACCTGCATGTGGGCGATATCGCGCTCCTGGGCAGCGCGCTTGGCGCGCATCTGCTCCAGGTTGTCCTCGCGCTGCTTAAGGTAGCTGCTGTAGTTGCCGGTGTAGGTGGTCACGCGGCGGTTTTCGAGGGCGGCGACGTGGTCGACGCAGGCGTCCATGAAGGCGCGGTCGTGGCTGACGATGAGGACGGCGCCGTCGTAGTTCGCGATAAAGCCGCGCAACCACTGAACGCTTTCGAGGTCCAGGTGGTTGGTTGGCTCGTCAAGAAGCAGCAGGTCGGGATGGCGCAGGAAGAGCTTTGCCAGTGCGATGCGCATCTGCCAGCCGCCCGAGAACTCGGAGCACGGGCGCTCAAAGTCGGTGACTTTGAAACCCAGGCCGGACAGGATTTTGCGCGCGTTGCTCTCGAGCTCGTAGCCGCCCAGGTGCTCAAAGCGGTCCTGGACCTGGCCGTATTCGTTAAGGAGTGCATCGACGTCCTTGCCCTGCTCGGAGAGCTCGGTGATCTGGGCCTGCAGCTCGTTGGCGCGCTCGCCCATGCGGCGGATTTCCTTGGCGGCGGCCATGACCTCGGCGAGGATGGTGGTGTCCTTGTGCTCCAGGTTGGTTTCCTGCTCTAGGTAGCCCACCTGGCAGTCCTTGGCGTACTGGACCTGGCCGGCGTCGGGGCTGTCGATGCCCATGATGATTTTGAGCATGGTGGTTTTGCCGGCGCCGTTGGGTCCCACGAGCGCAAAGCGTTCGCCGGGGTTGATCTGGAAGGACGCGCCACTAAAGAGGACGCGCGCGCCGAAGCTTTTTTCGATCTTGTCGACCAGGAGGATCATGGTGCCGCCTTTGACCTTGTGTGCCTAAATGAAAAAAGGCCCCAACTTGCGTTGGAGCCTCATTCAATGCTCGGGTGGAGACGAGGGGGATCGAACCCCTGACCTCTTGACTGCCAGTCAAGCGCTCTCCCAGCTGAGCTACGCCCCCGTGCGAAGAAGTACTATACGGGAACTCGGACGGCGATGCAAGGACAATTTTGGAAAAACTTTCTGCGGCGCGGCGCGGGTGCGCCCGATCGGGCCCGAATCGCCCGAAAAGGCCCGCGGGGCGCGCCCCGCGGGCGGCGGCCACGCCGCCGCCCGAGTTGTTTGGGTCCTCCGGCCGCCTCGGGGGCCGCCCGCGCGGCGGCCGTGCGCCTTGACGGGCCCATTCGACCGCCCCCGGGGACCTCCCGCCACGAAACCGGCCCATCTACTACGTTTGGGCATCATCCCCCGACCACGCCGATATGGCCGAAATGAAAACCGCAGGTAGACGTCCTGCGGTATTCGCGGAATACGGGGTATGGTCGAGGGGTCGGGGTAAAACGTAGTAGATGGGCAGGTTTCGTGGCGGGAGCATCGCAGGCAGCCGACCGAGGGCGCCCGGAAGTGTGCGGGGCACCCGCCTAACGACCGATTTCCAGCCAATTGCACAGCACGTTGGCTCGTAACTCCATTTCCGTCGTCTTTTGCGCCTTAGTTTTGCACCTATAGCGCAATTTCAAGCGCGAGCAAAGACTTCGGACGATCGCGTCAAGCTGCTCTGCATCGTTAAGCATGTCATGCGTAACCAGAAAGACGTCATACCCCATGCTTTGCAGGGCTGTCATGCGTTTGGCATCGTGGTCGAGCACGGCGCCTGATCCGTGAATGACCTCCCCCTGAATCTCCACAATGCCTGCCTTCATTATGGTTGGATTTACGATCACGATATCCCCGTAGCAAACTTTTTGCCCTGCAATGCTCTGCGCCGATGCGGTAAGCGGCGTAAGGTCGTTGACGTAAACGTTTCGAAAGCCGGCACCACCGCAAGAGCGAGGGAGCGATAGCAATAGAATTCCTGCAACTTCAAGCGGAGAGGCTGCTATACCCGTCACCATCTGCGCGGCGTTGTAAAACTTCATACCCCACTTTCGTCTTTTCATCTTACTGGCGTACTCGTGAAGCTCACGTAATTCGATGAGCGGCTTCCTCATCCAGAGCGAAGTGCCCTTTAGCTTTGTTACCTCTTTCGTTTTATTTTGTCCGTTGGGCCCCTTCGCATTTACCTGTTCTTTGACTTTTATGCGCGCATAAACGCGTTTCCATTGTGGTTCGTCTTGGCTTTCATCGAGGTCAAAGAGGGATTCGGTGGTTGCATTCTCAGCAGCGTCTTTGCCTTTGTCTAGTTCCGCTTCTGCTGCGGCGGTGGGCTCAAAGACCGAGAACCACCCGCAGAATTCGTACATGGCAAGGACAAGATCGGTTGGAGACACAAAGCGCGCCATGGTAAATAGCGTCGCAAGTGGATTGGTAATCCTAAAGTTCATCGCGGTTTCCAGTGTGCTGCCCACCCCCGAAGCATCATCACAGTGGATTGTTGTCCGTAATCCTGAATGGTAGTTAACGCCACCGGGCTCTGTTGTGGTAATAATCGGGGTCTTAAGAACATCGGTTACGAAGGGTGATTGGGCCAGGACTCGCCAGCCGTCTTCGGAACTTGGCAGGCGCGGGTAGAGGTCGCGTACCTGGGGTGGGCAGCGCCAGTAGCGGAATGCGGTGTTTGCGCAGACGATCTCGTCCATGTTGGTCTCCCCTGGGGTTGGCCGCAGGCTGTGCGGAATGCGGGTGAGGCCGATTATCTATGGGGTCATCACGCGGGTAAGTACCGGAAGCTGACCAAACGCTGACCAAAAACTTGACGCGCTCGAATGAAAGGCAGCCGCGAGGCACATAACTCGCTGGCACAGGTCGTGGGCTAAAGGTTCATGTCTCCACATTTGCTAACAGATCGCATGGCAAATTCAATGAAAGAACGCATGGGCTTTATGCAAAACCGGTGATGACGTCAGCACGGGAGAGACGTGCTACAAACAACGCTTTTGAGAACTTCGATTGGATTTTGGTGTCACACTTGGTGTCAAAAAGAAAAAGGCCAGAGGCTTAATACCCCTGACCTATGCTTTTGATGGTGGGCGATACAAGATTCGAACTTGTGACCCCATCCGTGTGAAGGATATGCTCTACCCCTGAGCCAATCGCCCGTCGCCTTTCGGCAAAAGAGATACTATCATAGCCGCGCGTGGTTTACCAAGAACTTTTTGCCGCCGATTTTAAATTCGTGGGCGCAAACCGCGCCACCGCAATATGGATAGCCGACAAACCAGCAGCTAAACAGTCCTTTATCGTTTAATCCACGAGGTCTCGGGACGGCAGATAAGACGCGCGTTGTTGTAGGCCATCTCGAGCGTGAGACAGGTGCGCGCGGCGTAGAAGCCGTCCTCGCGTTGGATGGTCAGCGCCAGCTCGGGCTTGTCGCCGGTTAGGCACAGCGGCAGAAGCAGTTGAATCCGGCCACCGTAGAACTGCGGCACGGCGAGCGTGTAGTTGGCGGCGGCGCGGCGGGCGGCCTCGACGACGGCGCCCTCAAAGGCGCGGCGCAGCAGCAGCGAGTTGCCCTCCCCCATCAGGCTGGCGGGGATGCGCGTGAGGTTTTCCTCGTCGCCCAGGATGTGGTCGATGTTGGAGCGGATCGGCAGACGGTAGTCAAAGACCAGCTCGGAGGGGTCCTCGGTAAAGCGCACACGGCACGGCAGGTACTCAAACGAGACCAGCATGGGGTCGCTTTCCTTAAAGAAGCCCTTCAAAAACCAGCGCTGGCGCGCGTCGGGCCTGGTGTTGGGCTCAAACAGGCCGTAGATGGTCTCGTAGCGGCGCGTGTACAGGCCGGTGTTGAACAGGCAGCGGTCGCCGTCGAACACCAACGGCAGGTTGGACGGCGCGGTCTGGTTCACGTCGCGTTCGGTCAGAAACACCGCGCGGCTAAACGAGAACGACAGGTAATTCTTAAGGATACGGTTGTTGGGACCCCAGTCCTCGGGATCGGCGAGGTCTACCAGGCGGTCGTAACAGGGCTCGGGGCAAAACGCAAAGTCGTAGACATTGCTGCACAGGGTGTTGGGGATCTCCATGTGGCGTCCAATCCATTCAATAACCGGCGTGCGGATGCTTAGATTCTATACGCGCGACGGGTCGATCGTGTCCGCAACGCAACCGCGGCGAAGCTCTTCGGCGAGTTCGCTGGTCGCGTGGCTTCCGGAAACGAGGTCCTGGATCCAGGCGTAGTACTGGTTGTCTTTGGGCTCGGGGGCGTCGGACAGCACGACCGGAGCGCCGGCGAGCCTTAAGACGGACAACGCAAAGACAAGGCTGGTGCGCTTGTTGCCGTCCTCGAAGATGTGGTCCTTGACCATGTGCTCGGCCACGTAGGTGGCCTGGTCAAAGATGTCCGCGAATCGATCGGCCGGCGATTGGCCGAATATCGTACAGAATGCACCCGCAAGCACAGACTCGACGCGTCCAAGCTCATGCGCGGCCCGGTCGCCCGTGGCGTCGGTCGTATAGCAGCGCCCGACCGTCATCAGCGTGCTGTGAAGGCGCATCACGGCCGCGGCCATGACTTCGAGCGATTCGGCATCGTCGAGCACGAGCGGCGCGACGGGAATCCCTTGCCCTCCAACAGCCGCCATCATGAGTTCTCCAAGAGCCTGAGCGCGTTGGGCATGTCCGCAATGGTCAGCCGAACGGCCTCGTCGATCAAAGTGGTGCTGTCCGGATCATCGGGTAACGTGCGGGGTGCTTTCGGCGCGATAGGGTCGGTTGCATGTGCTGTACAGTCGTCAAAAGTCATGCTTTCAGGATAGTTGTAGCAATAACTATCAGGCCGTGTCGTTGAATCTAACGTTTTCATCGCGCCGTCCTTCTGCTGGCTGAATCCGAGCGTTTAACCCGAGCATTTCGACCATGCAACGTAAATAGATTTTTCTTGAGGCAATCAGTCATCGCTGTCCAAGCGTTTAGATGCCAGGTCGAAAACCTTGCCCTTGTCCCTTGCACCTATTGCGATGATTTGAACTACTTCGACGCGCCCATCGCGGATGCGATAAATTACGCGAATGCCATCTGTGCGAAACTTAAGTTCCCGACAACCTGCAAGAAGGCCCGAAAGTGGCTTGCCAATTTCATCGGCCCGAAGTGCAAGACGCGCAATACCTTTGTCCACCATAGCGCGAACTGAACCATCGAGTGACAGATACTCTTTCTCGGCGGTCTTGTCGTAAAACTCGACCTTAAACCTAGCCACGTTCACTCGAACAGCTCCTCATCGGAAATGGGATCGGTCGCCTCGGCTTCTAGCATGGCCTCGAACCTCTCACGTCCCACGGTATCGGAGAACGGGATGCCCTTGCGATTCGAACCAGCGTCGCCCCGTGCGAGCCTTGCAGCTGCTATGGCGTGTAGGCGCTCCTCTCGGAGCTGTTCGAGTTCAACCGCCATCGCCTCGAATTCGTCGAAGCCGACGATAACAGTATCGATGCCATCGTTCCTGTCTGAGACAAATTGCGGCTCCTTTCGAGCGCGACGCCTCGCTTCGCCAAAATTTTTGCTTGCCTGCGTCGAGGTCAGTACCTGTTCGCGTCCGAAAACGAGTTTCTTGTCTATCACGGCAACCATAGCAACCTCCCTTAAAATCTGTCTCTAATACGTATTATAGTTCCCTTTAAATACGTACGTAAAGGAAAGTTAAACAGCAATACTCTCAGTCTTGATATTCTCGGATGAACAGGGTTTCGAGTTGTACTCTAGATCAACTGGTTGCCAGACGAGGTCCTCGATAGCGCAGTTTAGGGTGTTTGCGAGCGCCAGTGTCGAGGAGACCGATGCACGGCGCAGGTCGAGTTGGTTCTGCTCGTAGAGCTGTATAGCGCGAAGTTTAACTCCCGATTGGGTGGCGAGCTGTTTTTGCGTTAGTCCGGCCGCCTTACGTGCTGCCTTGAGGCCCTTTTTGTCTGCTTGAGCCTTGTTCCATTTTTCGATGATAATTCCAGCAAATTTGTCTTCGAGGGCTTCGTGGAGCGGATGGTATGATCCAATGACCCAATCGAACGGAGCAACTTCGAATAGGTCGCTAAAGCCCAGGCAGCTTGCCCATTGCGTATAGGCCAAAACCCAGCCCGCCCAGTATTGCGGGGAACGGTCGAATGGATAGATCTCCCTGCATTCGGCGGGCTTTAGCCCCGCACGGGCGATAATTTCGCGCGCAAGTTCGTCGCCCGACATGCCGCAGATAACACGTGGCATTCCGCGCTCAAACTGTTTTATCTCAAGAGCGTTCGATAGGATCGCCGTCAGCTCGGCTGGATTCAAGCCTTGGTCACAGAGGGCAAAATCGACTGCCTCGCCTAGCGTTCTCATGGCGTCCTCGAGATACATCTCACTGTATGCGCAGGTCATCTACTGTCATCCCCTCTCGAACGATGTCGAAGATGCGGATTCCCTCAAACGGATTCTCGGAAAGTAGCTCCCGATACTGCCCCCTTGCCGCTTCATCTCGCTCCTTGGCCAATGGGCCGTACTGAGCTTGAGGCGCACGTTCAAATCCAGCAAAACGAACGCTCTTAAAAGCGCGCTCGCTTTTGAGCACAATCTGCTCCCCCAGGTTGCCAAGCTTCATGGCACGACCCAGCTGCTCGACGGTGATCGTATTGTTTACAAACGCCTTGGCATAACTAAAGTATGAGTCATCCGCACGCCATCCTCTAATCACATCGCAAGCGTCGGTGTCGGGCAGAAAATAATCGTGGAGATATTCGCATGCCCCCACGGCGATGGCGGTGTCCTTGCGAAAAGAACGATGCTCAACGAGCAACGCTATCCAATGCAGAACTGAATAATGCGGCGATAGTAAGTCGAGCAACTTGAGGTCTGCCATATCGAGTTCGTATCGATTTGTAAAGCCATCAGCATCTCCCGAGCATGCCCATTCCTTTGCAAGGTCAAGGCTTTCCGTGCAATAGAACCCCTGCCCATAATCGTTATGGACTTTTCCCAGGCCAAACTGGGGAACCTCAACAATCTTCTGGGAACCATGCCACAGCTCCATGTGAGCCTCCTAACGGGTATCGCTCTAACGATAGTCTAACATACTATCGTTAGAGCGATACTTGTACTGAAAGATCGAGAGGGCGAATGGAACCGATTCCAAGTTCATACCGGCTTCTAAGAATGTCGAATCCGAAAGTATGCGGCAAATTCCAGACTTGTTGACCACGCCGGGATACGTCAAAGCCTCCACCTGCGGTTTTGTTGGGAAAAATCGGGTTGTGCTCGGGGTTTGCTTAATTTTCCCCGTACTTCCGAAATATAGGCATTTTGTCAGCGATTTGAGGTGCCTTCGAGCGCCATGTTGATGCTTCCGAGCCAAGAGCAATTGGTTAACGGACGAGTTAAGGCACACTATAGCTGCTATATCTTTAGTAATTAAAGCGGCGCATCCAAAGACACCCTCTTTCGAATCTTTACTAGACAGGGGCCGTGATCGCAAGGCGACGCAACTTAACGGAATGAACGGTTTCCGAGGGTCATAACGCATTTTTTGGGGTATCGACGTTACCGGCCGCAACGGTTGCGGACGCTCGAATCGACATTCTTCGTACCGGAATTTGTACCAAGGCGAATTTCGCGGCTTCCGGAGACGCAACGCCACGAAACCGGCCCATCTACTACGTTTAACCCCGACCAGCCGACCATATCCCGGATTTCGCAAAAACCGCAGGCCGTCTACCTGCGGTTTTATTATTAACGAAAACGGAATGGTCGGGGGATGCCGGCCAAACGTAGTAGATGGGCGGCTATCGTGGCGGGCGTTCCGTAGAGCGGTCGGAATGGCACCGGAAAGGCGGGCCGTGGCCGCGCGCCACGCGCGCCTCGCCCTTCACAAGTTTATGAGTTTTAGTATCCAAAGCCGAGGGAACATGTTAAATGCAGTCAGTAAACCCGCCCGGCCTCTGGATGTATCAGCTCTGGCGTTGCCTGAAAATACGCAACGCTTCCTCTGGCTCGGGAATATCATCGACGATAACTTTCCAGGCGAGGGATCGAACTACTTCTCGATATCCATGTGCTACGAAGTTTCGAAAGCCCCTAATATCGTTCCATGGATACTCCGGAAAAGCTCCTCGTCCCGTTTACGCCGCCTTAAAGAGACGCACCTCATCCTTTTCAATGCTCTTGCGGAATGCAGGACGCATATGCTCGGGAGGGTTGGTGACAATCTCAACATCTCGCCCGAGCTCTTTTTCGAGCTCAAGGGAGAGTTCGTATAGTGTGCCGAACGTCATTGTTTCACCGCAGACTAGACGCAAATCGATATCGCTATCTGGCGTTTGCTCGCCACGGGCGAAGGAGCCAAATAGATATGCCTCGCGGACGTCGTAACGAGACAGCACACGAGAAACAGCAGCGGATATGTCGACAAGCGTAATCATGTCTCAATTTTACTTACCGGTTGAATGGA
>CABTWP010000007.1 GCA_902488525.1 uncultured Collinsella sp.
GATCTCCCGGGGCCGGCCGATCCGGCCCTCAGGGTATCGGGTTCCCACATTCATCCGTACATGTGCGGATGAATGTGGGAGGTGTTCGGATAAAGTCGATAATCAAGGCGCGGCCGAGCGTTTTAAAAAATGCCAACTTTTCTGTTTGCACTTTGCGATTCCTCGTGTATACTGACTTTCGCATTTAACGGAGAGTTGTCCGAGTGGCCGAAGGAGCACGATTGGAAATCGTGTAGGCGTCAAAAGCGTCTCCAGGGTTCAAATCCCTGACTCTCCGCCAGTTAATTCCAAAGCAGGCCTTCGAGCCTGCTTTGTTTTTACCCCACGCGGAGGGGTGGCAGAGTGGTTGAATGCGGCGGTCTCGAAAACCGTTTGGCCTGTATAAGGTCACGAGGGTTCGAATCCCTCCTCCTCCGCCATTTTGGTTGAGAAAGCTCCCAAGAACGGGAGCTTTTTTGTTATCGAAATACGTCTCGATCCCACGCTTCCCCAAACATGTACGTCACCCTCCAAAACCGACATTTTTCGACATCTTTGAAGGCTGACGTACACGTTTGGATTGAGTTCACGGGAGTGGCACTATTCGGAAGGTGCCTCTTCGTCTCGCATGCCCTTCCAGTTGCGGATAAGCGCCTTGCGTAGTTCGTTTTGCTCTCGCTGGTACCCGGTGTCGGTACAGCGAGGCATGCCGAGTGCTTCGCGAATGTTGTTCATGGCGCGGTGAAAGGCGAGCTGGCTGCCGAACTGAGCCGAAGTGAGCGTAACGATTCGATATCCCATTTGGGAGAGAACGGCCTCTCGTTCCGCATCTGCCCCCTTGCGCTCGAACTCATCGTGAAAACCGCCCTTATATTCGATACCGAGCTCCCTGCGCTTATAGGTAATGAGGGCATCGATTTTGAGTGTTCGGGCTTTTGTGCAATGCCAGAGACGTTGAGGGATCTCGAGCGGTTTGTTGAGTTCGATACCTCGGATACCAACGCCGCCTTCGCTTGTTGGGAGCGAGAGGGCGATTGCCGAAGCGGTCTCCATAGGCGAGGCCGAGTGATCGTAGATGTGCCTGAGCGCGAGCCGTGCACGTGTGGCACCGGGTTTGCCGGGGTGCCGATCGAGCAGTTTGGTTATTTCATCCTTGGAGGTAGTGGCTGGTTGCCCGGTATAAGGGTCGGCGGGATTGAGCCTCATGCGATAATCGCCGCAAACTTCATAGCCATATTCGAGATATTCGATCCTATCCATCCACTCGGCAGCGAGCACAAAGGTGAAGGCTTCGTCGGTGATGAAGATTCCGGGCGTCAACTCGTTAATATGCTCGTAGGGAAGATTTTGTCCAAGAATGTGACAAACGACGCCTTTGGTACGAATTCGCTCGAATTCGAATACAACCGCGATATCGATAGTCTTAAGCATATCGGACGGAATGCCGCAGTCGGTAAGAGCCTGTCGTATGCGCGCAACACGTTGCTGGGTTGAGATGCCTTGTGCGCCTATCTGGTAGTCGTGCCGCGCAAGAGACTGAACCAAATTCTGGGGTGCATGATGGACAAGCCATGCGGTTTTATGCGAAATGAGAACAGGGGTATCCATTAAGGGCCTCTCGCTCTGAGCCGGTATCCAACTCTTATGTCCGTTGAAGTGGGGAAATATACCGGATGTGAGTAAATCAACTCACTCATGCTGTGAGCTCAATCCAAACATGTACGTCCGCCTCCAAAGATGTCGAAAAATGTCGTTTTTGGAGGGTGGCGTACATGTTTTGGATCCCTGGCATTCCAGCAATGCCATGTCAGCATCCGCTGTCAACCGTTTACCGAGCAATAGGATCGCAATCGGCGCCGAACATGTACTATGTACGGGCATTGTCTAAACCCACAATCCAAAGGACCCCATCTTGCCCGTCGTCGCTGCCGTAACCATTACCTCACATGCCTCGGATGCCATGGTCGCTATTCCGTTTTGGCTCGAGATGTTCGCCGTCGTCGCTGCATCGATCTCGGGTGTACTGGTTGCGCGCGAGCACAAGCTCGACCTGGTGGGCGCGGTCGCGCTCGCGGTGGTCTGCGGTCTGGGCGGCGGTCTCTTGCGCGACATGACGTTGCAGGTGGGCAACGTCTACATCCTCAACCAGCCGATGGCACTCCCGCTTTCCATTGCCACGGCAGCCATCATCTATATTTTCCCGGCAATCGTCGACAAACCCGAAAAACTCATTCCCCTGCTCGACATCATCTCGGTCGGCATCTACGCCGCCACTGGAGCAGACAAGGCACTGGTCTACGGCTTTGCGCCGGCGGTGTGCATCATGATGGGCTTTTTCACCGCGGTGGGCGGTGGCATGTTGCGCGACGGCTTTATGGGCGTGGTTCCGGGCATTTTCCAACGTACTAATTTTTATGCCATCGCCGCCATCGCCGGATCGACAAGCTATGTGTGTCTCGTTATGAGCGGCATCATGAGCAATGTCGCCGCGCTGGTCGTATGCGTTGTCGTGACCATGGGTCTGCGCTGGCTCTCGCTGCGCTTTGACATCAAAAGCCCCACCGAAGAAGATATCGCACGCTTCTTGCACCGTAAAAAGTAGACAGCACGGCACGACCCTTCGAAATGCAACCAAGAGGTTCTTTTAGAGCGCCCACGCGTTGGGTACCCTGTTAGGTATATGCCGAACACCTAACAAAAGGATCAACCATGGCTCTCAATCAAACCGCGGCGGCGCCGTCACACAAGATGCGTCGCTGCCTGCTTATGGCATTCGCGCTCATCGCTCTAGCGGTCACCGCGCTTCCCACGGCGTCGTTCGCCGGCACGGACACCGCAGGCAACGTACTTGCGACCGACAATGACGCCAATTCGTCCGGCGTCGAAGGTGACCTGTACTGGGCAGGTCAGGCCCTCAACTTGGACGATGCGTCCATCGGCCGCGACATAATTGCAGCAGGCGAGAGCCTCTCCATCCGCGACTGCACGGTGGGCGGCGCCGTCCGCTTGGCGGCACGCACTATCGATATCGCCAAGACCACGGTTGATGGCAGCGTCACGGTCGTCGGTCAGCACGTTGTGCTCAATTCCGACAGCACCGCCAACTGTTTTTACGCGATAGGCGAGACGGTTGCCCTGCGCGGCTCTACCAAGTCGGCAGCGCTTGCGGGCGACACGGTGACCATCGATGGCACCGTCGAGGGCGATGTCGAGGTTTGGGCCGACAAGCTCATCCTGGGCAAGAACGCCCACATCACCGGCACCGTGAACGCGCACGTCTCCGAGGACCCCGAGCGTGCCGCAGGAGCCGAGGTAGGCGCGCTCAAGATCGACCGCACCGAGAACGAGGATACTTCCACCGTTAACGATGTCATCGGCGGTATCGTCGCCGCGGCACTCTCGACCTGCTTTGTCGCTCTGCTGCTCGAGCTCGTCTTTCCGCGCGCGACCGCCAGCGCCGCCGGCATGCTCCACCAGCGCCCCATACCCCTGTGGGTGAGCGGTCTTCTGGGCACGATTGCTATCGTCCCCGCCGTCCTACTGCTAATTATCTCTATCGCTGGTCTGTCGCTTGCCGGAGCCCTCTTGTGCGGCGTTATCGGCATCGCGTTGGTGTCGAGTGCCTTTGCGGGGTGCGCGATCTCCCGCATGGTCGGACACAACCAAAACCGCTACGCCATGGCAGCCGTGGGCGGCGTAATCGCAGGCGCCCTCACGGGGCTTCCCCTCGTAGGTGACTTCATCAGCGGCGCAGCCTTTGTCTTTATGCTCGGCTACGTTATCCAGATCATCTGGCGCAACGCCCACCTCAGGCCGCAGCAGCCGGCTAACATGCCAGGACTCCCCACCGCTTAGCCACCAACCACCACAAAGGTGCCAGGTTACTTTGCACCAACAAACGAAGCGGGGCACTCGGTCATGTCGACCGGGTGCCCCGCTTTTCTTGGAGGGTTCTCTAGTAACTTTTTCAAAACCAATGATCATCAGGTCGGTAGGCCTGTGCGTCACTCGCTACGGAGGCAGCACGCCATTAAGCAGGGGGGCAATTATTTTTCACGACGACCGCCTCCCCGCTTGATGACGAGCGCGACAACAATAGCCGCCACTCCGATGGCAGCCAAAGCCGCCACCAGCACCAACGTTCTATCTCCCGTCGAGGGCATAAAGCCTCGACTTGCTTCTTTGCTTGGAGTGTTGAGCACCGACAGTTCAATCGAACCCGTCCCGGCATCAGCGGTATCAACCCGCAGAGGGCTTTCGGCCGACACGGTCACCTTGGGCTTCGCGGCTGCAACCTGTTTAACGTCCAATCCCTCGGACGTAACCGTTACCGTTCGCTTGCCCTCAAAGGCGGTGTATCCCTTGGGAGCCGCGACCTCTTCGACGGTGTAGACACCCGCGTCCACACCGCTCAATTCCACATGGCCGTCCGCGCCCGTGGTGACGCACGCGGCGGCATCCGTCGACCACGAGCCGTCGGTCGTTAGGATGCGCCCGCGGTCATCGATGATGCGCAGCTTGGCGCCCGCGAGCGGTTTATCGTCCGAGCTTGAGCGCTTGATCAGACTGAGTCCCCAGGTGTAGGCGCACGCGTCATCGCTCGGCGTGCGGGTGAAGCCGGCGTCGCCGGACTGGTCGGCGAGAGGAGAGCGCGGGTAGCGCAGGCAGACCTCGTTGGGGTTGCCCTTGGTAGCGCCCCTATTGCAGCTGGCCCCCAACGGCGCATCGTAGACAGCAACCACGCGGGCGCCCGCGGTAAAGGCGTCGGCCCCGCCGAGCGCGGCGATCAGGTCGCCGGTGCGCACGGTGAAGGTCTTACCGTCGGCCGCCACCTTGGTGGCGCACTGGGCCGTGATGTCGCTCCAGCCCTTCGCGGGGTCGGTGCCGGCGCGGCCGTCCTTGCCGGCCGAGACGGCGTCAAAGCCGCCGTCCGCGCCCGCCGCCACGTACACGCGCATGCTCGCGGCGACCTTGGAGGGGTCAAGCCCCGCGCTCATGGTGTCGACGAACCGCACCGTATAGGTGTCGTAGGCCGTGAGGCCCGCCGGGACCGTGGCAGAGAGGCGCCAGTACAGGTCGTCGGCGACCGTGGCGTCGGCGGCCTTCTGCCAGGCGGCGGCGCTGTCCTCCAGCACGTGCTTGGACACCTTGGGGGTCGCGGCCTTGGGCTTGACGCTGACGGCGCTGCCGCCCACCAGGGCCATGATCGGCGCGGTGCCGGCCTCGCCCTGGGAAATGGCGTCATCGTCGGCGCCGATGAGCCAGTAGCCGCAGGGCAGCTCGGCCGTCGTGCCCGCGTTAAGGGCCACGGAAGGCGCACCGGCATTGTAAATCGCACGGGCAAGCTTTGCCGCTAGCGTGGTCGTCATGTGCCCGTCGGCATTCATCCATTCGGCAGCCTCTTGCGCCGTCGATGCCGAGTTATCAAGCCCCACGTCATGAAGCACCGGGAGAACGGCCTGGCAAACGGCATCATTCGCCCACGTTACGTCAGTTGCAATTTTTTGGTCAGTATCGGCGTCGTCGACAACGGTCGCCGAAAAGAGCCGGTACGCGTCATACCGCGTCGCAACCGTACCGTCCACCGTAATGGCTCCAGTGCCTGCCGCGCGGGCCATCCCGGGCAACATCGCAAAAGAGAGCATTGCGACCGTAACTATTGTCGCGATAGCCAACAAGCGGCGGCAAAGCCTACTCACGGCTACCACCTCGACCTTGATCGCGATGGCGACGAGTATGCATCCATGTCGCAGCAAAACACAGCATCGAAGCACCAGCTAAATACGTCATAGTCAAACCAGCCCCGCCCGCCTCAGGTAGCGTGGTCGAATACTTGTTGATAAAAGTCGGCGGCACCTGGGAGTCATCGTCATACTTGACGACGGTGTCGAGCTGCTCATTTTTATTGTCGATAGTCACGTTAACCGTGACATTGTGCCCGACTGTGTCGTAAGTGATGTGGTCCTTGACGTTGTTCTCGGCGCCCTCGGGGACGACCTCAGAGATGGTGTAAGTGTAGGTATCGGCCTTGTTGTAGTCGACGTTGAAGGAGACATTGCCCTCGGCGTCATTAGTCACCGTCTGGAGCACCTTGCCCTCGGCATCCTTGAGCTCGAACGAGAACTGTCCCGCCTTGAAGGTGCCACCTTCAAGCACTTTCTTTGCTTTAATAACCGCAGAGCCCGTTAGGCGATTGTCGTAGATCCAGATCTCGTCCTTTTTGTCATCGCCGATGATTTCGGAGTCTTTGACGATGCTCTTCGCTTTATTGAGCTCAGTTTGATACTCCTCATCGTCAGCATTGCCCTTAAGCATGATCCACGTGGGCGCCGCCGCGGCATAGCCGTCAGGCGCTTTCGTCTCCACGAGCTGGTAGAGCACGCAATTTACCATCGCCTTGCCTTCTGCGCCAAACGAGATTTTGCCGTTGGCGTCGGTGGGGACGGCTTCAAACTTAGTCCTTGCATTCTCGATACCCACCGTTGCAACCTGGTCCATATTCACGCTGTAGAGCGTAAACTCTGCACGCTCGAGCGTCGCACCGACCTGCTGGGCGTCGTACTTGGTCATCGTGATGCCGTAGCCGTTGCCACCCGCGCTGGCAGAAGCTTTTTTAATTTCCCATGTTTGATCATCAGTCGCAGAACCGTCCTTCACACCCGTAAGCATGGCGGTATTGGAAAGAGGAACCTTGTTGCCAGGATTTCCGCTCGGGATGACCTCGTACTCGACCTTGAGGTATTTCTCATCGGGCACGTTAAGTGTCAATCTCGTACATGAGCCAGATTCGTTGTTGACCTGCTCCATCTTTGACGAATAATCCTTATCGGCCAGCTCAGACCAATCGTTGTTCACGCGCTCATAGACCTTAAGCGTCGACGGCACCAACGTGCACTTGGCATCCATGGTATCGACCAGCTCGAGAACACCAGCGCCACTCTTAAGATCGACAGCTGACTCGTTAACGAAAATGGTGTACTTGATGCGATTGCTATTGTCGACCTGTTCGCCGGTCTTCTCGATAACGTTGTTCTTAATGGTGACAGCACCACTGCCAGAGTCGAATTTCTTGCTTCCCGACTCGGCGCGCGCAGAATTGGTGAACTTCACCTCGTTCGTGGAGGTATCGAGCTCACCGCGCTTGACCGCTGTCTGATACGTAAGCTTGACATAACCGGCATAGCTTTCAAGCTTAGTCGTAGGAATAGAAAAGGTGACAGTGTTGCCATCACTCTTGACACTATCGGTGACAAGCGGTTGGCTATCAACGACCGTCTCGGCCTCGCTTCCGCGATGGAGCCCCGTATGTTTATCATATGGATTCTGCACGAGCGTATACTTTGCGGAATTCGCAACATAGCTCATACCATCCGGAAGGCTATCAACGATATTCAGCGGTTTCCCGCCCAGCTTTCCAGCTCCAAAGTATTCGAACTCGCCATTTGCGCCCTTATTACCCTTTTGGCGGTTTGCATACACCGTCCAGTCGACGATCCAGGCGCCCTTCTCATCCGAGCCGTCAACGGTATGCCAATCGAAGTTCTCAACCCAAGACACCTTCGACTCCGCTTCCGGCTTCTCGACCGCGGGCTTCGTTTCTTGGTTGACAACGTACTTGACGGGTTCGGTGAACGACCACTTTAATTTCAGGCCCGGCGCGCTGACCGACGCAAAGTTTGAGTACCAGCCCGACAGCTCTTCTGATGTGGTGTCGTAGGTGATAACGGCGTAGTCCTCTTTCTCGAGGGCGTCTTTCACTTTGTTGGTAACGATGATTTTGAGGTCGTAGTTTTCCTTTGTTTCATTACCCGGAAAGCTAGCCGTTGGATTCCAGTCGGCGCCCCGTTCCAGCACGGTATCGCCGATTTTAATGGTAATGGAGCTTTCGTCGACACCAAGTTTCTGCGACCATGCCGACTGAAACGTGTCCTTCACCGTCACCTCGTCTGGATGGACCGCATTGACGATCGCCTTCAGCGCGACCTTCGTCTCCCATGTCGCCCTGCCCGTCGTCGCCGCCTCATTGGATCTCACGAGCCTCTTGGTGATCGGCACAACACCCGTCAGCTGCGGCGTGAAACTGCCTTCATCGGTACCGGAAACGGAGCCTTCACGCTCGATGGTCGCGTTGTTGCGCACGGTGTCGTACGAGCTCGTATCGTTCATCTTGGTGTGATAAACGATGCAGTAGGTGGCGTACTTATCCTCAAGGTTGTTCGGGAACGTATAGGAAAAGAAATTATCCTTAGGTTCAAGTTTTCTTTCACAAATCTTGACTCCGCTCGCCTCCGAGTCGCCTTTGTAAACCGTAAAGTTGCCCGTATACGTCTGTTTTCCGTCCAGATTATCGGTGAACATGTATCCGCTCATGTCGGCCTTGAGCTTGCCTTGGTTGAGCTTGACCGTCCACTTGATGTCCGACGGTGTGCCCGATCCGTTGGACTTGTCAATCATGTCGTAGCCGAATGTAACAGGCTCAGCCGTAGCTGTTTTGTTGTCGCCGTCGGTTGAACCAGCCCAATTCCACATTGCCGTATTGTCAGCTTTGATCAAATCGCCGCTGTTTGCCGAAACGCCGCTCTTCAGCTCCGTTTCGTACGTGATCGTGTGGTCGCCTTGGGAAAGATTGCCCAGGCTGTCGAGGGTCGCGACCTGGCTGTCGATCTTCGGCTGGGGTTCGAGCTTCGTGCCGTCGAGTGCGAAGCTGCCTATCACAAAGTTGAAGTTGTCGCCCAGCGCGTCGGTTAACTTGACATTCGTGGCATACGACTCGACGGTGAGTTTAACGGTCCAGGTAACCTTGGCCACGCCATCTGCTCCCTGGAAGAAGGTCCCCGACTTCGTCCCTGTGACTTTGCCGTCTTTGGTAGGGATATTGATCGTTCCCGCACCAGGAAACACGACAGATGCGTTGCTACCAGAACCGACATTCTTGTTTTTAAGCTGGAACGAGAAGTTTGCCGCGACATGAATGTTCGCAGGATTCCGTTCAAGCCAGCCCTTGTCAAACGTAAAGACAACCTTATTACCTTCGATCTTCCACGTGCCAGCTTGGGCGGCAGAAGATTCCGGACCCTCCATGAGGTTGCCACCTGCGTCATCAACGACGATGGTGCCTGGCAGCTCATAGACAGCGATGTTGTTCCCAGACGAAGGCGCCTTACCGCTTTTAAATTGTGCCGAAAAAGCTCCGTAGAGCTTCGAAGTAGACGTTACGGCAGTATCACCCAAAGGCTTATTATGGTTCTCATCGGTATACAGCTTGACCTCAACCGTTGCCGTATCGCCGTTGATCTCAATCGGCGTCGGCGTCGTCACATCCTCGGCGCGCACGGGGGCTGCGCCGTGAAATACTGCGGCGGTGAGGCTAATCAAAATGAAAATCAGAGCCGCCATACCCAGCGACCGTGAGCGGTGTACGTCCATAGTTGTCCCCTAATTCCTACAACACAGTGTGGAATACGGCGAATCGTCGGATCGAGCACAAGCCCCAACATCAACGAGAACCTACCTAGCGCATTGCAAGAACCCATTGGGGAGCACCTTCTAAGACGGTTCGTCTATGCCACAATGCATAAAATAATATATAGATACCAATCATGTAAACCGCAGGTCAATAGGTCTTTTAATTTAATACCAGTTGATATTTATCTGTTAACAGTTTTGCATCATACCGGCTATATTCAGTGGAATTATGTATATGTTTAAACAACTTTACTTTGACTGGGAAGCCAATCGGAGGGATAGTCGCCCCAGCTGTGGTGCAAACTAACCCGTCCCCCTTGCACCAAAAAGGGCGCCGACCATTACGGTCGACGCCCTTTCTTGTTAGACGCTATAAAGTCCAGCGCTTATTTGTTGACCTGGCCGGCGCGGACGGCGGCCTTCTTGCGGTCGGTGGCGTTGAGCAGGCGCTTGCGCAGGCGGATGTTCTTGGGGGTAATCTCAACCAGCTCGTCGTCGGCGATGTACTCCAGCGCCTCCTCCAGCGAGAAGGTGCGGGGCGGCACCAGCTGAACGGAGATATCGGAGGTCGAGGAACGCTGGTTGCCCAGGTTCTTGGTACGGGCGATGTTGACGACCATGTCGCCAGCCTTGCTGCGCTCGCCCACGATCATGCCCTCGTAGCACTCGGTGCCCGGCTCAACAAAAAGCTGGCCGCGCTCCTGCAGCGTACCCAGAGCATAGGCAACGGCCTTCTCGGTGGTCATGGAGATCATTGCGCCGTTCTGACGGTTGCCGATCTCGCCGGCGTAGGGACCGTACTCCAGGAAGGTGTGGTAGAACACGCCCTCGCCGTGGGTGACGTTCATGATGCGGTTCTTAAGGCCCATGATGCCGCGGGTCGGGATCTTAAACTCGAGGTGCGTCACGATACCCGAGGTATCCATGCTCGTCATGATGCCACCGGAGGTACCGAAGACCTCAACGACCTTGCCCGAGTACTCGTCCGGGCACTCAACGACGGCCTGCTCGACAGGCTCCATCTTGTTGCCGTTCTCGTCCTTCTTAAACAGAACGCGGGGACGGCCGACCTGGAACTCAAAGCCCTCGCGGCGCATGGACTCCATCAGAACGGACAGGTGCAGAATGCCGCGGCCCGAGACCTCGACGCCGCTCTTGTCCTCGAGCTCCTCGATCTTCATGGTCACGTTGTTCTCGGCCTCGTTGAACAGGCGCTCCTTGAGCTGACGGGCGCCCACGATGTCTCCGTCGCGACCGACGAGCGGGGAGGTCGAAGCCTCGAAGACGATGGACAGGGTCGGCGGGTCGATCTCGATGGGCTCGAGCTCGACGGGGTTCTCGGGATCGGTGTAGACATCGCCGATATCGGTGCGGTCGATGCCCACGACGGCGGCGATGTCGCCGGCGCCGACTTCCTGGCACTCGGTGCGGCCCAGGTAGTCGAAGGTAAAGAGCTGCTTGACGGTAGCGGTGGCGCTGGAGCCGTCGTTCTTCACAACCAGAATCTGGTCGCCCTGATGGATGGCGCCGGAATACACGCGACCGATGCCGATACGGCCAACGAAGTTGGAGTGGTCGATGGTCACGCACTGCATGGCCAGCGGAGCGTTCTCGTCAACCTCGGGCGCGGGCATGTCGTCGATGATCATATCGAGCAGCGGATACATGTCCATGTTGCCGTCGTTGGGATCAAGGCGGGCAAAGCCATTCATGGCGCTGGCGTAGACCACGTGCTCCATGGCGAACTCAAGCTGGTCGTCGGTGGCGCCCAGGTCGGCCATGAGGTCCAGGCAGTCGTTGTAGGCCTTCTCGGGGTTGGCGCCCGGACGGTCGATCTTGTTGATGACGATCATGATCTTAAGGCCGGTGTCGATAGCGTGACGCAGCACGAAGCGGGTCTGGGGCATGGGGCCCTCAAAAGCATCGACCAGCAGCAGGGCGCCGTCGGCCATACGCAGCACGCGCTCGACCTCGCCGCCGAAGTCGGCGTGGCCCGGGGTGTCGATGACGTTGATCTTGACGTCCTTGTACTCGATAGAGATGTTCTTGGCGAGAATCGTAATGCCGCGCTCGCGCTCCTGGTCGTTGGAATCCAGGACGCGGTCCTCGACCTGCTGGTTGGCACGGAAGGCGTCCGTGGCACGCAGGAGCTTGTCGACCATCGTCGTCTTGCCGTGGTCGACGTGGGCGATGATGGCGATGTTCCTCAGATTGTCTACGCGCATGTAGTTCCCCTATCTTCTATCCATATACAAACGGCACGCGTATGCGGCCCGCCCAGCGATACAACGCTCAGCGGGAATATTGAGCCTTTTACCGAAAACTCGTTTATTTTAGCGATTTTAGATGAGAGGGGTTTCCTCACCTGCAGGTTCAGGGTCGCTCCACATAAAACCATCGCCGGCGCCCATGCCCTCATACAGCACATATGCCGAAAAACCGCTCTCGAGCGTCGTCTCGAAAAAGCTCACGAGCAGGGCGTCATGGTAGCCGCCATCGATCTCGACGCAGCCGGTGTAGCCGATGGCATAGCGGACGATACGGCCCAGGCCCTCGTCCTTAAGACCCATCTTGTGCTCGGAGATAAAGTTGGTGGCCGCCTCCAGGCACGCCTCTTCGCCGTCCTCGTCGAGCGCCGCCAGATAACGGTTGGAAGCAGCATCCTCAATTGCCACGACCACGCCAGGGTTTTCACCGGCGGCAAGGTCGTCCAAGAACGCGCCGATCAGATCGCACACCATGGCGTCGAGCTCGGCGGAGACGTTACCGGCATCCTGCATATCCTGTGCCATCTTTAGACCTTCCCATCGAGTCTGACGTCGTTACAGTTCTTGTGCCTCGGCGGCGATCTTGGCGGCAGCGTCGCGAGTGCGCATCATGTCCGCCGCGCGCTTGTCGAGCACCTTGATCTGACTGGTCAGCATGACTGCATCGACCACGCCCCAGATCACCAGGCCCGTAGAGATCGAAAACCCAAGCGCACCAACTGTACCACGAAGGCGTGAGCAGATTGCCGCGACAAGGGCGGAGACGACAACCATCTTGATAAACGAGCCGCGGCGCTCGCGGAGCGTGCGGGCCTGCGTCACATAGGCAATGCGAGCCGCCTCAGAAGCCTCCGAGCGTATCTGGGCCTCGCGGGCGATCGCAGCCGCCTCAGCCGACATACCGCCGGCCATCAGCGAACGCTCCGCATCCTGGCCGCCCCGCATTTAGAAGTCATCGGGCGAGAGCGTATGGACGAACTCGTCGAACTTCTCGAACTCCTGCTCGTCGTCAACTTCCTCGGTATGGGCAGAAACAGTGCCCAGGCGATTCATGATGTCGTCCTCCACAAACATGGGGGCATTGCTGCGCACGGCAAGGGCAATGGCATCACTGGGACGGGCATCGATCTTGCGCTCGTCACCATCGGCCAGTACGACAATCGTCGCGTAGAACACCGGCGGCTCGGCGCGAACGATCTCGATGCGCTCGAGCTTGGCGCCCAGGGCGCCAACAGTATCGAGCAACAGGTCATGGGTAATCGGGCGATCGGCGCGTCCGCTGTCGATGCCGCGGCTGATTGCCGCAGCCTCAAACGAGCCAGTCTGGATGGAGAGGGAGCGCAGCGGCGCGGGGGAATCCGACTTGCTGCAGCGTTCGCGAAGCACGATAAGCGATGGCACGGGACCGGCGGCCATGACGATGGTCTCTATGTCGACACGAACCATGGAACACCTCCGGTACGTAGCGGTTAACACGCGGCGGCCCGCCGCGTTGAATAGCTATACTACCCAAACTTTCGCGTAGCACACAAAATCAAAGTAGTTAATTTGGGACAGAGCTTTTTTGACTACCTTCTGTGGCTAAGAAAAAAGCCTCGAGGCAATTGCCCCGAGGCTTTTAACAGTTTTGATGGTGGACCTGACAAGATTCGAACTTGTGACCTCCCGGTTATCAGCCGGACGCTCTAACCAACTGAGCTACAGGTCCATCATGGTGGAGGTTAGGGGGATCGAACCCCTGACCTCAGGCTTGCAAAGCCCGCGCTCTCCCAGCTGAGCTAAACCCCCACGGAGACAGTAATAAACACCCCAGCGGCGACTCGGCTCTCGCTGGGGTGTTTATTGCGAAAGAAAGTGGTGGACCTGACAAGATTCGAACTTGTGACCTCCCGGTTATCAGCCGGACGCTCTAACCAACTGAGCTACAGGTCCATCGCGCAAGGGATATATTAGACGAGTCGTTACGCGCGCGTCAACAACTTTTTTGAAAAACTTTGGAGTGTGCCCGCCGAGCGGGCACGGGGTCCAAGGTTGTCAAAAAAGCGGTCGGCGCGCAGTGCGCCGCCCGCCGATATATGGGGTCTGATATTTTCTACCGCTAGGGCCTCTTACTCGTCGAGGAGATCCTCCGGCATGTCGTTGCCGTCGCCTAGGTCGACTGGAGCCTCTTCGGCGTCGGCTGCGGCCTCGGCACCTTCGCCCTCGGGCTTCTCTTTGGCCGCCGTCATGCGGGCTACGGCGCAGATGCGGTCGTTGTCGTCGACGGTCATCATCTTGACGCCCTGGGTGGCGCGGCCGGTCTGGCTGATCTCGTCGGTCTTGACGCGAATGACCGTCGCACCCTCCGTCACGATGAACAGCTCGTGCTGCGGGCCCACCGTCTTCATGGCCGCGAGGTTACCCTTACGCTCGGTCATTTGGATGGTGTAGACGCCCTGACCGCCGCGATTCTGCTCCGGGTAGTCCGCGACCGGCGTGCGCTTGCCGTAGCCGCGCTCGGTGATGACGAACAGATCACCGTTGCCGTTAGTGACTTCCATGCCCAGAACGCTCACGCCGTCCTTCATGCCGATACCGCGAACGCCGCTGGTATCGCGGCCGGTGGCGCGCACCTGCTCCTCGGAGAACATGATCGCCTTGCCCGCGGTGGTGGCCAGGATAATCTTGTCGCCCTCGCGCACGCGGCGCACGTTCAGCAGCGCGTCGTCGTCACGCAGGTTGATAGCGATCAGGCCGTCACGACGGCTGCGGTCATACGCACTCATCACGGTCTTCTTGACCATGCCGCTCTTGGTGGCAAACATCAGGTATTCGTCGGCCGGGAACTCGCGGCAGCTGATGACGCTCGCGATCTTCTCGCCCTCCTCGAAGGGCAACAGGTTGACGATCGCGGTACCGCGCGCCTGGCGCGTACCCACCGGCAGCTCGTGCACCTTCAGGCGATAGACCTTGCCCTTGCTCGAGAAGAACAGCACGTACTCGTGCGTGGACGCGATGAACATCTCGTCGATGACGTCGTCCTCTTTGAGGTTGACGCCCGACACGCCCTTGCCGCCGCGCTTCTGGGCGCGGTAGGCGGCCACCGGGATACGCTTAACGTAGCCGGTGTGGGTGATGGTCACGACCATGTCCTCGTCGGCGATGAGGTCCTCGACATCCAGGTCCTTCTCAACCTGGCTGATCTCGGTGCGGCGCTTGTCGCCAAACTTCTTGGAGATCTCGCGCATCTCTTCCTTGATGACGCCCAGAATCTTCTCCTCGTGCGCCAGCAGGTCCTCGTAGTAGGCGATGGCGCGGCGCAGGCCGTCCAACTCTTCTTGGATCTTGTCGCGCTCCAGGCCGGTCAGGCGGCGCAGCTTCATCTCGAGGATGGCCGTGGTCTGCTCGGGCGTAAAGCCAAAGCGCTCAATCAGGCGGCTGCTGGCCTCGGAGTCGGTCTGCGAGGAGCGTATGATGCTAATGACCTCGTCGATATGGTCAAGGGCCATCAGGTAGCCCTCGAGGATATGGGCACGCGCCTGGGCCTTCTTAAGGTCGAAGCGGGTGCGGCGGGTGACTACGTCGACCTGGTGGTCGATGTAGTGTTGCAGCATCTCGCGCAGGCTCAGGCATTTGGGCACGCCGTTGACGAGCGCCAGGTTGTTGGCGCCAAAGGTCGTCTGCAGCGAGGTGTACTTATACAGGTTGTTGAGCACGACCTGCGGAATGACGCCCTTCTTGAGCTCGATGACCAGACGGATGCCCTTCTGGTTGGACTCATCGCGCATATCCGAGATGCCCTCGATGCGCTTGTCGTTGACGAGTTGGGCGATCTTCTCCTGCAGGGTGCCCTTGTTGACCATGTAGGGAATCTCGGTAAAGACCAGGCGGCTGCGACCGGTCTTGGTGGACTCCACATGTGCCTTGGCACGCACGGTAATGGAGCCGCGGCCGGTCTCGTAGCTCTGCTTAATGCCGGCGCTGCCCATGATGATGGCGCCGGTGGGGAAGTCCGGACCGGGCATGATCTGCATGAGCTCGTCGACGGTGGCGTCGGGGTTGTCAATCAGGTGGCAGGTGGCCTCGATCGCCTCGGTGAGGTTATGCGGGGCGATGTTGGTGGCCATGCCGACGGCGATGCCCTGACTGCCGTTGACCAGCAGGTTGGGGAAGCGCGCAGGCAGCGCCACGGGCTCGGCGAGCGATTCGTCGTAGTTGGGCTGCCAGTCGACGGTATCCTTCTGCAAGTCACGCAACAGTTCCATGGCGGGCTTTGCCAGGCGGCTCTCGGTGTAACGCATGGCCGCCGCGCCGTCGCCGTCGATGTTGCCGAAGTTGCCGTGACCGTCGATGAGCGGCGTGCGCATGGAGAACCACTGCGCCAGGCGGACCATGGCCTCATAGACCGCGGAGTCGCCATGCGGGTGGTACTTACCGATAACTTCGCCGACCGTCCAAGCTGACTTCTTGTGCGGGCGGTTGGGGTAGATGCCGCTCTCGTTCATCGCGTACAGGATGCGGCGGTGCACCGGCTTTAAGCCGTCGCGCACGTCCGGCAGGGCGCGCGCCGTGATGACCGACATCGAATACTCGATGAACGACTGCTTCATCTCGCGGCCAAACTCCGAAATCTGGAGCTGGCCGCCGTTGATATCCTCGCCGGCCGAGGCGCCGCAATCGACTTCGCCAAAGCTCTCCTCGAGCTCGGCGTCGTCGTCTTCCTCCTCATCATCGGCATCGGGGTTATAGGCGTCCGGGTCGCCGTCCTCGCCCTGCTCAGCACGGGCAAGCAGGCGCTTCAGATCATCGGGCATACCGGCATCGCCGGCCTCGCCCATACCCTCGTTGTTGTTGATATCGTCTGCCACGTTACCTCCTCTTAAGCGTCAAGGAATCGTGCATCATGTGCATGCTTCTCGATGTACTCGCGGCGATAGCCGACCTCGGAACCCATCAGCTCGCGCACGGCGCGGTCCGCCACCACGGCGTCCTCGATCGACACGCGCTGCAGAATGCGGGTCTTGGGGTCCATCGTCGTCGAGGCAAGCTGCTTGGGGTCCATCTCGCCCAGACCCTTGTAGCGCTGGACGGTATAGCCCTTGCGCTTTTTGGTAATCTTGCCGTCCTTGGCCTTGCCGTCCTCGTCGTTATCGTCGGGGTTCAGGCCCAGGCTCTGGATGGTGTCACGCAGGATCTCGTCTTCGGGCTGGCGGCCGTTGGGATACACGTAGTGGATCTTGTTGCGCACCTTAATGCCAAAGATGGGCGGGCAGGCAACATAGACGTAGCCGGCATCGATCAGCGGACGCATGTACTTGTAGAAGAACGTCAGCAGCAGGATGCGGATATGCGCACCGTCGACGTCTGCATCGGTCATGATGATGATCTTGTGGTAGCGCGCCTTGGTGATATCGAAGTCGCCGCCGTCGCCGGCACTCGTCGTGACGCCGCAGCCGATCGCGGTAATCAGCGACTGGATGGTGTCACTCGAGAACGCGCGATGGTCACCAACGCGCTCGACGTTCAAAATCTTGCCGCGCAGGGGCAGAATCGCCTGGATGTCTCGGCGACGGCCGTCCTTGGCCGAACCGCCTGCCGAGTCGCCCTCTACGATGAAGAGCTCGGTCAGCTCGGCATCGCGCACCGAGCAGTCGGCGAGCTTACCGGGCAGGGACGCCGTCTCGAGCAGGCTCTTGCGGCGGGTCGCCTCGCGCGCCTTGCGGGCGGCATTGCGCGCCTTGCAGGCCTGCTGCGCCTTCTTGACGATCTCGCGAGCGGGCTTAGGGTGCTCCTCGAGGTAATCGGCAAGGCCGTCGGTCACGATCTTGAGCGTCAGCGCGCGCATATAGGAGCTGCCGAGCTTGGCCTTGGTCTGGCCCTCAAACTGCGGATCGGGCAGCTTGACCGAGATAACGGCCGAAAGGCCCTCGCGCACATCGTCGCCGGTCAGATTGGCGTCTTTTTCCTTGAGCAGGTTCTGCTTGCGCGCATAGTCGTTGATCACGCGGGTGAGCGCGGTGCGGAAGCCCTCAAGGTGCATGCCGCCCTCGGGGGTGTAGATGTCGTTGGCAAACGACATGACGTTCTCGCCGTAGCCGCTATTCCACTGCAGGGAAACCTCAACCTCGCCCATCTTGGCCACAGGTGCGTCCGGGTCCGATTTGCCCTCGATGTAGATAGGCTCCTTAAAGGCCTCGGGGACGTCCTTGCCCTCGTTAAGGAACTTGACGAAGTCGATGATGCCGCCCTCGTAGCAAAACTCCTCCACGTGGGGAGTAGACTCGCGCTCGTCAGTCAGCACGATTTTGAGGTTCTTATTGAGGAACGCCGTCTCCTGCAGACGGTTGTGCAGCGTATCGAAATCGTAGATGCATGTCTCGAAGATCTCGTCGTCGGGCCAGAAGGTGACGGTGGTGCCCGTCGAATCCGAGGTGCCCACGACCTCCATCTTCTTAACGGTCTTGCCGCGCGAGAACTCCATCTCGTAGGTGTTGCCGTCGCGACGAACCTGAACGACCACGCGCTTGGACAGTGCGTTGACGACGGAGATGCCAACGCCGTGCAGGCCGCCCGAAACCTTATAGGCCGAGTTATCGAACTTACCGCCGGCGTGCAAGATCGTCATGACGACCTCGAGCGTCGGGATCTTTTTAACAGGGTGCTCGTCGACGGGGATGCCGCGCCCGTTGTCGACGACCGTGATGGAGTTGTCGGCGTGGACCGTCACCTGGATCTCGGTGCAGAAACCGGCCATGGCCTCGTCGACGGAGTTGTCAACGATCTCCCACACCAGGTGATGCAGACCGCTGGCGCTCGTCGAGCCGATATACATGCCCGGGCGCTTACGAACGGCCTCGAGACCTTCGAGAATCTTAATCTCGCCGCCATCGTAATCGTTTTCGTTTGCCACACGTCCTCCTTCAGTCAAGAAAATGTGTACAGTCTTACTAGTTTATCGTAAAAAAATACCCTCGGGAACGAGGGTATTTGGCTCTACAAGGCCACCAGATGCGATTTAAGGCTCTTTTTTACTTTGCACGCCCTTGGCCCACTCGGCACTGGCTCTCATGGCATTCTCGAGGGCCTCGCGCAGTTTTTGGTCTTCGATGGGCGCCACTTGGCGCTCAATCTCGGTGCGCTCGGCCTCACTTAGGTCGGCGTGCGGGGCCGGCGGGCGCTCGGTCGTCGCCGGGCGCAGGCGCTCCTTGGCGGCGGGCGGCGTGTGACCGGGTGCGGTGGTTTTGAACACCAGGCCGTCCACATGCGCACCGGCGCGCTCCATGCGCGCGCGGATGATCTCACGCAACAGCGTCATTTCCTGCGTCCACGAGGGCGAATCGAGATATACCAGCAGCTCATTGGACTCGGGCAGGTAGCGCAGACCCGTCACATGCCGCCCCTCGCGCGTGCCCGAGCACACCGCGTTCCACGCGCGATAGACCGCGCGCGACTCCTCGGCAGCTTCCATCTGCGCACGGCGCTCAGGCGTCGCCGACGCCAGGATGCGCTGGCGCTCTGCGTTCAAAAACCCACTGAAGGCGACCGTCTCGCTCTCGCGCTCGTAATTAGCACGTCTCACCCATGCTCACCACCTTGGCTCGATCAAGCAGGTCATCGGTAAAGTATCCCAGGTTGGTCGTGGTTATGACCGTTTGGATATCATCGCCGATCAGCCGCAGAAAAGCACCGCGGCGCTCGCCGTCGAGCTCGCTCATCACGTCGTCCAGAAGCAACAGCGGAGCAGTACCCAGAACATCGCGAGCCACGGCCACCTCGGCCACCTTCCAGGACAGTACCAACGTTCGCTGCTGTCCTTGGCTGGCAAATGAACGGGCGGAGCGACCCGCAACGGTAAACTCAATCTCGTCGCGATGCGGTCCCACCAACGTCACGCCGCGGCGAATTTCCTCGTCGGCGTGCCCATCAAGGGCAGCCAGCATGCGCTCGTACGCCCAGCCCTTCAGCTCTTCGCGATCCTCGACCTGGGGCAAATCCCCCAGCGTGGATGCATAGGACACGTTGGCGGCTTCACCGGACGCCACTTGCCCGTAGGCAGTACGCACATGGCCCGCCAGCCGGTCGAGCAGGGCCAACCGGTGCACGAGCAGAGCCGCGCCCGCGCGGGCAATCGAATCGTTCCACGCGCCGAGCATCTCGCGGCAGCACCAGGTTTCCTTGAGCAAGGCGTTGCGCTGGGTCACGCAGCGACCATAGGCGCTCGCAAGATCGGCATAGCGTGCGCTCAGTTGCATGCCAAAGTCGTCGAGGGCGGCGCGGCGCACACTGGCGCCTCGCTTAACCATGTCCAGATGGTCGGGGCAAAACAGCACGCTCGGCAGAACCCCGCGCACACCGGCGGCAGAGCATCTCTTGCCGTTGCGGCTAAACGAGCGTTTACCGTCCTCCGCACTCAATCCCATATCAAGTACGCGGCCGTCGCCCTCGAGCCTCAGCTCGATCTTGCACGAGCCCACGCCATCATGGACGAGCTCGGCTGCGGTCGGATGCCTAAACGAGGCGCCGCTCGTCAGCAGCTGCAGCGCCTCTATGAGATTGGTCTTTCCCGCCGCGTTGGGTCCCGCAAGTATCGTCACGCCCTCGTCCAGGGCAAGACGATAGCTCTCGAAACTGCGGTAGTGCGCGACGGAAAGATCGCGGGCGAACATGGTCATGGCGCAGCGCTAGATGCGAACCGGCATGACCAGGTACAGGTAGTTGATCTTGTCGTAGGACTTGAAGATGCCCGCCTGCGAGTAGCTCTTGAGCTCCAGCGTGATCTCCTTCTCCTTGGACAGGGCATTGAGGCAGCCGAAGATGTAGTGGTAGTTGAAGGCGATGGTACCCGACTCGCCCTCGGCCTCGACATCGATCGTCTCCTGCGCAAGGTCCTGGTCATTGGAGATGGAGGACAGGCCCATCTGCCCGTTCTCGACATCGATCTCGAACTTGACGGCGGGGTTGGCGCTCGCGATAACGGCCACGCGCTTGAGGGCGGCGTTAAAGGCGGCGACGTCGATCTTGACGCTCGTCACGCACGAATCGGGGATGAGCTGCTTGTAGTTGGGGTACACGCCCTCGATGCGACGCGACACGTAGGTGGTGTTGCCGGCCTCAAAGACGACCTGGGTGTCGGTAGCCCCGATCATGATGGTCGCCTGGCTGGCCATGATGTTCAGCGCGTCGTTAAAGGCGTCAGCCGGAACGTTGAGCTCAAAGGAACCCTCGAGGGTCGAGGTCTCAACCTGCGTATCGCACACGGCCAAACGGAAGGAATCGGTCGCCACCAGGCGCACGGTGTTGTTCTCGACCTTCATGTGCACGCCACCCAGGATGGGGCGGGCCTTGTCGGTCGAGGTGACGCGCCACACGCGGCCGACCATCTCGGACAAGATATCGGTCGGCAGTTCCACGGCGCTCTCGATGGCATAGGCCGGAAACTCGGGGAAGTCATTAGCATCAAGCGTGTTCAGGCGGAAAGAGCTCTTCTCGCAACCAATCAGCACCTGGCGCTCGGACAGCTCAAAGGTGACCGGGGCATCGGGGAGGGTCTTGGTGATATTGGAGAGCATCTTACAGGGGATAACCATCTCGCCCTCTTCTTCGACATGCGCCGCGATGCGATGACGGATCGAGATGGTGTAGTTAGAGGTCTGGAATTCCAAGATGCCGTCTTGGGCCTTGACGAGCACGCCCGACAGGATGGGAAGGGTGGATGCCGAAGCGACACCCTTCATAACGACGCCGATGGCTTGTGTAAGCGAGCTCTGGCTGACGGTGAACTTCATCTTTTAATACCTTTCTATAGATATAAATATCTTAATAATAGTAATAGCACTGACGAAACTGTTGATTACTCCCAAAGACGCAGGTCAGACCCAGAAAGAGAATCGACAGCAGCCTGTGTGCAACAGGGGTGGTTTTCCACGTTCAAAACCTGCGCAAAACTTTTCATCACCGCGGGTTGGGTTTTAGACACCTTATGCCCGTGGTTTCGACAAGTTTTCAACAGGTGTCTCTATTTCCCTACGAGCGCAGTGTAATTTTATCGCGCAGCGACTTGAGGTCTTCGGTGACGGTGCGGTCTTCCTGGATCATCTTCTGGACCTTTTTGTAGCTCGTGCTGACGGTCGAGTGGTTGCGGTTGCCAAATTCGGCGCCCACCGCCGTGGTCGTCATCTCGCACATCTCGATGGCCAGGTAGATAGCGATATGGCGTGCTTTGGCTATATTGGCGTTGCGACGCGGGCCGATGAGCTCCTCGTGCGTCACGCCGTACTGCTCTTCGATGACGGACTGAACCGTCTGGACGTTGATCTTTTTGGCCGATGTGTCGAAGTACTGGCTGGCGATGGCGTCGATATCGTCAAAGGTGAGCTCCCCGCCCTCGCGCTCGCGGTCACCCGCCTCGCCGGCGCAGCGCTCGCAAAAGCTCTCGAGTTCGCGGATGTTGGTGCCCGAGACCTCGGCCATGTGTTTAAAGTGCTCGTCGGTCAGGTGCCCGCCGTCGCCCCCATAGGCCGCCAGCAGCGAGTCGTCGCCTGCCTCGGGAGCGGCGACGATGGTGTTCTCGTAATAGCGCTGCAAGATCTTGTATTTCATCTCGTAGCTGGGCTCTGCGACCAGGCAGAGCATTCCGGCGTTGAAGCGGCTGGTCAGACGCTCGTCCATGCTCAGGTCCTTGGGGGCGCGGTCTGCCGCGATGACGACCTTCTTGTTGTTGCGGATGAACTCGTCCATGAGCTGGAAAAAGTAGTCCACACTCGCGCGCTTGCCGATGATGTTTTGGATGTCATCGATGATGAGCACGTCCACGCCGTGGTACGCCTGCATGATGGGGGCGTTGCTCTTCTTTTGACGGTCGAACTCGGTCATCAGGTCGTCCAGATATGCCTGGGAGTTGGCATACTTGACCTTGATCTCGGGCGACTTCTCGGCGAGCTCGTTTTTGATGGCGAGCAGCAGATGGGTCTTGCCCAGCCCCGATTTGCCATAGATGAACAGGGATGTGCATGTGCCGCGCTCGTCCGCGAGGGCGGCAAACTTGAGTGCCGAGCGATAGGCATGGCTGTTCTCGGGGCCGTAGACAAAGTTCTCAAAGGTAAATTTTGAGTTCGCGGCGAGCGGGGCTCCATCCGTATTCTGCTCGGCCGGCACGGTCGGTGCTGGCATGGGTGAAGCGGGGGCCGCAGCTTGCGTGGATTTAGTCGGCGCTCCGCCCTTCATCTGGTTCATCATGCGACGAAAATCGTCGGCCGAGAGCGTGTTCTTGATTGCAATGCCCGAATCCGCGCCCGCCGCTGCGTCGTGAGCGATGGGCATGTGCGTGACGGGTGCGTTCGTTGACGTCGCCGCCGCGCTCGTCAACGGTGCCATTGTTTCACGGGAAACATCGCTGTGCTGGTGCTCGATTGTCGGCACATCGCCTGCGGAGGCCGGCACCGCCGGGGAAGCAGCGGGAGCCGTGGCGGGCGCCGTGGCGGCAGCGGATTCCGTCGCGGCGCCTTGCGGTGCCACGATGTCGAGAGCAATCGGTGCAAAGGCGATTTCTTCCAGATAGGCCTCAATAGTCGGCTGATGCTTTTTGAGCTGCGCGATGGCAAAGCGCGAGGGGGCCTCGATCGTGAGCGTATCTTCGGTCAGGCTTATGGCGCGCGATTGCCCCAGCATGTTGATGAGGCGTGCATCTTGGCCGTCGCGCTGGCAAAAGGCGATGGCATCCCCCAGGATGATGCTTGCTTCCTCGTCCACTGTCTCTCCCGTTCTTTAGCTCTGAGCTCGCACGCGGGCGGCGCCGAGTTCGGTCAGATGGTATTTCTGGCCATGCTTGATGACCAAGCCGGCCTGCGCCAAGTCATTGAGCGTGCGTGACCAAGTGGGGGCCGAGTTTCCAAACGCCCTCGCAAGATCGGTTGCGCCGCACGCTTGATTTTGCGCCAGATAGCCCAGCGCGGCGTTGCCGCGATCGCTTACGAACACGTCCGGTTGTGGCTGTGCATACTGATTTACTGCATTAGGATACATCATTTGAGCTGCTGGTTGTTGAGAACTCTGCGTCGGCGGCATTTGCTGTTGAAAACTTTGAGGCCACTGTTGGTAAGGCTGCGGAGGCGTCTGCTGGGCCCAGGGGTTGTACTGCTGCTGCGGCATCTGCTGATACGGCTGCTGATATCCCTGCTGGTACTGCTGCGGGAACTGCTGGCCATACCCCAGTGGCGGCATCTGCTGATATAGATATCCCTGTTGGTACGGCTGATAGCCCATTTGCTGGCCACCCGGCGCCCCCGTCGCCTGCTGCATTGCTGCTGCATCCTGATCAGCCAGTGGCATGGCCTCTGGCATGTTTGGCGGCATCGACATAGATGCCGCCTGGGGTTCTTGTGTGGGAAGCATTCCGGGCTGCTGCATCTGTCCCACGGGGGGCTGCATCTGCTGCGTTGCCACGGGCTGCTGCGCAAAAGCTCCCGGCAGGGGATATGTGGGCTGCTCCGTCTCGGGCCGCACGGCAGCGCCGCGTCCGCCGGCACGCTCGATTTCCTGCACGCGTTTAGGGTTCAGGCTTACCGTAACCACGGTGCCGTTGCCCATGTTGTCCTCGATGGATACGGCACCGCCGGCGTTTTCCAAATACTCCTGCACCATGGGAAACCCTGCTCCGGTTCCACGGATATAGCGCTTCATCTTGCTGTTTGCGCTGGTAACGCCAAAGTCGAAAGCACGTTCCTTGTCGTCGATGCCGGGTCCTTGGTCAGCAAAGCGGATGGTGTCTCCGCCGTCCAGAATCGAGATGATGGGCTCGGCAAAGTGTGCGTGGATAAAGTTTTCGACAATCTCGCGGATGACCATGAGCGAGATATGGCCACCTTGTTCTTTCATGCACTGGTAGACGGTGTTGGTCGTCTCTTCCAAATACGTGCGGACATCTTGCGGATCAATGACGATCACCCGCGGTGTCGACAGCATGTCGTCATAGACGGCGATGCGCGCGGCGTACATGGCTTTTGGCGCCTGCGTGGTCGTCTGCTTGCCTTCCGCACGCTCTTCGCGCACGCCGGTGATGTGCTCGTTGTCGGGTGCCGGGTCTCCGGAATCGACCATGGTGTAAAAGTCGTCAGACATGCCGCTCGCAATCTTTCAAAAGGTTTCGAACAAATAGTAGCTCACCGTGCAACGTTTCTCATCTTTCGACAACTTTTCAAAACTTGTTGAAAACTTTGGAAAACGGGCGAAAAGTTCTCAACATTGCCAACATGACCTGTTGAAAACTCGATGAAATATCGTGAAAGGTTGCTATGAGGCGCAAATTTCGGTTGTGCTTATGGGGGAACCGTGTGAACTGCGCAACCTTTTACCTTTGATTTCTTGACATTTGAACATTGATTTCCCTACAATCTTCAAGCTCACGTGTCTATATCTGCGTCCGCGTCCCCGCGGACACTCGAAATGCAGCAGGAGGAACTTAAGATGAAGCGTACGTATCAGCCTAATAAGCGTAAGCGTGCCAAGACCCATGGCTTCCGTGCCCGTATGGCCACTAAGGGTGGTCGTGCCGTGCTCGCCCGTCGTCGTGCCAAGGGCCGCAAGCGTCTCACTGTCTAGCAGCGATACACACATCTCGCATGAAGACTATTAAGTCTCGGCAAGATTTCGAGCATGTGTTCAGTCAGGGGCGTCGTTTCAATCACCCTCTGATTCGAATGACCATATGTGAATCGGTTGGCGAAGGCGACTCCGGAAGGGTCGCCTTCGTTGGTGCTAAGCGACTCGGTTGTGCCGTCGTGCGCAATCGATCTAAGCGTGTGATGCGCGAGGCCGCCCGCAGCTGCGGATTTCCCGTTGCGGGTTATGACATCATCTTGTTTGCAACTCCCAAGACGAGGGTTTCCTCGCCGCAGGAGATGGACAAGGCGTTGCGTTCGCTTATGAAACGCGCCGGCGTTGCCGGGGAGGAGCGATGAGCAATCACGTTTTGCGACGTGTTGCCATCGCTCCTATTCGCATATATCAACAGGTTATTTCGCCCTTATTGCCTGACGCCTGCATTTATTACCCAACGTGCTCGCAATACGCCGTCCAGGCGATTGAGAAGCACGGTGTTTTGAGAGGCTGCTGGCTTGCCGTGAGGCGCATCGCTCGCTGCAATCCCCTGCACGTCGGCGGTTATGACCCTGTGCCCTAGCGGGCACTCGCTATCGGAGGAAAACTTACATGTGGGATTGGATCGTTAACATCCTTTTCGAGCTGCTCAAGCTCATCCAGACCTTTGCGGTCGACTGGGGCCTGTCCATCATCATCCTGGTGGTCATCATCCGTCTGCTGCTGACGCCGCTCATGCTCAAGTCGACCAAGTCGACGGCTCGCATGCAGGTGCTGCAGCCCAAGATGCTCGAGATCCAGGAGCGCTATGCCGACGATCCCCAGCGTCAGGCCGAGGAGATGCAGAAGTTCTACAGCGAGAACAAGTTCAACCCCATGGCTGGCTGTCTGCCGCTGCTGATTCAGATGCCTATCCTGTTCGCCCTGTTTACATTGCTGCGCAACCTGCCGCAGTACTTTAACGACGGTACGTTCTCGTTCTTCAACATTCTGCCCGACCTGACCACCACGCCGAGCGCTTCCTTTGCCGATGGCTTTATGGTTGCACTGCCTGCGCTGGTTTGCCTGATCCTGTTTGCCGTCCTGACCCTGATTCCGCAGCTCTATATGTCGCGCAACCAGACCGGCCAGCAGGCTCAGAGCATGCGTATGATGGCCGTTGTCATGACGGTCATGATGCTTTGGATGGGCTGGAGCCTTCCCGTTGGTGTTCTGCTGTACTACGACGTCTCGTCTGCTTGGCAGGTTATCCAGCAGATTTTTGTGACGCAGAAGGTCATCGACAAGGCGAAGGCCGATGAGGAGGAGCGTCTTAAGAACGCTCCGCTGCAGGTTGAGGTCACTCGTCGCGAGAAGAAGCCGCGCCCGCACAAGAAGAAGTAGTGGGATATCAATCTTATTTAGGTACCTAACTTTTGGAGTACGTTATGTCTGAAGAGATCATCGAGGATATGCTTGAGGAGGTTGCCCCGCAGGTCGCGGGCGATTATCCCGAGATTGCACAGCGCTACAAGGCTGGTGAAGAGCTGACCGATGAGGAGCTCGACACCATTGCCGATGTTGCGATTTCCATCCTGCGTTCCATCCTTTCGCACTTCGATGCCGCCAACTCTCCTATCGATGAGTATGAGGGCGACGAGGGTGAGCTGATTTTGGATGTAACGGCTCCCGACCTTGCTGTTCTCATTGGCCGTCATGGTCGCACTCTTGATGCTCTTCAGGTTATGTTCTCTTTGCTGGTGAGCCGCAAGCTTGGCTTTAGGTATCCGGTTGTAGTGGACGTCGAGGGATACAAGAGTCGCCGTCAGGATAAGGTCGCCTCCATGGCTCAGTCTGCTGCCGAGCGTGCCATCCGCACTCATAAGAGTGTTTCGCTTCCGCCCATGAATGCCTACGAGCGCCGACTGGTTCACATTGCACTTCGTGGCAACGATGCAGTCGATACTCATTCTGAGGGTTCTGACCCTGATCGCCATGTGGTGATTGTTGCTCGATAGTCTACTCGAGCTTATGCTAGGGGGACGTGGTTTCCACGTCCCCTTTTTTTGTCAAAAGTTCTCGATACGCTGATTTTTGTCAGAAAGGAGCTTCTGTTGTTTGTACTTACCGATCAGCAGGCTGACGAGATGTTGAGTCGCCTAACTTCTTATTGCAAAGAATATTCCTTGAGCGTAACTGATATTGAGCTGAGGAAATGTATCCAGCATTTGGATTTGGTTCTAGAAACAAATAAGACAACCAATCTCACCCGTATTCTTAACGTAGAAGATGCTGCCGTACTTCATATCCTCGACTCACTTGTTTTGCTCCCCTATATCAATAAGGCTCCTGAGGGAGCTTTGCTCGATATGGGAACAGGTGCGGGCTTCCCTGGTATTCCATTAACCATAACCACGCATCGTAAAGCTACTTATATTGACTCTGTTGGCAAGAAGGTTGATGCGGTTAATTCCTTTGTCCATGCTCTTGGATTGAAACATGCTCATGCGGTTCATGATCGTCTTGAAGAATATGCTCGAAGCCATAAGAAGCAGTTCTCCGTTGTAACCGCCCGTGCACTGGCCCCTCTACCGATTCTTGTTGAGTATGCGGCTCCGTACCTCAAGGATGGAGGGCTATTTGTTATCACCAAGGGCAATCCTTCGGATGAGGAGCTTGCTTCCGGCATGTCAGCAGCTAAGATTTGCGGCTTCACTTTGCTTCTGAATGACGCAATTGATTTGCCTGAAGGCTTGGGTCACAGGGAGTTCATTGTTCTTAAGAAGAGTCATTCAGCATCCGTTTCATTGCCTCGTGCAAATGGCATGGCAAAGAAGAATCCGCTTGCCTAGATGTTTCACGTGAAACATAATGGATACTAGCAGCTTGCAGTGTTTCACGTGAAACATAGCAGTTGCTATCGATTCGGAATGTTTCACGTGAAACATCCTCCGTTTGACAGCTTTAATACACACCAGGAGGGACCGTGGGATTTCGCGACGTTAAGCGTTCTAAGAGCGCAAAAGACACGCGTATCATTGCAATCATCAATCAAAAAGGCGGCGTCGGTAAGTCAACGACGGCTGTAAACCTTGCAGCGGCACTGGGTGAGCAGGGTCGTAAGACACTGATTGTCGATTTTGATCCGCAGGGAAACAGCACCAGTGGATTCGGAATTGAAAAAGAAGACCTTGATCACTGCATCTATGATGCATTGTTGAATGATGTGCCGGCAGAATCGCTTGTTCTTGATACAAATTGCAAAAAGGTATTCGTAATTCCGGCTACAATTCAGCTTGCAGGCGCGGAAATTGAACTCGTAAGCGCAATTGCTCGTGAAACCCGTCTCAAAGATTTGCTTGAGCCGATTCAGGACGAGTTCGATTTTATTTTCATTGACTGCCCTCCTTCGCTCGGCCTGCTTACTATCAACGCTTTGACCGCAGCAGACAGCGTTTTGATTCCGATCCAGTGCGAGTATTACGCACTCGAGGGCGTTACGAAGCTGCTTGAGTCAATGAAGATGGTCAAATCTCGTCTGAACAAGGGCTTAGACACCTACGGTGTGCTTATGACCATGTATGACTCGCGTACTTCTCTATCGAATCAGGTTGTTGAGGAGGTTCAATCGTACTTTGGTGATAAGGCATTTAAGACGTTGATCCCCCGTACGGTTAAAATCTCCGAAGCTCCGTCTTTTGGGGAACCGGTAATTACCTATGCACCTCAAAATAAGGGTGCAAAAGCATATATGAACCTTGCAAAAGAGGTGATCAAGCGTGCCTAGTGTAAAGAAACGTGGCGGATTGGGACGTGGACTCAATGCTTTGGTCTCAGAGGCCGAGTATGAGACCGGTGGTTCGGCTGCATCGGCTTCGAATGCCGCATCTGAAACAAAACTACCTATTGAGGATATCGTTCCCAACCCTAATCAGCCGCGAATTCACTTTAACGAAACTGAACTTCGTGAGTTGAGCGAATCAATCCAAGAACATGGCGTCTTGCAGCCGCTTTTGGTTCGCAAGCATGGAAACGGCTATGAGATCATCGCTGGTGAGCGTCGTTACCAAGCGTCAAAGCTTGCTGGTCTTGAGGAGCTGCCTGTCATCATTAAAGATGTTAATGATGAAGAGATGCTTGCTCTTGCACTTATCGAAAACCTTCAGCGTTCTGATCTGAATCCCGTCGAAGAGGCTAAGGGCTATCGCCAGCTTATCGATGCCAGCGGTATGACCCAGGAGGCATTGTCGAAGGCAGTAAGCAAGTCACGCTCTGCAATTACAAACTCGCTGCGCCTTCTCGATCTCCCTGAAGTTGTTCAGCAGATGATTTTTGAGGGCAAACTTACTGCTGGTCATGCACGTGCGATTCTTGCAGTTCCCTATGAGGACGCTCGAATTCGACTTGCAGAGAAGGTTGTTGCAGAGGGTCTTTCCGTCAGAGCGACAGAAAATCTTGCTCCGTTGTTTTCTGCCGGAGAGACACCTAAGACGCCGAGACCCGCAACGCCTCAGTCTTTTAAAAAGGCTGCTCGTGTGCTTCGTCAGGTATTTAATACCAACGTGCGTGTGAAGAGCTCGCGTGGAAAGAACAAGATTGAGATTGAGTTTAAAGACGAGGAAGAGCTCTCTCGTATTCTTGGCGAAATGATTCAGTTTGATCAAGGAGACCAAGATGAGGAATAAGATTTTAACTGCGATTGCATTGGCGACAACCGTCGCGGCTGGTGCCTTTGCTGGCTATAAGATCGCGACAGACGATGAGCTTCGAGGTCGTTTGCTTCGTGGTGCGCAGGTTATCGTCGATACTTCCAAGAAGAAAATGGATGTTATGACAGAAGATGTTGCAATGCGTACTGCTCAGGTAACGAAGAATCCAAAGATTAATCAAGGTTGGGTTAGCAACCAATGGGAAAATGTAGGTTATTAGGTACCTAACAATTACTCAGCATATTTTGAGGGGTCCTTGTCTGATTCACGAGACAAGGACCCCTTATTTTGGCCGTAAAAAATGGGACAGGTAGCAGCTGATTCAAAATTAATGTCAATAATTGAAACGACCCCGGTTGCATATTCTGCAACCGGGGTCGTTCGATGTTTCACATGAAACGTTTTGGGGTGCAGCTCCCCTATGCGTTCTTCTGAACTTTGAAGCGCTGCTTAAGCTGTCCGCAAGCAGCGTCAATATCGTTACCACGGGAGTTACGAATCGTGGTCTCGATGCCACGGGACTCAAGACGACGCTGAAGATCCTCAACCTTATGAATCGGCGAAGGCTTGAGCGGGCTGCCCTCGATGTCGTTAAGCTGAATCAGGTTAACGTGGCACAACGTTCCCTCGCAGAAGTCGCAGAGCGCCTGCATCTCGGGATTCGTATCGTTGACGCCTTCGATCATGGCATACTCATAGGTCGGGCGGCGGCCAGTCTTCTCGGTGTAGAGTTGAAGCGCCTCGTGAAGGCGAAGTAGCGTGTACTTCTTAACACCGGGCATAAGCTTATTGCGTGTCGACTGGATGGCGGAATGCAGGGAAACGGCAAGCGTGAACTGTTCAGGGATGTCGGCAAATTTGCGAATACCGGGAATAACGCCGCTGGTAGAGACGGTGAGGTGACGAGCACCGATACCGATGCCATCGGGGTCGTTGAGGATTCGCAACGCCTTGAGAACCTCGTCGTAGTTGGCAAACGGCTCACCCTGGCCCATGAAGACAACGCTCGTGGCGCGCTCGCCAAAGTCGTTGGATACATGAAGTACCTGGTCGACGATCTCTTGAGCGGTCAGAGAGCGCTTGAGGCCGTTGAGACCGGTAGCGCAAAAGGCACAGCCCATGCCACAGCCTGCCTGGGTGGAAACGCAGACGGAAAGCTTGTTACGACGGGGCATGCCGACGGTCTCGACGGAAACGCCGTCGTGGTACTCGAGCAGATACTTGCGAGAGCCATCTTTGGAAACCTGCTTGGTGAGTTCAGTCGGCGTGTCAAAGGTAAAAGCCTCTTTAAGCTGCTCGCGGAAAGCCTTGGGAAGGTTGGTCATATCGTCAAACGAACAAACGTTCTTCTCAAAGACCCATTCGATGAGCTGCTTCGCGCGGAAGGCGGGCTGGCCAAGCTCGGCCACGAGCTCGCGAATATCGTTTTGGCTCAAGTCGCGAATGTCCTGAGATTTAGTCCTGGGATTCATGGAAGCCTTTCGATTTTGGGGAAACGTAGAGGGTATCGCTACAATATGGTATCAGCTGCAGAAATTATAGAGGAGGAGTCTGCCCATGCCGGGTAAAAGCCTAGAGAACATGCACGTAGCGGTCTTGGCGGGCGGTCATTCCGCTGAGCGCGAGATCTCGCTCAATTCGGGAAAGAACGTCGTGGTTGCCTTGAAGGAGGCCGGCTACACTTCGGTGGAGCTGCTCGACACGGCTGCCGATGATTTTATGGTAACCATGGCGACCGGCGGCTTCGACGTGGCGTTTATCGCCATGCACGGTGCCGGCGGCGAGGATGGCGCCATGCAGGGCGCCATGGAGACCCTGGGTATCCCCTACACGGCCTCGGGCGTGCTTGCCAGCGCCTGCGGTGCCGACAAGGAGGTCTCTAAGCTCCTGTACGCCAAGGCGGGCATTCCCATTGCCCCCGGCCTCGCGCTCGAGGTGGGCGATGAAGTCGATATCGATCATATCGTCGAGGTTTGTGGCGAGCGCTGCTTTGTGAAGCCGGCCGTCAACGGTTCCAGCTATGGCATTTCCCTGGTCCATGAGCCTTCCGAGCTGCCCGCGGCAATCGCCAAGGCGTTTGCGTACGGCGACAAAGTGCTGGTCGAGAAGTGCATCGAGGGTACCGAGATCACCGTCGGTGTGTACGGCGAGGACGACGTGCGCGCTCTGCCGATTGTCGAGATTCGCAAACCCGAGGACTGCGAGTTCTACGATCTGGACGTGAAATATGTCGACCCTACGGACATCCATCGCATTCCGGCGCAGATTTCACCCGAGAATTACACTCGCGCTCAGGAGCTTGCCTGCGCTGCTCACAAGGCCCTCGGTTGCCTGGGTATCTCGCGCAGCGACTTTATTGTGAGTGAGGACGGCCCCGTCATCCTCGAGACCAATACCATTCCCGGCATGACCGATACGTCGCTGTATCCGGATGAGATCCGCCACACCGACGACATGACGTTCCCGCAGGTCTGTGACAGCCTGATCCGTATGGGCCTTCGTCGAGCGGGCATTGCATGCTAATCGAGGACGCGGTTTCGTCAGGAACGCCGCAGTTTGTCATCGACTCCTATGCCACGCTTGCCGAACGCGCCAAAACGCAGTCCTTCGGCCTTATCGAGGAAGATGTGATCGTCCTCGATACCGAGACCACAGGTCTTTCGGTGCAGGACAATGAGCTGATCGAGATCTCGGCGGCCCGTCTTTCGGGCCGCGAGGTCGTCGACCGCTTCGATACCTTCGTGCATCCCAAACAGCTGATTCCCGCCGAGATTACCGAGCTCACGAGCATTACAAATGCCGATGTGGCAGATGCCCCGTCGGCCGTTGAGGCCGTAGCCGCTCTCGCCGATTTTGTCGGTGGTTGCCCGGTAATCGCACATAACGCCACGTTCGACCGCTCGTTTATCGAGTCGGTCAAAGGCGGCGTCAACGTGAGCGATATTTGGATCGATTCGCTGGCGCTGTCGCGCATCGCGTTTCCGCGCCTGGCCTCGCACAAGCTGTCTTTTATGGCCGATCTGTTTGGCTGTGACTCGGTATCACACCGTGCCAATGCCGACGTCGACGCCCTGTGTGGCGTATGGCGCGTGTTGCTCGTGGCACTCACCGACTTGCCCCAGGGCCTCATGGCGCGCCTAGCCGACATGCATCCGGACGTGCCTTGGTCCTATCGTCCAATCTTCTCATTCTTGGCGGGGCAGAACCCTGGTTATATCTTCTCTCTCAGCGCCGCTCGTGCTGACGTTCTCAAGGCCGATCGCGCCGACGATCGGGTGGACGCCGACGAACTGCCGGTACTCAAGATGCCGAGTCGTGAGGAGATTGAGGCAGACTATGCGCCAGGTGGCCTGGTCAATCGCATGTACCCCACCTACGAGCCGCGTGATGAGCAGATCGCGATGGCGCTCGAGGTCCGTGATGCGCTGGTCACGGGCACTCATCGTGTAATTGAGGCGGGCACAGGCGTCGGTAAATCGATGGCCTATCTGGTGTCTTTTGCCGAGGCAGCACGCCGTAACAACATTACGGTTGGTATTGCGACCAAATCGAACAATCTTGCCGACCAGCTCATGTACCATGAGCTGCCAAAACTTGCCGAGCAACTGGACGGTGGCCTGTCATTTTGCGCTCTCAAGGGCTATGACCACTATCCGTGCCTGCGCAAGCTTGAGCGCATGAGTCGCGGCCAGGTCGAGATTACCACCAAGCGCGATCCGGCGGACACGCTCACGGCGGTCGCGGTCATTATGGCGTACGTCTGCCAATCAGCCGATGGCGACCTCGACTCACTTGGCATTCGGTGGCGCAGCGTCAACCGCCCCGACTTTACGACGGCCTCGCGCGAGTGTGCTCGTCGCCTCTGCCCGTTTTTCCCTGATAAATGTTTGGTCCACGGCGCTCGCCGTCGTGCGGCGCATGCCGATGTGGTGGTCACCAACCATTCCCTGCTGTTCCGCAATGTCGCGGCCGAGGGCAGGATTTTGCCTCCGATTCGTCATTGGGTAATCGACGAGGCCCATTCTATCGAGCGCGAGGCGCGCCGTCAGTGGGCGCGCGTGGTGTCGGCGGACGAATCACGCGTTCTGTTTGAGCGCCTGGGTGGCTCGAGCACCGGCGCGCTAAGCCAGGTTTCCCGTGATTTGGCAACCTCCGAGGGCTCTACGCTCTATCTGGGCCTTACTGCCAAGGCAACGTCGACGGTTGCGCGCGCGAGCATGGCAATCGCCGACGTGTTCGATGGCGTTCGCGAGCTCGGTCGCCGTGCCCGTGGGGGTTATGACAATGCCAATCTATGGATTGGCCCCGAGCTGCGCGAATCTGACGACTGGCATGATTTCTTACCGTCGGCCTACGCTGCCATCGATGCATTGGAACAAGCTGACAAGAGCGTCGACGCGCTGGTGCAGGCTGTCGCCGCCGACAAGCCCGAGGTTGTTGTCGACCTGGGCGATATCTCGCGCCGCCTACACGAGCTGGCCGAGAACCTCAAACTCATCATCGACGGCACCGATGAACACTACGTGTATTCGCTGCAGGTCAATCGCAGGTTGCGTGCCGGCGGAGAGTCAATGACCGCAGAGCGCATCGACATTGGCGAGGCCTTGGCAACCGAGTGGCTGCCCGAGGTTCACACGGCTATCTTTGCCTCGGCGACCATGACGGTGTCCAAAAGCTTTGAACACTTTAACCACGCGGTCGGCCTCGATCGCATCGGTGCTTCGACATCCTCATCGCTGCACTTGGACTCGAGCTACGACTTTGATTCGAACATGGCTGTAGTCGTTGCGGGCGATATACCCGATCCGCGCGATCGTGAGAGCTATCTTACGGCGCTCGAGCGCGTGCTGGTCGACGCCCATCTTGCCATGGGCGGATCGGTGCTCACGCTGTTCACCAATCGGCGCGACATGGAAGACCTGTACACCCGCGTTGAGCCCAAGATGGCCCGTGCGGGTCTGGAACTCAACTGCCAGCAGCGCAACTCATCTCCCCGTCGCCTGCGCGACCGGTTTATCAGCGAGCCGACTTCATCGCTTTTTGCGCTTAAGGCCTTCTGGGAGGGATTCGACGCCAGCGGCGAGACGCTGCGCTGCGTCATCATTCCCAAGCTGCCGTTCTCGAGCCCCACGGACCCGCTCTCGTGCGAGCGCAACCTGCGCGAAGACCGCGCTTGGGCGCGCTATTCGCTGCCCGAGGCGGTGCTCGAGGTCAAGCAGGCGGCCGGCCGCCTTATCCGCTCGTCGACCGATTGCGGCGTGCTGATTCTGGCCGACCCGCGCCTGGTGACGAAGGGCTACGGAAAGAAGTTCTTAACGTCGCTGCCCACGAGCTCCTACCAGCGCATCGAATCGGCGCAGATCGGGCACTATCTGCAACTGTGGCGCGCACGCCACGAGCGGCGGCGCTAAAGCGGACAGACGAGGGTTTTTGCCATATCGCACAGACGCTTTGACAGGGCGGGGTCATCCAAGATGCGGATGGCTCCGCCCGCCGCGATTATCTGGCTCAGTAGCCAACGCTCGGAGCCGTAATGCACGGTTACCGTTGCCGTGTCTGTCCCGCTGCGCTCGATTAGGGTGATGCCGGCCCAGTCCAGATGCTCCGCCATATCGAATGGCATCAAAAGCTTTGCGCTATGCTGCGTCCGGGCAAGGGAATCGTGGAGGGATGCGACGTCCGGTGCGTGAGGCACGACGGAGTCTTCCGTCAAGGCGAGTCCCTCGATTTTATCCATGCGATAGGTGCGCTGCTCATCGACTGCGATGTCCCAGGCAATCAGGTATGTTTGGTCGCCGTTTGCCGTAATGCGCAAGGGGTCGACCAGACGCTCGCGTGGCCGTGCATCGTCCATCGAGCGATACGAGATGCGACAGCGAACGCCGTCCTGAATGGCGCAGCTCAGCTGCTGCCAGTGCGACCCGTGGTTGACGGTGTCAAAGACGCGTTGGTTATAGCCGAGCTCTTCGGGCAGAAGGGCATGTCGAATCCGAGCTGCCGTCTGCGGCTCGATCTCCAACGATTCAAGTTCGTGGTTGAGCACGGCGCCCTCGGCTGCACTCAAGCGCAACGGTAGCACACGCCCGGCGTCACCAGTGAGGACCACACGCTCGCCGTGGCATTCGCAGATGATGCGCGCACCAGATTCTCGGTCCGCGAGCGTCGAGACGATCTCGAGAATCTCGTCGAGCGACACCCCTGTGATGTCAAAGCGGCTGCAAATCTCGGCTCGTGTCATGCCGCTCTCGCCGGCGGCGTAGAGGGCCTCCATGATGTCGATGGCGCGCGAGAGTCTCTGCTCGCTGGTGAGTTTACGCACGGGCATGCTCGTGCACCGTCCTTTCAATGAGGCGGTTCCACGCCTGCTTGAGCGATTTGGGGGCCACGGGCCTCATGCCGTCCACGGCGTGGGCCATGCAAAATGAGGCGGCGGCTTCAAGGTCACGCACGTCAACGGTCCAGGTCCATCCCGCATCGGTGTGTGCGAGCTCACCTCGCCCGCGCGTGAGGCCGTTAATCATATCGATCTGCGTCTGAGGGGCGAACGAGAACGTGGCTGCAACGGGCGGTCGGTCGGCAAAATCGAATTCAAAGAACAGATAGTCGTTGAGATTGAAGTCCGCGGGGATGGAGTAGGCCTTCGAAGGACGCCAAGCACGAACGATACGGTCACAGCGGAATGTCCTGATGTCGTCGGTGGCATTGTCAAGGCCGCAGAAATACGCCACGCCCTCGCGCTCGAACATGCCGTAGACGCGGACGGTACGCTCTTTCTGCTCGCCGCGTCCGTTCTGATATAAAAATCGCAGCGCACAACGCTCGGCAAAGGCGCTCCAAACCGCATCGACGGTGGGAGAGCGGCTGATCGGCGCCTCGTCTACCGTCGTCCTGCCGGTGAGATAGGCAATCTTGGAGCGAATATCGGCAAGCGGTGCGGCAAAAGTGGATGAGCCGGCCGCTAGTGTCTGGTCGATGGCGTTGAGCAGGATATCGGCGTCGTCTGCGGTAATGAGGCCGCCTGCCGCAAACGTGTGCTCGCGGTCGATTGTCCACGAGCTTTCCTCGGTCTCCTGCGCGCCGGTGGGGTGAACCTCCTTGATTAAGATGCCACGCTCGAGCAGTTTGTCACGATCGCGCCGAAACTTGCGCTTATCCGAGTCGATGTTGCCCGAGTCATATCCCAGGTCAGAATCCAAGACGATCTGCTCGGTCGTCAGCGGTTCGGGGGAGCTGTTGAGCACAAAGAAAAGATTGAGGATGCGCTGAGCCGTTTTATCGAAACTGGGCTCCGAATTCCCCTTTTTAATTGTCTCGGTCGTGTCGCTTGCCGTCATAGAGTCCTCGCATGAGAAGGTGGTTTGCTGCCATGATTTTAGTCCGATATGGAGATTAGGCTATATCCTTGTCCGCTCAGGGCGTTAAGATGGCCCGAATTCGGTCGTTTGCGCTCGCTCGGGGTATACTTTCGACTATATACGGTTCTAATGTGCATGCATTGGGCCTATTTGTCGGATTATGGATGTGGAGCGCACATGGCGAACACCCAGAACTATATTAACCACCTGCTGCAGAACACCGGCATTACGCCGGCATGCAGCGAAGAAGAGCGCTTGGCTGCCGAGGATATCGCTCAGATCTTCCGCAACCACGGCTTTGACCCCGAGGTTCAGGAGTTCAATGCCCCGGCGCCCAGTAGGTTGGCATTTGCCGTTACCGGTATTCTTGCGTTTGCCGGCGCCCTGCTGATGGGCATCGGCGGCGGTATCGGCCTGGTCGGCACCTTGCTGGCCATTGTCGGTGCCGTGCTCTACGTGCTCGAGCGCACAGGGCATCCCGTGGTTTCGCGCCTGGGCAAGACGGGCGTGAGCCAAAATGTCATCGCCTACCACAAGGCCTCGGGCCCGCTCGCGTCTCCGCGCAACCGCCCGGTGGTCGTTGTCGCACACTACGACTCTCCCCGTGCTGAGCTGCTCGCCCGCGAGCCCTATGCTTCGTATCGTGCGCTCATCGCCAAGCTGTTGCCCGTTGCCACGGTTGCCCCCGCTGCCGTTGCCATCCTGCGCATCCTGCCGCTCCCCGGCGCGCTCAAGGTTCTGCTGTGGATTGTCGCGATCCTCGCTTCCCTCGTTGCGCTCGCCAACGCGGCAAACATCATCTCTAACCGCCACATTCTTCCCTATACGTCCGGCGCGGTGTGCAACAAGTCTTCTGTCGCCGCCATGCTCGGCGTTATGGACAACGTTGCTCCCTTCCAGGGCGAAAACGAGTTTCCCGACGATGTTCCGTTCGATACCTATTTTGGGGAGCAAAAGCGTCGTGCCGAGGAAATGGCGCGTGCAGCGGCGGAGTATGCCGCGGCCCAGCAGCAAAACGACTACGGCAACACCATCGAGTATGAAGAGCCTACCTACGCCGAGGACGAGTTCGGTCAGCCGATTGCTCCCGACACTCAGACCGAGCCCGAACAGGGTGAGGCTTTCGACGAGCAGATCGAGGGCTTTGAGGGTGCGTCTGCCGACGAGACGCTGATTGGCGCCATCGTGCCCGAGGATCAGAATCAGGCTGTCCAGGCTGAAGAGTTCAATGACGAGGTTTCCGCTGCCGAGCCGGTGGAGGAGCCTGTCGCGGCCGAGCCCGAGCCCAAGCTCTATCGCAATGCCGCCGGCAACATCCGCTTTGGTTCGGATGCCATCCGTGCGCTCGGAATGCTTCCCGAGTCCTGCACGCTCGATTACGAGGAGGGCGAGGAGCCGACGTTTGAGCCCGAGCCTGCCCCCGTCGTGACTGCGCCTGCCCCCGTTGTCACCGTGGATGATGAGTCTGCCGCGGTTACCGCTGCCGTTGCCGAGTCCGAGGCGGTGTCCGCGATCGATCCTGCGGCAGGACTGGACATTTTGGCTCCCGCCGCGCCGGCGCAAGACGTTGCGGACGAGTCTGACGACGATTACGTTGAACAGCCGAGGCGCGTGTCTTACGAGAGCGATACTGATTTCTCGGCCGAGATTCCCGCGGCAACGCCCCATGCCGATATTGCATCCGCGTTCTCGTCGATTGGCGCCAGCGCTTCCAACTTCTTTAAGGGTGCGCTTGCAAAGGGCAAGAAATTTGTCGACGATTTCGAGGAGAAGCGCGCTGCCGCACGCGAGGCTGCCGAGCAGGAGGCTATCGCTCAGCGGCAGGCAGCCGAGGCGGCACGTGAGCTCGCGGCGCAAGAGTTCGAGCAGAACGAGGCTATGCAGTCCGTGCCCGTCGACGCCGCCGAAGCTACAACGTCTTTCGAGGCCCAGCAACCGACGTCCGCGGATGTTGTTGAGGCGACGACGTCTTTCGAGGCTCAGCAGCACGTCGATAGCACCATGTCGTTTGATGCCGCGAAGTTCGATTCCACGATAACGTTTGAAAAGCAAGGCACCGCGATTGCCGAGCCCCTTCCTGTTTCCGATGAGCAGGGCGACGCGGTGGACGATGACGAGCCTATTGATGCTGCCGAAATCCAAGATGCCACCGAGGACGAGCCCGTCGAGGCCAACTCTGACGAAGAGCAATACGCGGCAGCCGAGCAAGATGATTCGACCGAGGCCGAGCAGGAGGAAGTGCCTGCGGTTTCCGAGACTCCCGAGACAGATGAGTCGAGGCCTTATTCCACGCAGATTTTCACCATGCCGACCCCGAGTGGTTCCGGTGCCACGGTTGCCAATGTCGCTCCCACCCAGGACGAAACGGTCGATTCCCTTATGGCCCAGATTTCCTCCCAGGCATCGCCGCGTCCGCAGATGAATGTTCCCGATCCGGCGTCGGCACCGTCGCCTGCACCTTCCTCGTCTCCGCTGGCTTCGGTCCCCGATCCGTCGCTGCCGTCTATGAAGCAGGCAAACGTTGCGTCTCGCACGTCGCTGTTCGACCTTCCCGATCCCTCTGCCCAGGTCAACGACCCCTTTGCTACCGCCCAGGGTCCCGAACCCACATCGGCACCCGTTGCGCCTCCTATGCCCGTTGCGTCGGGTGCGCAGCCGATCGAGACCATTTCGGCTCCCGCCCCGGCGGCACCCAAGTCTCGTAAGCGCGGCCTGGGTGGCCTGTTCGGTCGTAAAAAGAAAAACGAGCAGGACAGCATGAGTGACTGGCTGGGCGTCGAAGACGATTACGATGCCAAGAAATCCGGTCGCGGTATCGGTTCGTGGGATAACTTCGAGGACGATAACGATGGCTGGAAGGGCGGCGCTACGTCTTCCGATGGCGCTTCTTCCGAAGATATGCTCTCGGCTGTCGCCTCTATGGGCGATGATGAGCTGCTCGGTCACGATATCTGGTTTGTGGCAACGGGTGCCTCGGATTGTGATGGCGCCGGCATGAAGGCCTTCTTGGCTTCGCATCGCGATAAGCTCCGCGGCGTATTCTTTATCAATCTTGAATCCGTCGGCGCCGGTAGGCTTTCGGTTGTGACGGTCGAGGGCGAACAACAGCTGCTCAAGGGCGATCGCCGCATTATGAACCTGGTCAGCAAGGTCTGCAAGTCGTTCCATGTCGATTGTGGCGCGCTCGAGATGCCCTATGCCAAGACCGATGCCTACGCCGCGCTCGAGGCGAGCCGCCGAGCCCTCACCATCGCCGGTGTGGACGGCACACGTCTGGCTTGCGCTCGTACCGAGGACGACCTGCCCCACAATGTCAACCCGACGAACATTGCCACGGTATCCGAGGTCGTTACCGAGGTTATCCGCCGTTCGTAGGCGGAGCTCTAAGGAGTCAACGTGTTTTCGTATATTAAGCGCCATTGGCCTGTCTACGTGATTTTGACCTTGATTGCCATTGCGTTAGGATTTGGGGCCGCCTACATCGTGGGTGCGAAGGGCTCGACCCCCGCCTCCGCAATCAGCGAAGAGGTGGAGCAAGAACAGAGCACGGGTGCCGATGGGATTCCTGAGTCCGAGCAAGCAATCGTTGATGGTGGATCTTCGTCTGCAGAGTAGATACGGCGATTTAAATGATTGAAAGCGGCGATGGGAACTGGTCCTGTTGCCGGTAGGTCCTGCGGTAGGGTGCAGCGTTGAATGACACAGTCCTCGTCATGTGACTCAAGTTTATCGCCGCCGCCGTTGCGACAAAGATCGACGCGTGCGCTGTTGGTGAGTGCGGTTTGGGGCGTATAAGCCGATGTTGCCTGCATGTGCACGACTGCGCCCCGAGCGTCTGCACCAAGGATTGCTTTGGCATCGTCAAGGTCGTCGTGCTCATCTTTGAGATCATCGCGGGTCCAAGAATCCGCATCGCTTCGAGTCGTAAAGTCGGCGGCTACCGTACCGTATTCAATTCGAATGCCCGTTACGACGGTATTGGATGCAAGGTCGAGCTCTTCCGCCTCGAGTGTGGTGGATTCCGTGGTCGAGATATCCGCCTTCCAGAGGTGCCAACCGTCGTAATCGACGAGGCGACAGTCCTCACCCAGGCTCTCTTTTACTTCGTCGGACTCAAGCCAAGGATTTTCGTGCCCATCGTCAAGTGTCGCGTTTGCCGGCTCATCGACGTCTGTCGAGTCCAACGGCGTCGTGCGATACCATACGTTGCACAGACCGTTGAGGTCGCCGATGGCGACGGGGGTTTCGATTGAGATGAATCTCGCCGTGCCGTCTTTGGCGCACTCAAGATCATCGGTAATCGTAAACTCATCAACCCAAGTAGCGGAATCGTTTCGAGCATCGATGGTATAGGAGAAAAGCCCATCACTATTGGTTTGCGTCGTGGCGCGGTTTTTACCATCGCCGTTAGCCAACAGGCCCTTTTCGATAGGTTGGACAAGTTCCTGACGCTTGTCGACCTGTCCCTTGATCTCGATGGGCGCATCCTTCATCGCGACGGATTGGACTTCTCCCGTATCCTTTATTTCAAACGTTATCTCCTCGGCAAGGTCATAGGTCCGCGGAGACATCATTTCGCGCAACGAGTAGGTGCCGGGTGCAAGATGTTCGACGCGGTGTGGCTTGTCGGATGAGGTCCAGGAGTCTATTTCGGTTTTATCGGGACCATATAAGGTGAGCTGTGCGCCTTCCACTTCTTGCTCGCCGCTTGCATCGACCTTGGAGATATCAACCTTGATGTAATCGTCGGATACGTTAAGCCGTGCTTCTACAACGGGTGTTTTCTGGTCGGCATAAGTAAGGTCGACAATGTGGGATGTCCGATCGAGTAAGAAGCCTGCCGGCGCTTGAGTCTCGACAACCTCGTAGCGTGCGGTGCCAGATCCCAGCGGGAGGTCGTCCGCGCGTGCTTCTCCAGTTTCATCCGTCGTGACGGTAGCGACAGTCTCTCCGTCGAGTGCGGCAATGCTACCGTCGGGGCGTACGATATCACCCGAGGCACGGATCTCAAAGACGGCGCCCGCGAGGCTGCTGCCGTCTATGGCATCGGTTTTAGCGATCCTGATGTTTCCGGTCGCGGCGTGGTCATAATACGAGGCGATTGCAACGGGCGTTAGGTTCATGTCGGCGGGTATGTTTACCTTGATCTCTTCGCCGACAAGATAGGGCTCTTTGGCCGAGGTTTCACGTACATAATAGGTGCCCGGCACGAGCGATTCGGGCAGTGTGACGGTCCCGGTCGCGTCAGTCGTAAAGGTGTCCATTACGTTATGTGCTGGATACCAGCAAGTTTGTGAGACAGGTTCGTGATTGCTGTCGAGGAGTTGGAAGGTGAATCCGGCTAGTGGAACAGAAGCGCCTGTTTGGGCATCGCGTTTTACAATCTGGAGATGCGTCGACAGAGCGTGGTTGTCCACGATATATTGAAGCACGGCGCCGTTGGAAATCTGATTGGCCCCGACGGTCCATTCCCCTGCACGTTTAAAACCCTCGGGGACGGTTTCCGGAACCTCGCGAATCGTGTAGCCGGCACGGTCGTATGGGACAGCTCCGTGGACACCGGCGGGTCGCTTGCCTGTGCCGAACCATGCTTCGGGCTGATCTTTGGTGGAGGCAAAGCCATAGATGTTTGTGGTCAGTGTGCCAACAACCTGCTGAGAACTGTTGCTGACAACCTCAAAGACAACACCACCCGCCGGTTGCTCCAGGCCGGATTGGTCGCTATTGCCGTAATCCTTGAATTTGGAAATCTCAAGGTCAAACGCAATGGGGATATCGGAAACGCGAGATTCGATCTCGACCACGCCTGAATCGCCGAGCTGGTCGGCTCCAACGGTATAGGTCCAGCTGTCGTTGGATGGCAGGTAGCCCTCGGGGGCTTTTGATTCGTAGATGGTAAAGGTTCCTAAGGGGACATCGGCGAGGGTGCCCCGACCGCTTTCGTCGGTCGTGAGGATTTGTGCCCATCCAGGGGTTGATTGCGACACACACGTGAACTCTGCTCCTGCGAGTGAAGATCCCACCTGGGGGCCGGCATTCGTCGCGGCATCGAGTTTTACGATACGCAGATTGATGGTGCCGGGCTGTTCATCAATGGCGACCCGCCCGCCGTCATTCCCCGTGGTAAAGGCAATACGATCGTGGCGGGGGACATAGCCGGCCGGCGCCTTCGTTTCAACTAGGTAGTATGCCGTGTTGGGCAGAAGTGTTGCTTGCGCTCGACCGTTGCTGTCCATCTGGATGGTGCCGACACGCGCGCCGCTGGCGCTCTCAAAAATATCGAATGTTGCCCCGGTAAACTGATAGGTATTGTTTCCGCTGGTAATAACGGTGTTAGCAGACTGCTTTTGGAAGGAAACAGAGACCGCCGGCAGTACATAGAGCATGTCTTGACGTTTGCTGCCGCCCGATACGGCCCCTAGATAGCGTCGCGCGCGGTGCGGAGCGGCTTCGATGCTTCCTGATTTTGCGCTGTCGTGGAGCCACCGCGCAGCCGCCACGACTTCATTGTCGGCGGTAAAGTGTCCGCTCTTGGTTTTACCCTGAGCGGTCATGTAGGAGTAGGTGCCGTCGACATGGGTAGTGCCGTTGAGCATCCATACGGCAAGCTGGGTGGCGGCGCGGGCGCGATCGGGTGAAAGATGGTAACCGCCAAACGACGTGGTGGTGGGATATCCGTGACAAACGATTGCCGCGAACTCGTCGTCGAGCCACACCCAGCCTTGATCAAAGTTGAGCCATGGGCCGCCCGGTTTGGTGGGGCCGGGGCGCTCCTGGTTCATGCAGTAGGCAATCGAGGTGTCTTGAGCTTCATACTTGCCGATGAAGAAGGGCCCACAATCATCGCTAATAGTGCGGAAGCCGAGCTGGTCGTAGCCATCGACGGCAAATGCGGCTCCCGGTGCCAGGCAGCCGAAAAGCAGGAAGAGGAGCAGGAGCAGCGGACCTGTTGCGATTGCGCTGTGGACAGAGTGCGTGGGTGCGTTGGACATGGCTGCTCCTTATCCCTCGTGCGCCGCACGGGGAGGCTGCGACGCGTAGGATGAGGCTACCCCCGAGGTTCATGCGGGTAAGTACCGGAGCCTGACCAAAAGCTTGCCCAATTCCTGACAAATTGAGCTCAAATACAACAATCAAGCAAAAGCGCAGGTAGAAGATAAGGAGAACAGGAGGTCAAAGGTCCTCATCTCCACAATTGACGCGATTTTCAAACGAATCTCCATAGCTAAAACAAGCATCGCCACCCTTGTATCGAACAAGACAACCGCGTTATACTATCCCCCACATATGCGGGCATCGCCAAGTGGTAAGGCATCAGCTTCCCAAGCTGACACTCGCGGGTTCGAGTCCCGTTGCCCGCTCCAGCTAGAAGCACAAGCACGGCACCATTACGGTGCCGTGCTTTTTTCAATAAAGCGCCGGGACTCGAACCCGACAGGGTGCGAGCGTAAAGCAAACGCGAAGCGTTTGTAGCGAGCAGGCGAAGGCGCCGACAGGCGCCTGAAGCCGGTGCGGATTTGCGAAGCAAATACGCGGATGTCCCGTTGCCCGCTCCATCGAGTGCGGGAGACATGGGGACGGCCAATTCAACAAAGTCTTCCCCCGCGGCTTCGTGAGGCTGAGGGGCTCGCCTGAAGCCGGTGCGGATTTGCGAAGCAAATGCGCAGATGTCCCGTTGCTCGCTCCAATTCCAAAATGTTAGGTTAATGCCTGCTGCCCATACTTGCACCTGCGCACGGTACAATGGATGGGTTACGACCAACGTGCCAATAACCAAAAAGGAGCCGCTATGATCGATCGCTATACCCGCCCGGAGATGGGACACATTTTCTCCCTCGAGAACAAGTACGCCATTTGGCAGGAGATCGAGGTCTTGGCCTGCGAGGCCCAGGCGGAGCTCGGCAAGATCGGTATTTCCAAAGACGAGGCCCAGTGGATCCGCGACCATGCCAACTTTGAGAAGGCGAAGGTCGATGAGATCGAGGAAGTCACGCGCCACGACGTCATTGCCTTCCTGACCAACATGAAGGAGTACATCGATGCCGATGTTCCCGAGGGCGACCCCAAGCCCAGCCGCTGGGTTCACTATGGCATGACCAGCTCCGATCTGGGCGACACGGCCCTGTGCTACCAGCTCACCCAGGCCTGCGACCTGATCATCGAGGACGTCAAAAAACTCGGCGAGATCTGCAAGCGTCGCGCCTTTGAGGAGCGCAACACGCTCTGCGCCGGCCGTACTCATGGCATCCATGCCGAGCCGATGACCTTCGGCATGAAGTTTGGCTCTTGGGCCTGGGAGCTCAAGCGCGATCTGGATCGTCTTGAGGACGCCCGCAAGAATGTTGCCTTCGGTGCTATCTCGGGCGCTGTCGGCACGTACAGCTCCATCGAGCCGTTCGTCGAGGAGTACGTCTGCGAGCACCTGGGCCTGGTCCACGATCCCCTGTCCACGCAGGTCATCAGCCGCGATCACCATGCCTACCTTGCCGGCGTGCTTGCCACTACAGCGGCCACCTGTGAGCGCATCGCTACCGAGGTTCGCAATCTACAGAAGACCGATACGCTCGAGGCCGAGGAGCCGTTCCGTAAGGGCCAAAAGGGCAGCTCAGCCATGCCGCACAAGCGCAACCCCATCACCATGGAGAAAGTCTGCGGTCTGTCGCGCGTCGTGAAGTCCAACGCCCAGGTTGCCTTCGATAACGTCGCCCTGTGGCACGAGCGTGACATTTCGCACTCCTCTGCCGAGCGCGTCGCCCAGGCCGATAGCTTCATCGCCCTCGACCACATGTTCCAGTGCCTCATCCGCGTTATCGACGGCCTGCAGCTGTATCCCGCCCGCATGATGGCCAACCTCAATAAGACCCGCGGCCTCATCTTCTCTTCCAAGGTACTGCTCGCCCTCGTCGACACGGGCATCACCCGCGAGGACGCGTACGCCATTGTGCAGGAGAACGCTATGGCAACCTGGCACGAGGTACAGGATTGTGTCTCCGGCCCCACCTTTAAGGAGCGTCTCGAGGCCGACCCGCGCTGCACCGTCAGTCAGGAGAAGCTCGACGAGATCTTTGATCCGTGGGACTTCCTCACCCGTATCGACACGGTCTTTGATCGTCTGGAGCAGCTGAGCTTCGAGTAGGTTCGGGCATAACGTTAGCTTTTTAGGGCGCTTTGCTGGTAATGTGTGTTGCCGGCAAAGCGCCTCGTTGCATTTAGGGAAAGACGGGGATAATAGTCGTCTCGAATAACATTCTGAGAGGGGATCGCATGATTTCGTTTGATTACAAGCCTCAGGGCGTGTGTGCTCGCAATATTCACCTTGACCTTTCCGATGACGGCAACAAGGTGGTGGGCGTTGAGTTTACCGGCGGCTGCGACGGCAATCTCAAGGCTATCTCCAAGCTGGTCGAGGGCGCTCCCGCCGATCGCGTAATCGAGGTTCTCGCCGGTAATACCTGCGGTATGAAAAAGACCTCCTGCGCCGACCAGCTTACGCGCGCTATCGAGGCCGCTCGCGCCGAGATCGCCTAATGGGTATCGCCGATCACATCAAGAACGGAATATCGCGTCGCGGCTTTGTACTCGGTGGGGCTGCCGCGGGCGCTGCCACGGTGCTTGCCGGATGCTCGAAAAAAACGGGTACCAGCGATGATGCCGCCGGCGAGCCGCAGGTTATCAAGGACGATTCCAAAATCATCTCGATTACGGATGAGTATGAGGCTGTCGACATCGATCTTGAGCCGGCGTCATCGTGGACGCTGCCTCTGGGTACGCTGCTGTACTACTGCGACGGCGATTACGCCGCGGCGATGATGGCGCCCGCATCGGCACTGCACGCCAACACACTCGGCGTGCTCAACCTGGGCGATGGCTCGCTTACCACATTAATCGAGGATCCTATCGAGGGCACGGGATATGCATTCTACGATGTCCGTGCCGGCGACGGCGTATTCGCGTGGGTTGAGATGAACTTTGCCAATTCATCGTGGAAGCTCTACGGTCAAAATCTGTCGGGCGCTTCGCTCTCTGGCGACGTGGTTGAGCTCGATCGAGGTGGCAAGGACTATGATCCGCCCCTGTTCACGGCGTTCGGGTCATCAGTCATCTGGTATAAAATGCCTTCGGCAGGCGGCAATAAAACGAGTAGTGATTCGTTTTGCTATCGTCGCTCGCTTGATGAATCCAAGGCCGAGATAATTTGGAAATCGACGGGCCGCTTTGCATCGGCCCCGCGCGCGAGCGACGGCATTTTGACCATCTCGCCGCGTGTCCGCAACGACGAGGGCGTCTACTACGGCATAACGGCAATCGATCTGACCGACGGCAACAACACCAAACGTGCCCAGCTAGTTCTTCCCTCGTCAGTCTCGCCTTTCGAGGCCGTATATATGGGCGATACCTTCGTGTTTTCTATCGAGGCGACCTATAGTGGCGTGGGCAGCCTGGGCAACATGGGCACGTATATCGGTAATGAGGGAGGGCCGTATCTCTTCCTGTCCCGCGAGCCGCTTGCATGTGCGGCTGGCAAGAAGAATAAATACCTTGTTAAGGTACAGGCGTCGCATTTCCTGATCGACACCTCTGCCAAGACCTATGGCTCGCTGCTGTCGCCCGACCGCGCTTTGGAGTATGGCGATTATCCAGCTACGGCGGGAAAGTCGGACTCATTCCTTACGTACGCCACGGTGCGCAACAGCCAGGGTATACCAGAGACGGTCACTGCACGCCTATTCTCTCTTTAAGCTTAGAGGGGTTAAAAAGGCGCCAACAGGGGAATAAACGCGTTGTAATTGTGAGTACCGCCCGCCGAGCTGCCGCGTCATAGCGGCATCCGGCGGGCTCAGGTGCGTTAAAATGGGCTTGTTCTTAGCTAATTGAGACAGGGGGGCCGTGTTATGGCTTCAGATGCAAAAAAGATTCTGCTGGTCGAGGATGAGAAGGCAATCCGTGACGCCGTCGCTGCCTATCTCGAGCGCGAAGGCTACTGGGTTGTGGGCGTCGGCGACGGTCAGTCCGCGATCGAGGAGTTCGAGAAGCATCAGTTCGACCTGGTCGTGCTCGACCTTATGCTCCCCAAGATTCCCGGCGAGCGCGTTTGCCGCACCATTCGCGATACCTCGGATGTCCCCATCATCATGCTGACGGCTAAGGGCGAGATCGAGGACCGTATTATCGGTCTTGAGCTCGGCGCCGATGACTATCTGATTAAGCCGTTCTCGCCGCGCGAGCTCGTCGCCCGCGTTCGTGCTCTGTTCCGCCGTGCCCATCAGGCCGACGAGCCCGCCGTCGAGGTACTCGACTTCGGCGATCTGGTCATCGATATCTCGGGCCACAAGATCTTGGTCGAGGGCAAGGAAGTCGATCTGACGGCTTCCGAGTTCAAGCTGCTCACCACGCTTGCCCGCCATCCCGGCCGTGTGTATAACCGCATGGAGCTGGTCGAGAAAGTGCTCGGGTATGACTTTGAGGGCTATGAGCGCACCATCGATAGCCACGTGAAGAATCTTCGCGCCAAGCTGGGCGATGATCCCAAGAAGCCCAAGTGGCTCTACACCGTCCATGGTGTCGGCTATCGCTTCGAGGCTCCGGCCAAGACCGATAAGTCGGACGAGAAATAGGGAAATCACATATGACACCTGCGCGCTTTGAAATCGGACAAAAGCACAAGCAGGAGAGCGAGGCGGGTTCCAAGGCTAGTTGGAACACGCCTCGTTCCGATTCACGGCCAACGATGAGCTATCCCTCGCGCATGGCACTTGCTTTTGCTCTGACATCGCTCATGACGGTATTGGTGCTGGTGGGCGTTGTCTCTGTTGTGTGGGGCACGGTCTTTTCGGATTACACACGCTCCAATATCGTCGAAATCGCAAATTCCGCTGCCGAGAAGTTGGCAACCTCATATGAGGAAAACGGCTCTTGGACCGCGGGAGAACTGCGCACGGTCGCAACGTCGAGTTTGGTTTCCGACGATCTGGGCATGCAGGTCGTCAATAAAAAGGGTGTGATCGTTTATGACGATTCCTGGCCCTCGGCAAGCGCCACCGCCGATGTACGCGAAAACCAGGCTACGACCGACGACACGAGCGGCAAGAGGGCATCGCATAGCCCGGTCTCGTCTGCTCCAACCGACTCCGATAGCGTTGCTAACGTCGAGATTGTAACGTCTTCCGGCGAGCATGTCGGACAGGTAAAGCTGTGGGCCATCGGCTCCGACGCTCTGCTCACCAAGGCGGACTCTGCGTTTAGGGAGAAGACCTTTAACGCCATGGCCCTCGCCGCGGTTGTTGCAATCTGCATTTCGGTCGTTATCGGATCGCTCGTGTCGCGCATGCTCACCAAACCGATTCATCGCATCACCAGTACCGCAAAGCAAATCCGTGACGGCGACCTGTCGGCTCGCACGGGGCTGCGCGGTGATGACGAGATCGATCAGCTGGGTGAGACCTTCGATGAGATGGCCACCTCGCTCGAGAAGGATATGAAACACGAGAAGCGCCTGACCTCAGACGTTGCACACGAGCTTCGCACGCCGCTTATGGCCATGCTCGCAACGGTCGAGGCCATGCAGGATGGCGTGTATCCCACCGACGATGAGCATTTGGAGACCGTTGCTTCCGAGACGCGTCGCCTGGCTCGTCTGGTGCAGCAGATGCTCGACCTATCGCGTATGGAAAACAGCACGGCTCCGCTCAATCTAGAACCGGTGGACATGGTTCCGTTCGTGCGATCGATTGTGAACGGCCAGGAGCGTCTGTTTGCCGACCGTGACCTTCGCCTTCGCTTTGCAGATGAAACCCAAGGGCACGACGATGTCGTCGAGGCCGATCCCGACATGATCACGCAATGTGTTATCAACCTCATGAGCAACGCCATGCGCTACACCCCCGAGGGCGGTTGGGTCGTGGTGTCGGTGCTCAGTGACCGCAGGCACGTCAGCATTGCCGTTTCTGATACCGGCATCGGTATTGCCAAGGACGATCTGTCGCGCATTTTCGGGCGGTTTTGGCGCGCCGATGCCAGCCGCGCCCGCGAAGCTGGCGGCCTGGGCGTCGGCCTCGCCGTGACCAAGCAGATCGTCGAGCGTCACCATGGCTACATATCCGTGGAGTCGGAGCTTGGAAAGGGTACGACTTTTACAATTCATCTGCCCCGCGAGCACACGGCGGACGCGGCATCTACTACAATGGAGCACTAGCTTTTCGCTATTCGGTGAAGGAGGGGCCGCGTCCCTGCCGCTCCGAGTTTGCGAAAACATGCGGGAAAGAACCCGCATTTCTGTCGTATTTAGGTAAGGAGTGACTCACGTGACAACGATGGAGCGTCGTCCGGATTCCCGTGGCAAGGTTCGTGATATTTACGATGCCGGTGAAAACCTGCTGATGGTCGCCACCGACCGCATTTCTGCGTTCGACTTCATTCTTCCCGACGAGATTCCGTTTAAGGGAGAGGTGCTCAATCGCATCTCGGCATTCTGGTTCGATAAGTTTGCCGACATCGTCCCCAACCATCTCGTTTCCATCGACCCGGCGGATTTCCCCGAGGAGTTTGCTGAGTATCGTGACTACCTCGCTGGCCGCGCCATGCTGGTTAAGAAGGCCCAGACGATTCCTATCGAGTGCATCGTCCGCGGCTATCTGACCGGTTCGGGCAAGAAGACCTACGACGAGAACGGCACCGTATGCGGCATCCAGCTGCCTGAGGGCCTGACCGAGGCTTCCATGCTTCCCGAGCCGTTGTTCACGCCGTCCACGAAGGCCGAGATCGGTGGCCACGACGAGAACATCTCGTTCGAGCGTTGCTGCGAGATCGTGGGCGAGGACATCGCCACGCAGATTCGTGACCTTTCCCTCAAGATCTACAAGGCCGCTGCCGAGTACGCCGCGACCCGTGGCATCATCATTGCCGACACCAAGTTCGAGTTTGGTGTCATCGATGGCAAGGTCACGCTGATCGACGAGTGCCTCACGCCCGACTCCAGCCGTTTCTGGCCTGCTGCCAGCTACGAGGAGGGCAAGATCCAGCCTAGCTACGACAAGCAATTCGTCCGCAATTGGCTCAAGGCCAACTGGGATATGACGGGGGAGACCCCGCACCTGCCCGCCGAGGTCATCGATGGCACGTCCGAGCGCTATCGCGAGGCCTTCCAGATCATCACGGGCTCCCAGTTCACAAGCATGAAGGAGAACGCATAAGTGAGTACCCGTAGCGCCACGAACAAGCGCACGCAATCCCACGAAGTTACCGGGGTTGCGCGCAAGTCTGCCGCATCTGCTAAGCCCGCCCGCCAAGCAGCGAGCTCCGTTCGCGTCGTGCCGGCTTCGTCTAAGGCACGCCGCAAAGAGCTCGAGAAGGGCGAGAACCTCGAGGGCCTCTCTAAAGAGGAGAAGCGCGCCCGCAAGGCTAAGCAGCGCGCCAAGGAGGACCGCATCTATACGGTGTCGAATATCCTCCTCAAGCAGGACGAGGACTACACCAAGCGCCGTCGCATCTGGTGGATTGTGCTCGCCATTGGCATGGTGCTCGTCGTGGCAATTTGGGCCTCGCTGTACTTCGCTCCCGCTGGCATGGTGTCCAGCCCTGTCCAGATGGTCGGCATTGTTTTGTCCTACGTCATCATTTTGGGCGACTTTATCTATGACTTCGCTCGTATTCGTCCCTTGCGCAACATGTACCGCGCGCAGGCCGAGGGCATGTCCGAGAACAAGCTCAACGCTCTTATTGAGCGCGCGGCTGCCGAGGAGGACAAGAAGGACTCCAAGAAGAAGTAGCGTTTGCATACATACTTATCGCTAAGATATAAGGCGCGTCGTTTTTGCGGCGCGCCTTTTTACTGTTCTATAGATAGATGGAGTGGCACATGATTCGAGCTGCCCTGACGGTCGAAGAGGCTCTGGAGGGCATGAAGGCCCTGGAGCCCAAGATTAAAAACTACGCGCGCCTGGTCGTCCGCAAGGGCGTAAACGTCAAGCCCGGCCAGGAGGTCGTCGTTCAGTCTCCGGTCGAGTGCGCGCCGTTTGCGCGCGTGGTGGTCGCGGAGGCCTATGCTGCCGGCGCCGGCCACGTGACGGTCATTTGGGCCGATGATGCCGTGACGAGGCTCACGTACGAGCATGTCGAGAAAAGCTATTTTGAGCAGACGCCCGAGTGGAAGCGCATGCAGCTGGATTCCTTGGCCCAGGATGGTGCCTGCTTTGTCTTTATCGAGGGTGCGGATCCTGCGGCCCTCAAGGGCATCGATCCAGCCAAGCCGGCCGCGGCATCAAAGGCGAGGAATACGCAGTGCAAAGTTTTCCGCCGTGGACTGGATTACAACATCAATCCGTGGTGCATCGCCGGCGCTCCGGTCGTGGCTTGGGCGCACGAGGTGTTCCCGGGAGACGCCGATGAGGTTGCAATCTATAAGCTGTGGAATGCGATTCTGCACACCGCGCGCGCCGATGGCCAGGACCCAGAGAGCGACTGGGAACTCCATGACGCCGCATTCGAAAAGAACCTGCGTTTCCTGAACGACAATCGTTTCGACTACCTGCATTACAACGCGGCAAATGGAACCGATCTGACGATTGGCATGACGAAGGGTCACGAGTGGGCCGGCGGCAAGGGCAAGACGCCCGATGGGCACCCCTTCTTCCCCAACATTCCCACCGAGGAAGTCTTCACTTCGCCCGATCGCATGCGCGCCGACGGTATCGTGTACTCGGCCATGCCGCTCATCCATCACGGCAATAAGGTCGAAGATTTTTGGATTAAGTTCGAGGGCGGCCGCGTGGTGGACTACGACGCCCGCGTGGGCAAGGCAACGCTCGCAAGTATCATCGATACTGACGAGGGCGCTGCTCACCTGGGAGAGGTCGCGCTCATTTCCAAGAACACGCCGATCCGCGAAAGTGGTGTTCTGTTCTACGATACGCTCTATGACGAGAACGCTAGCTGCCATCTCGCGCTAGGTGTCGGTTTCCCCGAATGCATCGAGGGTGGGTATGACATGTCCAAGGAGGAGCTCCTGGAGCATGGCGTTAACGTCTCGAGCACGCACGTCGATTTTATGATCGGCACGGACGACATCGATATTACGGGCATTACGCCTGATGGACGTGAAGTTGTGATTTTCCAGAACGGCCAATGGAGTTGGGAATAGTCCCAGACCGTGGTACAATGCCACCCGCGGGCCGTTAGCTCAGCTGGCAGAGCAGGGGACTTTTAATCCCAAGGTCCAGGGTTCGAACCCCTGACGGCCCACCCAAAGATTGTTGAGACGGTCAACTTCGGTTGGCCGTCTTTTTTGTCGCCCTTTCATGGGTTCGAACCCGTATCTATCTATATATAAGAACGCTTGGCGAACAAAACCCGCCTTTTACCGATGGGAAACAAATAGCTGATGCCTTTGGAGTAAAGTAGCGCTCCAGAGATGACCGATGTCTCAATACTCGTAAAACAGCTGGTCATCGCCAATATCAGAAGCCAATGCTTCAGTTTTAACCTCAGCGATGCGACTGAGGGACCTATTCATTTATGAACAAAATATGGAGTGCGCGATTCCCGCCCACGGGGCCCCTCCGGTCTGGCAATATATCTCCTTGCCGCGCGGCCCGGTCGGACCGGATCAGCCGCGCAGGCGTGCA
>CABTWP010000008.1 GCA_902488525.1 uncultured Collinsella sp.
ACCGCCAAACAGTCCCTATTTCACCGCAACTTAGAGAGGACGGCCTCGGTCGGTACTGCCGTATCAGCCGAGGCCGCTGCATCGCTAGCGTTGTACGTAGGCGCGGACCAGCTCGTAGGTATTGCGCACGCCGTCGATGTGGCTGCGCTCGTAGTTGTGGCTCGCGTACACGCCGGGGCCGATCAGGCCGTGACGGATGTCGTAGCCGGCCGAGAGCGTGGCCTCAACGTCCGAGCCGTAGTGCGGATACACATCGATGGCGTAATCGAGCTCCAGCTCGCGCGCGATGTTGGACAGCGTGGTTACCAGGTCGTAGTTGTACGGACCGCCCGAATCCTTGGCGCAAATCGACACCATGCGCTCGGTGCAGCCCAGGTCGTCGCCCACGCAGCCCATGTCAACGCTGATCATCTCGCGCGTGTCGGCCGGCACGAAAGCACCGCCGTGGCCGACCTCCTCGTACACGGTAAAGAGCAGCGACACCTTGCGCGAAAGCGACACCTCGCCGTCAGCAACAGCGCGGGCCAGACCCAGCAGAATCGACGCCGACAGCTTGTCATCCAGGAAGCGGCTCTTGATGTAGCCGCTCTCCGTCACCGTGGTACGCGGATCCATAGCGATGATGTCGCCGGTCTGAATGCCCAGCTCAAGCACATCGTCCTTGCTGTCGACATTCTCATCGAGCAGGATTTCCATGTTCTTCTCGATGGTCTTGACCGGCTCGTCGGCCACATGCGCCGAAGGCTCGGTATTGAGGACCACGCCCGTGTAGACATTGCCGTCGCGCGTGTAGACGGTGCAGTTCTCGCCATCGGCCGTAGACCACTGATGCCCGCCGAGCGTCGTGGGGCGCAGGCGACCATTGTCCTTAATGGAACGCACCATGGCGCCCAGGGTATCGACATGGCTCGCCAGTACGAGCGGCTCACCCTCGCCACCAAGCTCAACGAGCACGTTACCCTTATTGGAACGCTCAGGCCCAAACCCCATATCGCGCAGGGTCTCCATCAGATAATCAGTCGCCGCACGGGTATAGCCCGTCGGCGAAGCAATAGAAGTCAGTGTCTTAAGCTGTCCCGCGATATAGGAGAGCGTCTCCTCTAGAGAAGCATCGATTACAGAAGCCATGTGCATCCTTCCAAGCAAAACTAAGACCGAGTCCCGATTTTAACCGTTCTGCACGCGCAAGGCTCTGGGAGCCGAGCCACCTCCAGACGTCCTCGCGCCGATTTTGCGCACGCGCACGGCTTACAATCCCAATCTTGCATAAATCCTATCGGTATCTGCATAGAAATGAGGAGTCTTTTTGCTTCGTCTCAGGGTACCCCACCTTGGGCCGTGCAAAAAACGGAGTATTCAGCACCGTGGGCCCCAACGGCCCCATCACGAACGACAAAACGACGTGGTTACAGCAGTGTTGCAGGTCGTCGCAAAGCAAAAACTCAGTAACAACCCCCTCCACTCATCGATAGCCCGCCCACAATGGCTGTCGATGGGCGCCTGCGGGCCACTACGGGCCATTCAAAACGTTATGCATTTTTAAGAGCTTGCTGAGTACTCCCAAAAATGCACGCTGGGAAGTGCACCACCTATCCGCAGCGGGCAGTACGCCTTGGTTTTGTCCGTCTCAGGGCATCGACGCAGCACAAAAAGCCCCGCCGTGCGTAGCACGGCGGGGCCAGCGGCACGTCAAAAGACCATACACCTACGGGCGAAGGACCACCAAACTGGGCTAGGCAGCCGGGCAGATCTTCTTGAAGAGCTCGATGACGTCGTCGAGCGTTGCCTCGCGCGGGTTACCCGGGAAGCAGGCGTCGGCCATGGCGTCCTTGGCCAGAACCTCGATCTCGTCGGCCTTCATAGCCTCGCAGACGTGCGGGATATTCACGTCGGCGGAAAGCTGCTTGACGGCGGCGATAGCGGCGTCGGCAGCCTCGTCGGTGCTCATGCCCGTGGTGTCAACACCCATGGCAAGGGCAACCTTGGCCAGGCGCTCAGCGCAAACCGGCTTGTTGAACTCCATGGCGATCGGCAGCAGCATGGCGCAAGCGACGCCGTGCGGGGTGTCGTAGTGAGCAGACAGGGTGTGAGCCATTGCGTGGTCGATGCCCAGGCCAACGTTGGAGAAGCCCATGCCGGCGACATACTGGCCAAGGGCCATGCCCTCGCGGCCGGAGCCGGGCTGGCCGGACTTGGCCTCGGCGACGGAGTCACGCAGGTTCTCGCTGATCAGCTTAATAGCCTCAAAGTGGAACATGTCAGAGAGCTCCCAAGCACCCTTGGTGGTGTAGCCCTCGATGGCGTGGGTCAGAGCGTCCATACCAGTGGAAGCGGTCAGGCCGGCGGGCATGGAAGCCATCATGTCGGGGTCGACGACGGCGACCTCGGGGGCGTCGTTGGTGTCGACGCACACGAACTTGCGGACCTTCTCGGGGTCGGTGATGACGTAGTTGATGGTCACCTCGGCAGCGGTACCGGCGGTCGTCGGCACGGCGATGGTGAACACGGCGTGGTTCTTAGTGGGAGCAACGCCCTCGAGGCTGCGGACATCGGCGAACTCGGGGTTGTTGATGATGATGCCGATGGCCTTGGCGGTGTCCATGGAGGAGCCGCCACCGATGGTCACGATAGCGTCAGCCTCGGCGGCCTTGAAGGCCTCGACGCCGTCCTTGACGTTCTGAATCGTGGGGTTGGGCTTGATCTCGGAGTAGAGGCTCCAAGCGATGCCGGCGGCGTCGAGCTCGTCGGTCACCTTAGCGGTAACGCCAAACTTGACCAGATCGGGGTCGGAGCAGACGAAGATCTTCTTGTAGCCGCGACGCTGGAGCTCGCCGGGGATCTCCTTGATGGCGCCGGAACCATGATAAGAGATGGTATTGAGAACGAAACGATTAGCCATTGATAGCCTCCCATCGTGTGCGGGGCACCCATTACGCCCGCGCTATAAGTCCCATCCTCACGCTTTTGAAACAAAAAACGCGTGAGAACGTCAATAGTGTTAAATCGTTTCAACAGATGATGAAAAATATTGCGGCAAAGGGACAGCCCCTTTGCCGCATTCGGTTACTTTCGGCAGCCCTCTTTCCAAGCCTCGGCCGCAACCTTCCAGCGTAAGCGCAAGTCGCGCTCGCGGTCGATGAACATGATGGCAAACGCGACAAACAGCAGCAAGCTCGCCACGACGATGGCGTGCAGGCCCATGCGCTCAATACACCAGTTGCCCAACACGGCGCCAAACACAAAGGTAAAGATCACGCCAAAGTACAGCAGGCCGTTTTCCAAAAAGCCGCGCCTGTGGGTGATGATGTAATCGTCCACGTTTTGCAGCGCGTTGCGCAAGTTGCCGATGCACATGGTCGTAGCGATGCCGTGACCGTGGATCTTGCGGAAGCTCTCGACCTGCATGCCGCAGGCAAACGAGGTGAGGCAGTTGGCGAGCAGGTTGAAATTGCCGCCCGGGATAAAGCTCACGCCCAGCAAGATGACGGCTTCAAAGAACACCGTCACCTGACGCCAGTGAATCACGCTGCCAAACCGCTCGTGTACCAGATCGGCAAGCATAATACCCACGGCAAACGACACCACAGGGAAGAAGTAGCGCTCCGCAAGTGCCCAGTTGCCCTCCGAGATGCTCACGCCCACGAGCAGGATGTTGCCTGTCTGCGCGTTGGCGAAAACATGGTCGCGCCCAATGTACGAATACACGTCCATAAAGCCACCGGCGAGCGCCAAGATGATGCCCAGCTCAATAGACTCCGATATCTGTTTGGCACGCTGCATCGTCGTGCATCCTCCTTGTTGACGACTCTCTCGTGCGTTGGCGGAAACATAGCCGCCGTTCATACTGTAACCCATTGACAACATGGCGTGCGCGCGAGACGGCTTCCCCAACGCGCAGATACACAGTCTGGAAACAAACGGCGGGTACGGCACCCGCATCGACGCGCCGATCCGCCAGCCCATGTACTCCACCAGTCTTTTTAGCCCCGTCCCAAAAAGACTGGTTACAATTACGTGCAGCATACAAACACCGGGAGGGATCGTGGCAAAAAAGCCTCAGCACGCTCAGAACAACCAGCGCAGTCAGCAGGGCAAACAGGGCCAGCAGCAAAAGCGCGGCGGTAAGGCCCAGGGCGGCCACGCCACTCATACCCCGGCAGCGCCCGCCCGTCCCTGGCGCCCGGGCCGCGACAAGTTCCTCCCCGTCAGCCGCGCCGATATGGACGCGCGCGGCTGGGACCAGTGCGACTTCGTCTACATCTGCGGCGACGCCTACGTGGACCACCCCAGCTTTGGCATGGCCATCGTCAGCCGCGTACTCGACGCGCACGGCTACAAGGTGGGCATCATCTGCCAGCCCGACTGGACCGACCCCGCCAGCATCACGGCGCTCGGCGAGCCGCGCCTGGGCTTTTTGGTCAGCGCCGGCAACATGGACTCCATGGTCAACCACTATTCGGTGACCAAGCACCGCCGCCACACCGACGCCTATACCCCCGGCGGCGAGGAGGGTCACCGCCCCAACCGTGCCGTCACGGTCTACGGCAACCTCATCCGCCAGACGTTCAAGGACGCCCCCATCATTATCGGTGGCATCGAGGCAAGCCTGCGTCGCCTGGCCCACTACGACTACTGGCAGGACAAACTCAAGCGCTCGGTGCTGCTCGACTCGGGCGCCGACATCCTCATCTACGGCATGGGCGAGCACGCGATCGTCGAGATCGCCGACGCGCTCGACGCGGGACTGCCCGTCGACCAGATCACCTATATCAACGGCACCGTTTACCGCACAGGCTCGCTCGACGAGGTCTACGATTACGACCTGCTGCCCAGCTGGGACGACCTTGCCGCCGATAGGCTCAACTACGCGCGCAGCTTTAACGTGCAGCAGCAGAATATGGACCCCATCACCGGACATCGCCTGGTAGAGCCCTACCCCAACAGCGTCTATGTGGTGCAGAACCCGCCGTCGGCGACGCTCACCACCGATGAGATGGACGAGGTGGCCGAGCTCCCCTACGCACGCGATTGGCATCCCGACTACGACGCGGCGGGCGGCGTGCCGGCCTTTGCCGAGATCAAGTTTTCCATTAGCTCCAACCGCGGGTGCTTTGGCGAGTGCTCGTTTTGCGCGCTCACCTTCCACCAGGGCCGCGTGCTGCAGATGCGCAGCCACGACTCGATCATGCGCGAGGCCGAGCTGCTCACGCGCGACCCGGAGTTTAAGGGCTATATCAACGATGTGGGCGGACCGACGGCAAACTTTAGCCGCCCTGCCTGCGACAAACAGCTCAAGCACGGCGTATGCAAGAACAAGCGCTGCCTGTGGCCGAGCGTATGCAAGAACATGGTGGTCGACGAGAGCGGCTACACGCAGTTGCTGCGCGACCTGCGCCAGCTGCCGGGCGTCAAGAAGGTCTTCGTGCGCAGCGGCATCCGCTTTGACTACACCATGGCCGACGCCTCGGACGAGTTTTTGCGCGAGCTGCTGGAGCACCATGTCTCGGGCCAGCTGCGCGTAGCGCCCGAGCACGTGAGCGACGCGGTGCTGTCCGTGATGGGCAAGCCGAGCCGCGCCGTCTACGACGCGTTCTGCCGTAAATTTGAACGTCTGAACCGCGAATACGGACTCAAGCAGTATGTGGTGCCGTATCTGATTTCGAGCCACCCCGGTTCAACGATGAAGGAAGCCGTGGACCTTGCCGAGGCCGTGCGCGACATGGGCTACATGCCCGAGCAGGTGCAGGACTTCTACCCCACCCCGTCCACCATGTCGACCTGCATGTACTACACCGGCGTGGACCCACGCACCATGCAGCCGATCTACGTGGCCCGCGACCCGCACGAGAAGGCCATGCAGCGCGCGCTCATCCAGTATCGCAAGCCCGAGAACTACAAGCTCGTGCGTGAGGCGTTGGAAAAGGCCGGCCGCCGCGACCTGATCGGCTACACCAAGCATTGCCTGATCCGTCCCGTGCCCCCGCGCCCGGGCGAGACATCTGCTGGCGGTGGGCATGGCACCGGCAAGAAGGGCGGCAAACCGCATGGCGGCGGCGCTGGCAAGGGACCCAAAGGCAGCAAGGGGCACGGCGGCATGTCGCGCGCACAGAACACTGCCGGTCGCAATCGCGCGGCCCAGGGACGGCAGGGCGCCAACGGCGGCGGACGCCGCAACTAGGGCAGCGGTGCGCTCGCTGCGTCCATCCCACACGCATGGCGCAGCGAGCGCATTGCCTCAACGAGGATGACGCCGGCGATAGCGACCGTAATTGCCACGTCGAACGGCGTGTTCACAAACCAGAGCAACGTCATGAGATACGACCCGGCATTAAAGGCAAAGTGCAGCAGAATCGTGTAGCGGAGCTTTCCGGTCGTCACGAGCACCCAACCAAAAATGAGGCCGGCGGCGCCCGCATAGCAGCCCTGTACCCAGTTCATGTGCATAAAACCAAAGATGGCAGCCTGCAGCACGATAGCCGCAGCGATGCCCCAGGTACTCGGGGCCGCCCAGGGCACCATGGCGCCGTCCTGCGCGTTCGCACGACGCCGGCGTTTCCAAAGTGGGCGGCACTGCGGATTAAACGCTCGGAGCGAAAACTCAAAAATAATGCCGCGCACCAGCAACTCTTCACAAAATGGGGCGCCGAGCACCGTAGTCAGGACGGCGAGATAGCTGGTGTCGCCCATACCTGTTTCCTCGACAAGCTCGCTGTAGTCGGCCGCGGCATCGGGCAACAGCGACAACACGGCGTCGGTCACGTAGCCAACGACCACCTGCAGGGCCAGGCCGATCACGATAACGCAGGCGATGCGTTTCCATGCCCCACGCGCTCCCCCGCCGAGCGGACGCTCGCTTTGCCGGCGTGCCATAAACGAACGCGGCCACAGATAACGCCACCACAGCAGCGCCATCAAAAACGATGCCGTCTGCGCGACAGCCTGAAGCAATTGAATGTCGAGGTCATCGATCGAAAAACCCATGAACACCGATGCGACGCCAAGGGCGGAGAACAAAACGACGCTCAGGGCAATATCGGCAGCGACGACACCAAAACAGGCAAGCGCCCAAATCATCGCATTGAGCATGCCAACCTCCTCAAAACCCGGCACTTGGGGACGTTCCTTAACTGCCGGCTGAAAAGGAACGTCCCCAAGTGCCGGCAGTTTGGGACTGTCATTGTTGATGAGAATCGGGCGCAGTGCCAAAAGCCCCGTTGGGCGAGATGTCGAACGGGAAGGTGCCGCAGCGATTGAACGCGGCGATAAACATGCGGATGGCGTTGGACGGCGTGGTGCCCACGAGTTGGGTTGCCGCCGCGAAGGCTGCCTTCTCCTCGGGCAAGACCTTCGCGACTACGGGGGTCATGTGTTCTGCCATGGCGCTTCCTTTTTGAAACGACGGTAGTGCGGATAGATGCGGGCCACGCGGCTGGGCGACGGGCTGTGAAGGCAACCCGATTGGCCCGCATCCGGAGTTTGTTTCTGCGGCGTTGGTATTACTTGGTAATCCTAAGTATTACCCCGCAGATAGAATACCACACCCGACCCCGTGGGGACGGAGGAAAACGAATCATTTTGTTGCTGAGTCAGTATTTAGAGCGTGATGATGTCCGAGATATCGAGGGCTTGAGCGTCGGCGGCATCGTGCGTGGCAAGCAAGAGCATGCGGCCGTCGAGCAGGTCGAGCACGACCTCGGCCGTCGCATCGCGCGTGGCGGTATCTAAACCGGTAAAGGGCTCGTCGAGAATCACCGCGCCGCCCGGGCACAGCAGGGCGCGGGCAATCTCAACGCGGCGGCGCTGCCCGCCCGAAAGCTCGGCCGCGCGAGCATGCACATCGACCCCCGGCACCAACAGGCGCAACAGGGCTGCAGCGCTCGAGGCGTCCACGTGCGCATCGGCGCACACCAGCACGTTATCCAGCGTCGAGGCGGACTCGACCAAGCGCGCATCCTGAAACACCATCGAGCACGGCGCGCACTCCCCCGCTGTCAACGAAAGCAACGTCGACTTACCCACACCCGAAGCGCCCATCACACAGATACGCCCACCCGCAGGCACGTTGAGCACCAGACCATCCAGCGCCGGCGCCCAGGGCGCACGATCGCCCACGGCAAGCGCAAGCTCCGCTGCAGCGCCATCGCTCGCAGCCCCCGCACACCCGCGCAGTCCATGTCCATGCGCCCGCACGGCCGCGCGCCACGCCACGGGTCCCGAAACCCGCAGCAGCCACACCAGCACGCGCTCACACGCCCACGAGGCGGCAACGACCAGCACGGTCCACGCCAGCAAATCAGCCGTCTCAATCAAAAGCTTTGCCTGATAGATGCGCTCACCCACGGTGCCCACCGCCATGCCGATCAGCTCGGCTGCCACGCCGGCCTTCCAGCTCATGCCGATCACGGCGCGGGCGCACGAAAGCACAAACGGCAGGACTTCGCGCCAGGTATGGGCGCAAAACAGGCGCCAGCCGCGCACGCCATGCAGACGGAACATCTGCTCCAGCGGTTTATTCACCTGTGCCAAGCCCTCGGCCAGCGAAAAATACACGCCCGGCAGCGCCATCAAAAAGACCGCGGCGATGCTCACGCGCGCCGATCCCAACCAAATAAGCAGCAGGACCACCACGCAGGCAACCGGCGTCGCCTTAACAAACGAAAGCGCCGGAGCCACCAAGCGGGCAAACGCCCGCGAATGTGACGAAATCCCGGCAAGCACGCCACCACACACCGCGGCAAGAGCCAGCCCGCCCAGTATCCGCGCGCCCGAGCCCGCCAAAATCGCCCAGGTACCGCCATCGCACACCAGGCGCAGCAGCGCCAAGGCAACAGCACCCGGCCCAGGCAAGATCAGCGGCTGCGCCACCAGCGCCGCCACCAGCGTCCACGCGGCAAGCCAAAAGGCGGCGACGGCACCGCCTGCCGCCACCGCCTTCATACGCTCTGTCATGTGTCGAGCAAACGCACGCACGGGCTACTCCATGTAGTAGAAATCGTCAGCCGGAAGTTTACCACCCACGGCGCTCGCGTCCGCGTCGGCCAGCACCTGCAGGTACCCGCCGAGCGCCGCTTTCATATCCTTGCCCGTCTGGCAGACAAGCATGCACCCGGGAATCGCCTTCTCAGAGATCTTGGCGTTGTCCACGATGCCGACATCGACCACGGCCTGCGCCCAGTCTGCCGGCGCCACATTGACAGCCTTAACGCTCGCCGCATGGCATCTCAAGAACTCCGCCACGGCCTCGGGATGTTCCTCGGCAAACGCGCGGCGCACCACGGTCACGCCCGTCAGCAGGCGCGAACCCGTGTCACCCGCCAGCTCATCCCACACATCGGTCAAACTTACCGGCGCTGACAGCTTGCCCTCGCTCTTGGCGATGGCAGCGGTCTTGAACGGCTCCGGCAGCACGCCCACGGCGGACGGATCGGCAAGCAAGGCCGACAGCACCTCGGTGGGCTCGCTCTTAAACTCGAGCGCCACCTGGCCGGTCAGGCCCGCGCGCTCCAGCAGGTAGTTCATGACGTACTCCGGCGTGGTGCCCTTGCCCGTCATGTAGACGGTATGGCCCGCCAGATCGCCAAACGAGGTCACACTCGCGTCGCCCGTCACCACGTTCAGCACACCCAGCGTGTTGATGTCGATGACCTGCACCGCGCCCTCGGTCTTGTTGTAGAGTACGCTCGCCACGTTGGCCGGCACCAGGGCAATGTCGATATCGCCCTGAATGACCTTGGGCACAATCTCATCGGCGGCAGTATTCATCGCAAAGTCGAACTCATTGTCCGTCTCGCCATCGGCCGCCCGGTCCATAAACTGCACCAGGCCAATCGAGGTCGGCCCCTTGAGCGAGGCGACGTGCACCTCGACCGGCTCTGCAGCAGCACCGGCGCCGTCTGTGGCAGCCGAGCCCGCGGCGGACCCGGCACCAGCAGCCCCGCCGCCACAGCCCGCGAGCGCAAGCGACAGGGCGCCCGCGGCGAGCGCCGAGGCAAACCCCCGGCGCGACAGCTCAACATCAAACGCACGCATGGCTAGCACGCCCCCTCGTTGGGCATCGACCAGGCGTGATGGTCGGTATGCAGCAACTCCTCGGCCAGTGGCGAGAGCGGCGCGCCCAAGAACTCGCGATAGCACGCCTGGACATCGGGATTCTCGTGCGAGAAGCGAATGTCCGCAGCGGCATCCAGACCCCACAGCACCTGACCGCGCTCGGCTGCCAGCTCGCAGCCGTCGTGGATGGGCTGACCGCCGCCACCGACGCAGCCGCCCGGGCATGCCATGACCTCAACGAAGTCATAGCTCACGCGGCCGTCGCGAATCGCGTCGAGCAGACGGGCGGCATTGCCCAGCCCGTGTGCCACGGCGACGCGTACCTTGGTGCCATCGATATCGGTCACGGCTTCCTTCCAGCCGTCCAGGCCGCGCACATCGGTAAAGAAGTCGGCGTCGGGGTTCTTGCCCGTCACCAGGTAATAGGCCGAGCGCACGGCGGCCTCCATCACGCCGCCCGTGGCGCCAAAGATCACACCCGCACCCGTGCCAAAGCCTAGCGGCGTATCGAGTGGCTCCTCAACCAGCGTGTCCACGCTCACGTGGTTCGCGCGGATCATGCGCACCATCTCGCGCACCGTCAGCGCAACGTCCACATCGGGCGTGCCGTCCTCGCCCACCATGCTCGGCAGCGCGCACTCGGCCTTCTTGGCCGTGCACGGCATCACGGACACCACAAACAGACGCTCGGGCTCCACGCCCAGCACCTTGGCGTAGTAGGTCTTGGCGATGGCGCCGAACATCTGCTGCGGCGACTTGGACGTGGACAGGCTGTCGACAAACTCGGGGTAACGCGCCTTCACAAAGCGCACCCAGCCCGGGCAGCAGCTCGTAAACATGGGCCAACCGCGGCTGTCGTCCTCGCCCTTGGCGGCCTTACCCAGGCGCTCGAGCAGTTCGGAGCCCTCTTCCATAATGGTGAGGTCGGCCGAGAAATCGGTGTCGAACACGTACTCAAAGCCAACGCGGCGCAGTGCGCAAGCCAGGCGCTCAACGGTAGCCTCCTCGCGCGGAATGCCGAGTTCCTCTCCCCAGGCGCTACGCACGGCCGGCGCAATCTGCACCAGCACGATCTTATCGGGATCGGCGAGAGCATCGAACACGGTCTCGGTATCGTCACGCTCGCGCAGGGCGCCCGTCGGGCAATGCGTGATGCACTGACCGCACGCGACGCAATCGGTCTTGCCGATCGGCGCACGCCCGCGGGTGCCCACGGCGGTATGCGTGGCGCGGTTGGTCAGGTCCCAAATCCCTAGGCCCTGCACGCTCTCGCACACCTTGATGCAGCGCATGCATTTAATGCACTTGTCGTTATCGCGGATGATGGGAAAATCGAAGTCCCAGCCCTCGCGCGCTAGGTGCTGCTCGTACGGCAGATAGAAGATGCCCAGGTCGTTGGCGATGGTCTGCAGGTTGCAGTTACCACTGCGCACGCAGCTCGTACAGCGCGAGTCGTGCTGGGACAGCAGCAGCTGCACGTTGGTGCGTCGCGCCTCGCGGGCTTTGGGGCTGTTGGTGCGGACCACCATGCCGTCGAGCACATAGTTGTTGCAGGCGGCAACCAGCTGGTCGCAGCCCTCGACCTCGACCACGCACACGCGGCAACCGCCAATCTCGTTTAGATCGCGCAGGTAGCACAGGGTGGGAATCTGGATGCCGACGGACTTGGCTGCGTCCAGGATCGTGGTGCGCTCGGGCACCACGACCTCGCAATTATCGATAGTGAGCTTAACCATGTTGAGTGCTCCGCTTTCGGTGTTGTCGCTGACAGTGGGGTTGTTGGGCTCTACCATTCCAGGTTCCTCCCTCCGCGGAACGCGCCAAATCCAAAGTGGTCGCAACGCAGGCAGCGGCTTGCCTCCTGGCGTGCCTCCTCCTCGGTGAGGCCCTGCTCGACCAGATTCCAATCGTGGATGCGCTCGCCGGCCTCGCGCTCGCCCAGCTCGCAGCGGCCGCACTCGTGCTTGCCCTTAAACTGCACGGTCGGCAGTTCGACGTCGAGCTTGATCTTGTGGTCAAAGCCCAGATAGCGATCGATATTTGCCGAAGCAACGCGGCCGGCGTTGATGGCCCGGATGACGGTGGCGGGACCGGTCTGGCAGTCGCCGCCGCTAAAGAGGCCATCAAAGTTAGGCACGGCGCCATCCGAATCGGTGACCACGCAGCCCCACTTACAGGCGATGCCCATGTCCTCAAACGGCTTGGAGTCGATGTCCTGACCAATGGCCACAAACACGCGCTCGCAGGGAATGACGCGCTCGGGCGTGGCGGCGGCACGCGGGGCCGGACGCCCACGACGGGGCTCGCCGATAATCTGCGGCTGCACGCGCAGGCCACTCACGCGACCTTCCTCGCCCGTCTCAATAGCGAGCGGTGCGGTGAGCTCCAGAACCTCGCAGCCCTCGGCCTGGGCGCCGGCAATCTCGGCATCCTGGGCCGTCATGTCGCAGATGCGACGGCGGTAGACGATGCTCACCTTTTCGGCACCGCAGCGCACGGCAGAGCGCGCCACGTCCATGGCCACATTGCCGCCGCCGATGACGCACACGCGCTGGCCGCTCAGGTCGGGCAGCTCGTCGTCGCCGATGGCACGCAGCATCTTGACGGCCGACTCCACGCCGAGCGCCTCTTCGCCCGGAAGGCCGAGCTTCTTATCGCTGTGGGCGCCAATGGCCAGGTAGACGGCATCGAACTCGTCGCGCAGGCGGGCAAGCTCCTCGCCGTTGACGGAGTGGTCGAGTTCCACGTCGATGCCGGCGCTCAAGATCCAGTCGATCTCGGCCTGCAGGCGCTCGCGCGGCAGACGGTAACTGGGGATGCCATAGCGCAGCATGCCGCCCAGGTGGTGGCGCTGTTCAAAGATGGTCACCTTATGGCCCATCACGGCCAGGTAGTAGGCGCAGGAAAGGCCGGCCGGACCGCCGCCAACCACGGCGATGCGCTTGCCGGTGTTGTCGGCCACTCTAGGCTTGTAATCGTTGAGGTCGCTGTGCTCAACGGCAAAACGCTTGAGGGCGAGGATGTTCATGGGATCGTCGACCATGCCACGACGGCAGTGCATCTCGCAGGGATGCTCGCACACCAGGCCGCAAACGAGCGGCAGTGGGTTGTTCTTGCGGATGACCTTGACGGCATCGGCATAGCGGCCGGCCTCGACGAGCGAAATGTACCCGGGAATGTCGACGTGCGCCGGGCAGCCCGAGACGCACGGGACGCGGGCCTCGCGGTCAAAGCCACAGGAGTGCTCGCGGATATGGTGCTCAAAATCATCGCGGAAACCGCGGATGGCGGTGAGTGCCATGGCGCCGGCCTCGTAGCCGATAGCGCAGTCGCTCGAAAGATAGATGGTGCGGGCGGTGCGCTCAATCAGATTGAGCGTGGACTCGTCGGCGCGGCCCTCGAGCACATCGGCGAGCAGGTCGCTCAGCGCGCTCAGGCCCACGCGGCAGGGCGTGCACTTGCCGCAGCTCTGGGTGGAGCACAGGTTGACGAGCGCCGCCGTAAACTCGACGGGGCACGGGGCGAGCGAACTCACCGCCAGACGGCGCCCGAGCGCATCGTGCAGGTCGTCCATGACGGCCTGAGCGTGGCTGCGTTCCATTACGTGCAGTCGTGCCATAAGATCCCCTCTCATGCGGCAGCCCGGAGGCGAGGCCGGGCGAAGTTGCTACACGCACAACACTGACCTAAAAAGTTGTTAGGTCTCCACGCAGTTCGGCAGGCGGCATGAAATGTCACCCTCAGCGGTGAAATAGAACATTACCGCAGATAAATGCCATATTTGATAAAACGCGTTACCAAATTGCAATATTGAATGTGAAAAAGAGCGCCTTACTATTTTTCCTTTTTGATCCGTTTTCCTCCGTCCCCTTCGGATCACATGATCCCTTGGGAACGGAGGAAAACGGATCGTTTTTGGTGCAAAAGGGCCAGGTTTATTTGCACCAATCTCACTTGCGCTAGATAAAGAGCTCGCATTCCTTCCGCACGACGCAAACCTTGCTCAGCATCTGGGAAATAGCGGATAGCTTGTTGGGATCAAGCTTACGAGCGCCTCGCGGACATACGGCAATGCAGCGCATGCAGGAGATGCACGCCTCGCCAGCTGCTCGTTTGGGGTCACCCTTGTCGATAGCACAAACGGGGCACGCCGCGGCGCATGCACCGCAGGAGACACAATCCCCTGTTGCCTCGGGTGCCATGCGGTGACCTCCGGCTTGTTTATAAGGACGATTGCCGGGGATAGAGGGCTCGGACGCATCCTCAGCCAACAGCTTTTGCTGAATTTGCTGCGCAAACTCTGCGAGCTGCGCCGCATCCTGCGCATCCGGACGACCGGCAGCAAACTGTCGCGCAATGGAATGTTCTGCAATGGCCGCAACTGCCGCGATCACCCGGAATCCCGCATGCTTCGCAACGTCCTCCAGCTCTACGAGCGTGTCCTCAAACGCGCGGTTTCCGTATACACAAACCAAAACAGCCCGAGCCCCGTTGCCGCGCACCATGCCCAACCGGTCAGCCACCACAGCCGGGATTCTACCGGCATACGCCGGCACGGAGATAACAGCCACGTCGTCCTTCGTCATCGAGACCTCGTGGAAATCCAACCCGCTATCGGTCAGATCGACGGTAACAGTATTCTTGTCCAGCGCTCCAGCCACAAGGCAAGACACCTTCTCCGTTCCACCCGTCGGACTAAACACAATTTCGAATACGCTCATCTAGACACCCTCCCCCTACGCTCAGCAACGCGTCAAGCCGTTTTCACATCCAGCCAGAGTATACGGCACGTGGGGTCCCCGTTTTAATGCACCAAGCACCCCAATGCACCCACCCTACGCTGTCTGCCTCTTCATTTTGCATAAATTATGGTACAGATTGTATATATTTACGGAATACCGCTGTGTTCTCCTGAGGTACCCCATCCTGGCCCGTGCAAAAAACGGAGTATTCTGCAACGTGACCACGCTAGCACCGCCGCGGGTGGGCAAAACTGTAGGGCGCCGTATCATTCTAAGTCCCGACATGGCGAAAATACGCGCCCCTGCTCCGGAAAACGGCGAAATCTGACTCAGAACGCTCGCTAGGGATATCCGAAAGCCACCGTTGGCGACGTCAAATCATATGCAGACAACTCGAACTGCAGAATACTCCAAAAAATGCACGGCGCACCCCATGGGACCCATTGCCGCATGGCAGGAAACAGGTCCACGGCATCCTCTAGATGCATTCCCGAGGAAATCACATTTGAACTAGCGATCGGATACGACAAACAAAAAGGGCCCCGAGCGTAGTTGCTCGGGACCCTTGGTTCACCTCGCTCTAGCGGGCGATGCGTATGTTACTTGCGCTTGCCGCCGCCGTCACCGGGACGACGGGAGCTGCTACCACGCTTGCCGCCACGGCTGTTGCCATAGCTGCCGCGGTTATCGCGACCGCCGGCGCGGCCGCCACGGGAGCCGGCCTGGTTGCCGCCTCGACCACCACGGTAGCCGCCGCGACGTTCCTCGCGGGTGTCGTCGTAGTTGCGCCAGTCATCGCGGCGATCGCGGCTGGCACGCGGGTCGCGACGATCGCGCGACTCATTCGAACGACCGGCGCCGCTGCGGCTACCGTTGCCACGAGTGCCCTCGCGACGCTCGCCGCCGCGGGTGCCACGCTCGTCACGCGAACCACGGCCTTCGCCGCCACGGCGCTCATCGCGGCCTCCGCGCTCGTCATTGCGACCGGAACGACGACGGTCGCCCGAGCCCCGTTTGCCGCCACGCGAGCCACGGCCCTCATCCTCGCGCTCAACACGGCGACGACCGCCGCGGTCCTCGTCCTCGCGGCGACGGCGGTGTGCCTCGCCCTGGAACTGCTTGGCACGGCGCTCGGCACGGTTGCCGCGCGGGGCCTGCTCGACGGCAGCAGCACCGCCGCGCTCCTCGGCAGCCACCTCGCGGGCCACGCTCTCAACGGCCTCGTCCACGCGAGCCTGAACGCCCTCGCGCACGCGGGTCTTGCCGCCGCGCTTGGGACGGCTCGGACGCTCGCCGTCGCCGCGACGCTCATCGCGACCGCGGTTGGAACGACCGGCCACATCGCCGTAGTCATCGCCGTTGCGCTTGCCGTCGCGACGTGCCTGCTCAAGCTTCTTCTTGCTCTTGGACTTGCCGCGCTTGGTCTTCTTCTTCACCTTAAAGGCCGCAGGGTCGCGCTCGGGATCAACCGCGGGCGGGTTGGGACCCACATGCAGGTCGCCGGCCTCGTAGATGTCGGCGGTCTTGTCCATGAGCTTCTCGATCTCGTAGAACTCGTCGACGTCCTGCTCGGTCACAAACGTGATGGCCCAGCCCAACTCGCCGGCGCGGCCCGTACGGCCAATGCGGTGGATATAGTCGGTCGGCTCGGCCGGCACGTCAAAGTTCACGACGTAGCGCACGTCGCTAATGTCGATGCCGCGGGCGAGAACATCGGTTGCCACCAGCACGTCGACGGTGCCGTCGCGGAAGGCAGAAAGCGCGCGCTCGCGCTGGGCCTGGCTGCGGTTGCCGTGAATCGCGGCGGCCTTGATGCCCTTACGCTCCAGACGACGGCAGCAGCTGTCGGCGCGATGCTTGGTGCGCATAAAGACAATGGTGCGCTCCGGGCCCTCCTTCTTGAGAAACTCGGGCAACAGGTTATTCTTGGCCTCGATGGACACCGGGAACACAAACTGGTCGACGGTGTCGGCGGTCGACGTGGCGGGCGCGATCTCCACGCGGGCCGGGTCGCTCACCAGGTCGGTGATCTCGCCCACGGCCTCCTCGTCGAGCGTCGCCGAGAACAGCAGCGTCTGGCGCTCGGCCGGCGTCTCGCGCACAATACGGCGGACGGCGGGCAAAAAGCCCATGTCGAGCATGCGGTCAGCCTCGTCGAGCACCAGCACCTTGACCTCGTCCAGGTGGCAGGCACCCTGCTCGATCAGATCGACCAGACGGCCCGGCGTGGCGACCAGAATGTCGCAGCCGTACTTGAGTGCCGCGGTTTGCGGCTTGTAGCTCACGCCGCCCACGACGGTCACGGCAACATGACCGGCGACGTCGGCGATTTTGCTCGCAACCTCGTCGATCTGCTGGGCAAGCTCGCGCGTAGGAGTGATGACGAGCATCACGGGGCCGCGGCCGTTGCCCTCGGGCTTTTTAGCACCGCGACGGCGGTTACGGCTGCCGCGCTCGCGCACGGGCTTGGGAGGAGCGATGTGCTCCAGATTGTTCATGGTCGGCAGCAAAAAGGCGGCCGTCTTGCCGGTGCCGGTCTGAGCGGCGGCAAGCAGGTCGCGGCCCTCGAGCACCACGGGGATCGAACCGGCCTGCACGGGCGTCGGCGCCGTGTAGCCCAGGTTCTCGATAGCACGGAGCATCTCGTCGGAAAGGCCCAGCTCGTCAAAGGCGGGCAGGCTCTCGGTAGCGGACTCGACGGCCTGGGCGGCGTTGGCCTCATCGGCGGCATCGAAGGCAGCCTGGGTCATGGCCTCGCGGGTCTCGTCCAGAATCTCGGCGTCCGTGACGTCGGATACAGAATTACGCATATGTTGTTGTTCCTTATCTGCACGCGCAATGGGCACGGCATGCGGCCGCGCGGGCGTGCTTGGTAGTGCGCTAATACATACAAAAACGGGTGCGCACAGAGAGGACGTTGCTCAGCACGCTGGCGATCGCTTTGGCAGCCCTATCACGCGCCGTCCAGACGCAGCAGCTCTAAGCGATGGAGCAGATTCGCCGCGGGTTAGTATACCCGTACTCCGTATGCCCCCACGTAAACCACAGATGACGAGGCGGACGAGGTGGGCCCGGCCGATTATCTCAATCTGTAACAGATGCAGGGCAAAATCGGGTCCAAATGTTACAGATCAAGACAGAGGGGGATTTCCGTCCAGTCCAAACCAAATCTCTCAGTCTTCCTGCAATTTCGAACATGTGGCCTATAATGTTGCTTTGGTTACGCTATATATTGCGCAACCATTTAATACGTCGCCCACCGGGGGCCATTAATTCCTATCGCCATATTGGCTAGGAAGCAATCAAAGGAGGTATCCGTGGCAGCAGAGACGCCTTGCTCGGTCCTCTATAACGATATTCGCTCGTTCGGCGGTCTTAAACATCTCGAGATCGCCCGAATGCTCATCAATGGAAACTCCTATCTCGGCAGTACCCTGCTCGAGAAATGCTCTTCCAACCGCTCGTATCTCACCCGTTACATCGTCCATCGCAAGCCTGACCAGTGCGCGCCCGCCATCTACAGCGACTTTACCGTCACCACGCTCAACCTTTCCGCGGCAATCTGCAGCAAGCTCGGCGGCGGCGAGTCCGCCTATCGGGCAATCGCCGAGCACTATCGCGGTCCGGCCGCCAACGAAATGATGTCGGCTCTCGCCAGCTACAAGCTGGACAGCCGCCTATATGCAAATGCCCTCAATCGCATCGACAACTTTGACGGCAATGCCGTGCGCGAGAAAAGCACGCTTTACCTTATGCTCTTTGTGGCAACGGGGGCGCTCGCCGATCCCGTTCAGGGCGTGGCCACCGTCGAGCGCTTTTGCGACAGCAAGACGGGCGGGCACTTTGGCACCACCGAAACTACCGTCGGACGTGGCTTTATGAGCAGCCTGGAGCAGCCGCACACCGTCGCTCCCAACCTCGGTCTGCTCAGAACCCATGCCGACAACTGCGCCGACATGCAAATCCATCCCCTCACACGCGATCCGCGCGGCACCGTGATTGGTTCTTTGCCCAAAACCTCGCCCAGCATCACCGATGTAGGCGCCGACGCCTCGCGCGAGCATCTTCGTATTTGGCTCGAGGGTGAGCACTGGTACGCCCAGGGCCTTGGATCGACCAACGGCACAGTGCTCGAATCGGGCGCGGGCGACGGCGATATTGTGATTGAGCCGCCGCGCGACCAACGCGAACCCGGCAAAGTCTATCCCCCCGTGGAAATCGCCAACAGCGACAGGCTCCATCTGGGTCTCTACACGACATTCCTTGTCATTGTGGACTAGCACGGACAGCGATCGGAAGACGGTCGCCGTCCGTCTTTCGTCTTCTACCTTCTGCGTCGTAAACGACAATACTCAGCGGTACACGTGAGCAGTGCGGCTATCATGGTACTTTACCGATATCCGCACTGCTCACGTGTACGCGCGGCAACCCATGCCAGACAAAGGAACGCCATGGATACTACCGATAGCGCCTATGGCGACAAACTCATCCGTCTCGATACGTTCGACACCGCCGTGGCGGTCGACCCCAGTGCCGAGGACGACGCCAAGCGTCGGTTTATGACGCTTATTCTCCAGACGGCCCACCGCAACAACGGCAACATCGGGCACGTGCTTCGCGCGACCAACACAAGCGGCGAGGTCTTTGCCGTCAAGCTACTCAAGGACAACGCCTTTCTCTCTGGCCAAGCCCCCGACCGCTCCGCCGAGCAATCGGCAGCGCACCTGGCCAACACCGCTGCGCTGTTCGAGGAGTACCGTCATCTGTGTACCGTCTCGCACCTGCGCGGATTTCCGCGCGTCTATGGCTACGGATCGTGCGAGGACGACCCGCTCATCCTCATGGAGTGGGTCGAGGGCACCTCACTCAAGCAGGCGCTGCCCCTGCTTCCTCACGACGCCTCGGGCGGGCTGACCACCCAGATGGTCGCCGCCGTCGGAAACGCCGTGCTTCGTGCGCTCTTGATGACCCAAGGCCTCGTGAATCCGGTCATCCATCGCGACCTTTCGCCTGCCAATATCATGTTCCGCACCACCAGCCGAACGCTCGAGCAGCAGATTGCCGATTGCTCCTTTGACCCCTGCCTCATCGACATGGGCTCCGCGACCATGGCTCTCGGCGACGACACGATCACCCGGCGCGCCGACATCTGGCGCTTTGCCACGCCCGCATACGCCGCGCCCGAGATGCTCACGCAGGATATCGAAGGCATCGCGGCCCTTCGCCGTTCGCCGGCAATCGACGTCTATGCGCTTTCGAGCATTCTGTACCAGCTCTACAGCGGTCGCAAACCGTTTGACTTTGAGTCGACGGACGCCGCTGCAACCGGCTCGTTCTATCTCGTAAAGACCAAGACCAAGCCGGCACCGCTCGAGCCGCGCTGCGAGGGCGATGAAGCGCTCGTCAAAATCATCATGAAGGGTCTCTCAGTCGAGCAGTGCGATCGTCCCACCGAGCAGCAGATGCTCGAGGTGCTCTCGGCATACCTCACCGATGCCGAATCCGAGGGCCGCGAAGGCGCGGGCAGTGACGCCGCAATCGACATCGACTCCGGTACACACCTTAAGGTCGACGTCGCCGGCGAGCGCGCGCGAGAGATCCTGGAGCAGGCCCGGCACGATGCCATGACCCGCCGCCGCTTTATTATCGGTGGCGTTGTCGCAGCCGTTGCGGGGCTCGGCGTTATCGGGGCGGCAACCCATGGCTTTGGCATCCCCGACTACCTGGACGGCATCCGCAGCTCACTTGACGACTACACTTGGGATCAGCTGCAGGAGATTTCGCTCAAGATTAAGGCCGCCGAGACCCGTAGCGAGGCACGCGAGATTGCCAAGCGCTATCATCTGCTCGATGACAACGGGCATATCCCCTATCCATGCACTAAGCGCGTGAAGCTCACCAATGGGCTGCACGTCGGCGCGCAGCTCGTGGGCATCCGCCACGACGAGCTTCTGGACGGGACGGGCAAGGCCGGACTGACGTTTATGTTCGATGCGGGTATTGCCGAGCGCAACGCTGCGGCTGAACCGCCGAGCGCCGGCTGGGCAGATTGCGAGCTGCGGGAATGGCTCAACGGCGACGGCCTTAAGCTGCTGCCCAACGAGTTGCGCGCACTCATTAAAGGGGTCAAGAAGGTCTCGAACAATGTGGGCGCCGCCAACAGCGCATCGTGCCTGAGCGAGTTGCCCGCAACCCTTTGGCTGCCCGCCATGGTCGAGCTGTGCGGTACGCAACCGCCCGATTCGTTTGCCGAGGACTATCACTACCTGGCAGACATCTACAACGGCGAGGGCAAGGAGTATCAGCTCTTCCGCGAGCTCAAGGTGAGCCCGTATTCCACGAACGAGACGATGGTCCGCCAGTGGAAGGGCAAGGACACCTGTTGGTGGGAGCGCACGGTGAGCCCCGACACATCGGAGAGCGAAGGCACGCTCTATATGAACCGCGTGGGGCACGACGGCGACGTCTTTACGTACGCAACGCCTGCGGAAAAGCCAAACAAGCTAACCTGTGTGATCCCCGGGTTCTGTATCTAGGCGGCGGGCGTCTTGCCGTGACGGGACCCCTCCCCGGCAAATGTCTCGATCTGTAACACTAGCTCGGCAGATACAGGTCTAGATGTTACAGAACGAGACAAACCCCAACCCCGCGAGACAACATCTCAATCTGTAACATCTAGCAGGCAAAACGGTCCTCAGATGTTACAGATTGAGATGATTGGTTGGGACGGTCCATCGGCCAACCAACCACCCTCATCTGTAACGAAATGTCATACATTTCTTTCTGTACTGGACACCCCCAGGGGGTATGGGTGTATAGTATCGGCAGGTTAACAATTTCAACACCGAACCACAGAAAGGAGAAGCCATGGCTCAAGATAAGTTCGACGTGGGCGGCATGACATGCGCCGCCTGCCAGGCGCACGTGGACCGCGCCGTAAGCAAACTCGACGGCGTCCAAAGCGTCGCGGTCAACCTACTCGCCGGTTCCATGATGGTCGACTATGACCCCGCTCAGGTCTCCCCCGACGATATCTGCACCGCCGTCGACCGTGCCGGCTACTCGGCCTCGCCCGTCGATGCGGGCACCGGTGCCGCCGGCTCAAACGGCAGCACGCAAGCCAGGTCCGGCGCCGCCCACATGGAGTCGCCAACCAAGAAGCTGGAGGCCGCCGCCTCTGCCATGCGCACCCGCCTCATCATCTCGATCGTATTCCTCATCCCACTGTTCTACATAGGCATGGGGCACATGCTTGGTTGGCCGCTGCCTGGTGTCTTCACCGACCATACCCACAGCATGACGCTCGCCCTCACCGAGCTCGTCCTGCTCATCCCCATCGTCTATGTCAACGACGCGTACTTTATCAACGGGTTTAAATCGCTCGCGCACGGCGCGCCCACCATGGACGCCCTCATCGCCGTGGGCGCCACCGCTTCCGTCGCCTGGTCGCTCTACGCCATGTTTATCATGGCCGACCAGCTAGCCGCGGGTCAGGTCCACGAGGCCATGATGACGAGCATGGACAATCTGTATTTTGAGAGCGCAGGCACGATCCTGTCGCTCGTCACCGTGGGCAAATACCTTGAGACGCGCAGCAAGTCCAAAACTGGCGGCGCCATCGAGGCACTCATTGACCTGGCGCCCAAGACCGCGACCGTCGTGGCCGAGGACGGTACCGAGGCCACCGTCGACGTCGATGCCATTCTGCCCGATCAGGTGCTGCGTGTGCGCCCCGGCGAGTCCATCCCCGTCGATGGCGTGGTGCTCGAGGGCAGCTCGGCCGTGGACGAGAGCGCGCTCACCGGCGAGTCCATCCCCGTGGAAAAGACCGCCGGTGCCACCGTCAACGCCGCCACCGTGAACCGCACCGGTTCGTTTACCTTCCGCGCCACGCGGGTGGGCGCCGACACGTCGCTCGCCAAGATTATCCAGCTCGTCGAGGACGCCAACGCCACCAAGGCGCCCATCGCCCGCATGGCCGACAAGATCGCCGGCGTGTTCGTGCCCGTGGTGTTTGTAATCTCTGCCGTAACTTTTGTGGCGTGGATGGCGCTGGCCGGAAGCATCGAGGAAGCGCTTACCTCCGCCGTCGCCGTGCTGGTGATCAGCTGCCCGTGCGCGCTGGGCCTGGCCACGCCCGTCGCCATTATGGTCGGCACCGGCAAGGGCGCCGAGATGGGCATTCTGTTTAAGAGCGCCGAGGCGTTGGAGAACCTGCGCAGCGTGGGCACCGTGGTGCTCGACAAGACGGGCACCGTCACCCGCGGCAAGCCGGCTGTGACCGATATCACGGTAGCCACGCGCGCTGACGGCTCGCCCGCCATGAGCGAAAAGGCGTTGCTCAAGCTGGCCGCTGCGCTGGAGCGCTCAAGCGAGCACCCGCTGGCCGAGGCGATTATGGCCGAGTGCGAGGCGCGCGGAATCGTCGCACGCATGGTCGAGGACTTTACCGCCGTGCCCGGGCGAGGCGTTACGGCACGCGAGGGGCAGAATGTCATCGCCGCCGGCAACGTGCGTCTGATGGACGAGCTGGGCGTGAAGGTTCCCGCCGGCCTTGCCGAACAGTTCGCGGCCGAGGGCAAGACGCCGCTGTTCTTTGCCAAGAACAGCGAGCTTGTCGGTACCATCGCCGTGGCGGACGAGGTCAAGGAGACGAGCGCCGGGGCCATCGCCGCACTGCGCTCGCTTGGCGTCGACGTGCGCATGCTCACCGGCGACAACCGCGTGACGGCCGAGGCCATCGCCCGCCGCGTGGGGCTGAGCAGCGAACAGGTCATCGCCGACGTCCTCCCTGCCGACAAGGAGCGCCACGTCCGTGAGCTGCAGGATGTGGGCGGCAAGGTCGCCATGGTAGGCGACGGCATCAACGACTCCCCCGCCCTGGCGCGCGCCGACGTGGGCCTTGCTATCGGCACCGGCGCCGACATCGCCAAGGAGGGCGCCGACGTGGTTCTCATGCGCAGCGACCTCATGGACGTCGCCCGCGCCATCGAGCTTTCGCGCGCCACGATCCGCAACATCAAGCAGGACCTGTTCTGGGCACTGTTCTACAACGGCATCGGCATTCCGCTGGCGGCGGGCGTGTTCTTCCCGCTCACCGGATGGCAGCTCTCGCCGATGTTTGGCGCCGCGGCCATGAGCCTGTCGAGTGTCTGCGTCGTAAGCAATGCGCTGCGCTTAAAATCCTTTAAGCCAAAAGTGGCAAAATAAGCTCACCATTAAGTCCATTTAGAACGGGTTTTCCAGGTGCCCGAGATTGACCTGAAAGAGGAGCGACGCGTACTTTGGTACGCGAGCGACGGCTTGAAGGTCAAGGTCGGGTGCCTGGGAAAGCCGACACAACAGGGAGGAATACCCATGCGATACACAATCAAGACTTCCGGCCTCATGTGCGGCCACTGCGACGCTACTGTCGAGACGGCACTGCTCAACGTTGCCGGCGTGACCGACGCCGACGCCGATCACGAGACCCAGACCGTCCAGGTGGAGTGTGCCGACACCGTGACCGCCGAGCAGCTCGCCGCCGCCGTCGAGGCCGCGGGCGAGAAATTCCACGCCCTATCCGTGACCGCCGCGTAGCAGACACCGCCTACTCAATCCTCAGAAGTTGCGGTGAAATACGGACTGTTGTGCCGCCCTAGGCCTTTAAACGGTCCGTATTTCACCGCAACTGACGGGGGCATCCGGAAGATCGACCAGAAACGAGGACCCGCCATGATGGCAGACCATAAATCGGTGACCCGCATGCTCAAGACAGCGCGCGGCCAGATCGACGGCATCCTGCGGATGGTCGATGAGGACCGCTACTGCGTCGATATTTCCACGCAGCTCATGGCCACACAGGCGCTCCTCGCGCGCATTAACGCCGACGTGCTTAAGGCGCATATCGAGGGCTGCGTGACTTCGGCAATCGAATCGGGCGATGAAGACCTCAAGGCCGCCAAGCTCGCCGAGATCGAACGCGTCGTCGACAAGCTCTCCAAGTAATTGGGGTATTGGGAACAAACTTCTTTGCACCGTCTTGGTGCTCCGGGGACAGGCATGTTTGCACCACATTGGTGCAGATTAACCTGCCCCCCTTGCTCTAAATCGGGTATAAAGGCGTGCAGCATATCGAACGAAAGGCAATTTGCATGAATGACTTTATGAAGGGCCGTAATGGCGCCGATGAACTCACCATCGTGATGGGTTTTGCCGGCATCGTCATCGCGATGATCGGATCGATAGCCCGCATCCAGTGGCTCAGCTGGATTGCCATCGCCGTCATCGTGATTGGCGTGCTGCGCGGCCTGTCCAAAAATATCGATGCACGTCGCAAGGAGAACGAGGCCTTTGTAGCCGCGACCGCCAATGTTCCCGGCTTGGGCAAGTTCGTCGCCAGCTTGGGCGGCGGCGCTGCAGCGGCCAACGCCTCGCGCGCAGCCGGTACTAGCAAGGAAGACTTTGAACGTGCCAAGCGCACAGCCAAGAAGATGTGGAAGGGCCGCAAGACCACGGCCTATCTCAAGTGCCCCAACTGCGGCCAGATGCTCTCCGTCCCCAAGGGCAAGGGCAAGATCCGCGTCACCTGCCCCAAGTGCCACGCCAAGATGGAGACGCGCTCCTAGCCGCCATACCATGGGACAAATAAAAGCCGAGGCCTCGCACTGAGACCTCGGCATTTTTGATTATGACAAAGGGATTGCCCCTTTGTCACACCTATGCCACGCCGTCGCGGGCGAGCTCCTCGGCCAGTGCCTCGGACGGCATGGCCATAATCGTGTCGAGCTCGGCGTCCACCTCGGGAATACGCTTCACCTTGAGTTTGCGCACCAGATCACCACGGCACATCACGTACGCCGGCTCACGCAGTGCGCACAGGTCATCGAGCGGGTTCTTGCGCGTCACCAGGATATCGGCGGCCTTGCCGCACTCGATTGTGCCGGTCTCGCCGCCCAGCCCCAGCAGCTCGGCATTGACCTGCGTGGCCGTATGCAGCGCGAAGGCGTTACTCACACCCACGTACTTGGCAAAATAGGCCACCTCACGCCACATGTCGTACTGCGTCACGAACGGGCAGCTCGAGTCCGTGCCAAGGCCCACCTTAACGCCAGCTTCCAGTGCGGCACGGGCGCTCTCGATGATGCCCGAGCACACGATGTCGCCGTTCTTCTTTTGCGTATCGGTAGAATGGGTCTTTTCCGGGTCGAGCAATACAAACGGCAGCGCCGGGCTGATAGTGCAGGTCACACTCGGAGCACGCCCCTCGAGCTGCGTGCCCGCGGCGCCACGGTACAGCTCCAAGATTTCGGGTGTCAACAGAGCGCCGTGCTCAATCGTGTCAACGCCGGCCTCAAGCGCGGCCTTCACGCCCTCGGTACTCTCGACATGGGCCATAACCGGAAGGCCCATATCGTGCGCCGCCTTGCATGCCGCCGCGGCAACCTCCACTGGCATACGCAGCACGCCCGGCTCGCCCACCTCGGTCGCATCGAACACGCCGCCCGTCACGAACAGCTTAATGACGTCGGCACCACGCGCATACAGGTCGCGCACCTGTTCGGCTGCCTCGGCGGGACTGTTGGCCACCTGGGCGAACAGTCCCGCACCATGGCCGCCCGGCACCGTGATGCCCGTTCCCGGCGCCACCAGGCGAGGACCCTGATACTTGCCGGCATCGATAGCATCGCGCACGGCCAGATCGGCAAACAGCGGGTCGCCCGCGCCGCGCACCGTGGTCACGCCGCTTGCTAGTTGTTGTTGGGCGCTGCCCTTAAGAATGTGGCGCACGATGGCACGCCCCACGGGATTATCGAGCTTCTTCATCAGCGCGCCCGCATCGCCCGCCGAAACCGGCTTGCCCGAGCCGCACAGATGCACATGCATATTGATGAGGCCTGGCATGAGATAAGCACCTGCCAGGTCGATAACCTCGGCACCCGCAGGCGCCTGCGCCACAGCACTCGGCCCCATCCACGTGATGACACCGCGCTCAACGGCCACGGCCATGTTGGGCTGCGGCTCCATATGCTCCGAACCATCCAGGACGGTCGCATTGATAAACAACGTGGAACGATCGGCAGACGCCATATCGAGCTCCTCCCTCACGATTAACTTGAACATTTGTCCATTATTACCTAATGCAGCGACCTAAAGTCGAGCATATCGGTTAACGGAGGGAAGAGGGGATGTGGGGGACGGAATACGCTGCAGTCCCACCCCAGCGACACCAGGGAAATGTCTCGATCTGTAACAGTTACGGGCCCAAACAGCCGCCAAACGTTACAGATTGAGACAAAGTCAGGGCAGCAGGGCGACACCAGCCACATCCCCTACTCCCACTCCTGCTCGTAGATGTTGAGCGACTTTACGTAGCGCCCCTGGGCGCCCATGATGTCGCGGACCAGGCGCAAGAAGAAACTGATGCACGAGGTGTCAAAGCCATCCTGCAGGTCCTCCGGATGCACCGCACCCGGCCCATCGACTGCCGTGTCACTCAGGCGCGCGATGTCGTACAGATAGAGCTGTCCCGCCGTCAGCCAGACATCGTCGACGCAGGCGAGGCGCACCGCAATCGCTCCGTCGCTCCAATGCTCCTTTTGCACGATATGCGGGTCGTAGACATCAAAGCGACGGTCGGTGCGCGTATCCTTCAGCGCAACCATGCCGTTCGCAGGATCCTTGTCCAAAATGCCAAAGCGCGAGAAATACTGTGTGTCGCGTACCTGCTCGAGCCGCTTGAGCGAGGCAGGCGAAAGCAATGTCGGCGGCTCTTCAACATACAGCTCGAGCAACGTCTTGCCATGGCGATAGGGGCGCTCGAAGAGCAGCCAATCGGTAAATGCCATGTTGTAGGCCATGATTTCGTTTTGCGAAGGCTCGGTGCAATAGCTGAGCCACGGGTCGACAATGATCTCGAACTGTTCACGCGCCGGCTCCAAAAACTGGAACTTCCGCAGCATCCAAAAATGGGCCATGTCGGCAATATCGTTGCCGACGGCTTCGGCCAGCTGCGCTCGATCTAAAGCGTGATCAGTCATGGCATCCTCCTCAAACTGATGGACCTCAATTTGAGCTTACGAGGAGGGTGGGCAGCCACGACCAGCGCGGGCAAAATAGGCCTCCGGCTGCAAACCAGATGCTGACCAAACACTTGACGAAAAGCTTGACCGAAAATGCGCACTGGAACAAAACCGCAGGTAAACATAGGCGGCCAACCCGCCCTTTTGAGCCAAGCGCCCCCCGGTCACCACAGAAACAGCAGAGCACCACAGCTCAAGAAGACGCCGAATGGACACTCGCGCGTCGACAAACGAACGAACCGCTCGCAAAGAGTGTCCCCAACGACTAGACAAAAATGACCAGTCATTGGGGACGTTCTTAAATGACTACTTTACAGCTCCAGCGCGTCGGCGACTTCGGCAGCGCAGGCCAGGGCATCGGCCATAGCGTTCACCACGAGCGAGCTGCCGTTACGAGCATCACCCGCCACATACACCGGTGCGGCATCCGCGGAGACGCCGTCGACACGTGCCGCGAGGTGCGAGCCCTCGGCAGCCATCACAGGCAGCGGACGACCAGCGGTGGCAACAGGCACGCCTACCGCATCGAACACGCCATGCTCGGGACCCGTAAAGCCGCAGGCGATGAGCACCAGCTGGGCCGGCACCTCGTGCTCGGAACCTGCAATGCGTTCGGGCTTTCCCGCCGACCAGTCCAGATCGACCACGCGCAGACCCGCGGCCGCACCCTTCTTGTCCAGCAGCACCTCGAGCGTATCCACGCCCCAGGCACGCATCTCGCCGCCCATCGCAGCGATAGCCTCCTGCTGGCCGTAGTCGGTCTTCTTAACGTTGGGCCACTGCGGCCAGGGGTTGCTCGCCGCGCGCTGATCGGGCGCAGCCGGCAAGAACTCAAACTGGCGCACGCTGCGCGCACCCTGACGTACCGCGGTGCCCACGCAGTCGTTACCGGTATCGCCGCCGCCAATGACGACGACGTCCAGGCCACGTGCATCGATGACAGGCTCGCCGCCATCGAGCACCGAGACGGTCGAAGCCGTCAGGTAGTCCACGGCATACACCACGCCCGGGGCATCAATGTTCGCAGCCGAAAGCCCACGCGGAGCACGGGCGCCGGCAGCCACCACGACGGCGTCAAAGTCGTCGAGCTTGGCGGTAACCTTGGGATCGCTCACGTCGGCACCCAGCTCGAACACAATGCCCAGCTCGCGCATGAGTGCCACGCGACGCTCGACCACAGACTTCTCGAGCTTCATGTTGGGAATGCCGTACATGAGCAGGCCGCCCGGGCGGTCGTCACGCTCAAATACCGTCACACGGGCACCGCGACGTGCAAGCTCCCATGCAGCCACCAGGCCAGCCGGGCCAGAGCCAATCACAGCGACCGTGGGTGCATCCTCCCCTGCCGGCTCAAAGCGGCGCGGACCGCCATTTGCCCACTCATGGTCGCTGATCGCACGCTCGTTGTCATGGATCGTCGTGGGTTGGCCATCGACCGAACCCAGGTTGCACGCGGCCTCGCACAACGCCGGGCACACGCGGCTCGTGAACTCGGGCATAGGCGAGGTGAGCGACAGTCGCTCGGCAGCCTCATCCCAGCGGCCGCGGTACACCAGCTCATTCCACTCGGGAATCAGGTTGTGCAGCGGGCAGCCGCTCAGGCGTGCCTTGCCAAAGCTCGCGCCCATCTGGCAAAACGCCACGCCGCACATCATGCAGCGGCTCGCCTGGGCACGGCGCGCATCGTCGTCGAGCTCCACGAACAGCGGATCGAAATCGCAGCTGCGCTCCTCCACGGGGCGCAACTCATGGGCCACGCGATCGATATCAAGAAAAGCACCTGGCTTACCCATGGCACTTACGCCTCCTTCTTGGTCGAAGCAAAAGGGCTGGCAGCCACGGGCACAGCACCCGCAGTACCGCCCGCGACATCAAAGCGAGCGACATCCGCGGCGCTCGCGCGACCGGTCACAATGTCAAACGCCAGCTCCTCAGCCTGCGCATGCGTCTTACCGATGGCCTCGGCGGCGGCGACAATCGCCAGCACGCGCTCGTACTCGGTCGGAATGACCTTCACAAAGTGTTTGCTCATCGTCTCAAAGCTGTAGAGTAGCTTAATGCCGCGCGGGCTCTGAGTCGCGTCCACGTGCTCCTGGATGAGCGCACGAATCTGCGCCAGCTCGCCGGCCGTCGGGGCCTTGAGCTCAACGCTCTCGTGGTTCACGCGGGCATCGAGCGTGCCGTACTGATCGAAGACATAAGCCACGCCACCCGTCATACCTGCGGCGAAGTTCTGCCCGACCTCGCCCAAGATGAGCGCCAGACCGCCCGTCATGTACTCGCAGCCATGGTTGCCGCAGCCCTCGACCACCACCGTGGCACCGGAGTTGCGTACGCCAAAGCGCTGGCCGGCCAGGCCGTTAATGAAGCCGCGGCCACTCGTAGCGCCAAAGAACGCAACGTTGCCCACGATGATGTTCTCGTCGAACTTGTAGGTCGCATGCGGGTTGGGGCGCACCGACACCTCGCCGCCCGAAAGGCCCTTGCCAAAGTAGTCGTTGGCGTCGCCGCACACGTTGAGCGTAATGCCGCGCGGCAGGAAGGCGCCAAAGCTCTGACCGGCCGAACCATCGCAATCGATGGTGATGGAGCCGGCGGGCAGGCCCTCGGGATGCGCCTTGGTCACCGCGTTGCCCAAGATGGTGCCCACGCAGCGGTTGACGTTGGCGATATCGGCGCGGAAGCGAATCGGGCGCAGGTGCGCACGGGCATCGGCCGTATAGGGCACAAACAACGTGGAGTCGAGCGTCTTGTCGAGCTCGCTGTCCGCAGCCATCTGGGGCAGGAAGTGACGGCCGTCGGCACCCGGGATATGGGCACCAAACTCACAGGTCGCGCTCGCCAGCACGGGCGACAGATCGAGCAGGTTGGCCTTGCGGTTGCCCGGGACCTCAATCTGGCGCAAGCACTCGGGATGGCCGACCATCTCGTCGACGGTGCGGAAGCCCAGGCTCGCCATGACCTCACGCAGCTACTCGGCAACAAAGAGCATAAAATGCTCGACGTGCTCTGGCTTGCCGCGGAAGCCGCGACGCAGGCGGCAGTTTTGCGTAGCGATGCCGGCCGGGCAGGTATCCTGCTGGCAGTCGCGCTGCATGAGGCAGCCCATGGAGATGAGCGGCATGGTCGCAAAGCCAAACTCCTCGGCACCCAACAGGCAGGCAACGGCGACATCGGTACCGTCCATGAGCTTGCCGTCGGCCTCGAGCACCACGCGCGAGCGCAGGCCGTTTTGCAGCAACGTCTGTTGAGCCTCGGCAAGGCCAAGCTCCAGCGGCAGACCGGCGTGCCAGATCGAATCGCGCGCCGCAGCACCGGAGCCGCCGTTGTGGCCGCTGATCAAGATCTTGTCGGCGGCACCCTTGGCCACACCGGTGGCGATGGTGCCGACGCCGGCCTCGCTGACCAGCTTGACCGACACGCGTGCGCCGGGGTTGGCGTTCTTAAGATCGAAGATAAGCTCCGCCAGGTCCTCGATGGAGTAGATGTCGTGGTGCGGCGGAGGCGAGATCAGGCCGATGCCGGGCGTGGACTGACGGACCTCGGCAATCCAGGGGTAGACCTTCTTGCCGGGCAGGTGGCCACCCTCGCCAGGCTTGGCGCCCTGGGCCATCTTGATCTGAATCTCGAAGGCGCTGCACAGGTAGCGGCTCGTCACGCCAAAGCGCGCGCTTGCCACCTGCTTGATGGCGGAGTTCTTGGAGTCACCGTTGGCCAACGGGGTCTCGCGACGCGGATCCTCGCCGCCCTCGCCGGAGTTGGAACGGCCGTGCAGGCGGTTCATGGCGATGGCCATGCACTCGTGTGCCTCTTTGCTGATGGAGCCGTACGACATGGCGCCGGTGTTAAAGCGGCGGACGATGTTGAGCGCGGGCTCGACCTCGTCGAGTGCCACCGGGGTGCGGCCGCTGGCATCAAAGTCCAGCAGGTCGCGCAGGCGCACGGCGCGGCCGGCGCAGTGCAGGCGGTCGCTGTACTCCTTAAAGGTGTCGTAGCTGTTCTCGCGGCAGGCGGTCTGCAGCAGGTAGACAGTCTGAGGGTCGATGAGGTGATCCTCGCCGCCGAGCGGGCGCCACTTGGTCAGACCCAGCATAGGCAGCTGATCGGGAGCCGGACTCTTAAGGATAGCGAGCGCAGCGTCGTAGCGCTCGTTTTGCTCGCGCTCGACGTCCTCGACACCCATACCGCCCACACGGCTCACCGTGCCGGCGAAGTACGCGTTGACGAACTCCGGAGTAAAGCCCACGGCCTCAAAGATCTGCGCCGAATGGTAGCTCTGCACCGTGGAGATGCCCATCTTGGACATGATGGAGACGATGCCGGCGGTCGCAGCCTTGTTGTAGTTAGCGATGCCCTGCTCGGTCGTCACGTCCAGGTCGCCGTGTGCCGCCAGATCGCGGATGCACGCATGTGCGTTGTACGGATAGACGCCACTCGCGGAGTAGCCCACCAGTGCCGCAAAGTCGTGCGGGGACACGGCGTCGCCGCACTCCACCACGATGTCGGCAAAGGTACGCACGCCGGCGCGGATCAGGTGGTTGTGCACGCAGCCCACGGCGAGCAGCGACGGCACGGGCACCTCGCCCGCAGCGGCACGATCGCTCAACACCACGATGTTCACGCCGTCGCGGACCGCAGCCTCAACGTCCTCTGCAAGCTGCTTGAGCGCAGCCTGCAGCGCGCCCTCGCCGGCATCGCGGCGGTAGACGGCACGGAAACGGCGGGTCTTAAAGCCCACGCGGTCGATGGCGCAGATGCGGTCGAACTCCTCCTCGTTGAGCAACGGGCGCTCCAGGCGCACCAGCTGGCAGGCCGTGCGGGAGTCCTCGAGCAGGTTGCCGTGGTTACCCAGGTAGAGCGTGGTCGAGGTGACCATATGCTCGCGAAGGGCATCGATCGGCGGATTCGTGACCTGGGCGAACAGCTGATAGAAGTAGTCGAAGAACGAACGCGTTTTCTTGGACAGGCAGGCCAGCGGCGCATCGATGCCCATCGAGGCGAGCGGGGCCTTGCCCTGCTGGGCCATGGGACGCACGACCTCGTCGACGTCATCCCAGTGGTAGCCGAGCTTGGCCATACGCACGGCGGCAGGTACCTCGGCGTCCTCGGCGGGCGTTACCGCGGCAGGCCTATCGAGCGCGTCGACGGTCAGCGTCTCCTCGGCGATCCAATCACGGTAGGGCTTTTCCTTGGCGTAACGGGCGCGCAGCTCGTCGTTGTAGATCACGCGGCCGCGGGCAAAATCGACCTCGAGCATCTGGCCCGGCCCCAGACAGCCGCTCGTCAGGATGTTCTCGGGGCTCACCTCGATGGTGCCCACCTCGCTTGCCAGCATAAAGCGACCGTCGCGCGTCACATAGTAGCGGGCGGGACGCAGGCCGTTACGGTCGAGGGCGGCACCCAGCGTGCGACCGTCGGTAAAGGCGATGGCCGCCGGGCCGTCCCACGGCTCCATGAGCATGGACTGGTAGGCGTCGTAGGCGCGGCGCTCCTCGCTCAGACTGTCGTTGTGGTCCCACGGCTCGGGCAGCAGCATGGATGCGGCACGCGTGAGCGGACGGCCGTTCATGACCAAGAACTCGAGCACGTTGTCCAGAATCGCGGAGTCGGAGCCCTCGCGGTTGATGATGGGCATCACACGCTCAAGATCGTGCTGCAGCACGGGGCTGTACAGATTGGGCTCGCGGGCGCGAATCCAGTTGACGTTGCCCTTGAGGGTGTTGATCTCGCCGTTGTGGATGATAAAGCGGTTGGGGTGCGCGCGCTCCCAGCTGGGCGTGGTGTTGGTGGAGTAGCGTGAGTGGACGAGCGCCACGGCCGTTTTGACGGCGGCGTCGTTGAGATCGATGAAGAAGCGGCGCATCTGCGTGGTGACCAACATGCCCTTGTACACGATGGTGCGCGAGCTCATGGAGCACACATAGAAGATCTTGTTGCGCAGGGCAAACTCGGCGTCAGCCTTCTTCTCGATGGTGCGGCGGCACACGTACAGGCGGCGCTCGAAGGCGTCGCCGGCGGGCGTGTCGTCCGGACGGCCCAGGAAAGCCTGCAGGATAGTGGGCATGCAGGCGCGGGCTGTCTCGCCCAGGTCGTGCGGGTCGACCGGCACCTCGCGCCAAAAGAGCAGCGGCACGCCGGCCTCGGCGCAGCCCTCCTCAAACACGCGGCGGGCATCCTCTACGCCCTTGTCGTCCTGCGGGAAGAACAGCATGGCCACGCCATAGTCGCCCTCTGCCGGCAGAATCTGGCCGCACTTTTGAGCCTCTTTGCGGAAAAAGTGATGCGGAACCTGGAACAGGATGCCGGCGCCGTCGCCGGTGTTCTTCTCGAGTCCCGTACCGCCGCGGTGCTCCAAGTTGACCAGAATGGACAGCGCGTCGTCCAGAATCTGGTGATGGCGCTCACCGTTGATATCGGCAAGCGCGCCGATGCCACATGCATCGTGGTCGAATTCGGGGCGATAAAGGCCCTGCTGCTGAGCGGAATCTGCCTGCATCGCGATCCTCCCCTAGATATTAGACAGTCAGTTGAATAGGCATACTAGGAGCATCGCCGGCCCGTTGTGTTTCCCACCCGTTTCGAAACAATCGCGTAACGCACGCCCTACGAGTGGACACCGCCGACCTCAAGGACGGCAACAAGGGCCCCAAGTTCGACCTGTAAACTCACCGCTTCAAACATCTCAATCTGTAACAGGAGGAGCCGGTTTTGGCGCTTAGATGTTACAGCTTGAGATTTTCTGCAGGACAGTTTTGGTTTGTCTCGATCTGTAACACGAAGGGCCGGTTTTTGCAGCTAACTGTTACAGATCGAGATTTTCCATAGGACCATTTCTTCCTGTCTCGATCTGTAACACCTAGGTCCAATTTCCATCCCTAGTTGTTACAGATCAAGACATTTCGGCAATCCCCTTTCACCAGCCTATCCAAATACAACAATTTTGTTAGTCTTGGTTAACCTTTAAGCCTAAAACGGGTACCCTTTACGGCGTCAAACAAACGGCACGCGCGCCGTGCCAGATCAAGGAGGCCCCCATGGCACGCCAGAAAGACCAACAGAAGATGCAACTTGTCCTTATCCGTCACGGAGAATCCGAGTGGAACAAACTCAACCTGTTCACCGGCTGGACCGATGTTGAGCTCACCGACACGGGCCGCGAAGAAGCCGCCGCAGGCGGTCGAGCCCTCAAAGAAGCCGGTTTCGACTTCGACGTCTGCTACACTTCGCGCCTCAAGCGCGCGATCCATACCCTCAGCATCGTGCTCGCCCAGATGGACCGCGAATGGCTGTCCGTCATCAAGTCCTGGAAGCTCAACGAGCGCCACTACGGCGCGCTGCAGGGTCTCAACAAGGCCGATGCCGCGGCGGAGCACGGCGACGAGCAGGTACTCATCTGGCGCCGTTCCTTCGATGTCTGCCCGCCGGCGCTCGAGCCGGGCGATAGTCGCGACCCCCACACACAGGAGCAATACCGCGACATCGCGCCCGACCAGCTACCCTACACCGAGTGCCTCAAGGACACGATTGCCCGCGCCTGGCCTTATTTTGAGGACGAGATTCGCCCCCAGATGCTCGCCGGCAAGCGCGTGCTCATCGCCGCGCACGGCAACTCTCTGCGCTCGCTCGTCATGAAGTTTGAGCACCTCACGCCCGAGGAGATCGTCAAGGTCAACATCCCCACCGGCGTGCCGCTCGTCTACACCTTCGATGCCGAGTTCAACGTCCTCGATAAGCGCTACATCGGCGACCCGACAACCATCGCCGCCAAGATCGACGCCGTGGCCAATCAGGGCAAGGCGCACAAGTAGCCCCAACCCAAGCCCAGCGCGCGGCGCCACGTGATCCAAGCGCGGCGCCGCACCACCCATATGCAGGAACCCACCATGTTCAACACCATGCTCAACCATCTCAAACATCATTTTGGCTCCCGACGCACTGGCGGCCACGGAGGCCTAGACATCGCACGGCACATCGGGCCCGGCCTGCTCGTGACCGTCGGCTTTATCGACCCGGGCAATTGGGCCTCCAATATGGCCGCCGGCTCGCAGTTTGGCTACGCGCTGCTGTGGATCGTCACGCTGTCCACGATCATGCTCATCGCGCTGCAGCACAACGCGGCGCACCTGGGTATCGCCACGGGCGCCTGTCTTGCCGAGGCCACGACACGTTACCTCCCCCGCTTCGTTGGGCGCACGGTGCTCGCCAGTGCCTATCTTGCGACCATCGCCACCGCCATGGCCGAAGTCCTGGGCGGTGCGATCGCGCTTCAAATGCTCTTTGGCCTGCCCGTACGCGCCGGCTGCATCATCGTGGCGGCGGCATCGATTGTCATGCTCATGACAAGCTCCTACAAACGCGCCGAACGCTGGATCATCGCCTTCGTGGGCGTGGTGGGACTTTCGTTTTTAGCCGAGCTTGCACTAGTCAAGGTCGACTGGCCGCAAGCCGCCACAAGCTGGATCACACCCAGTATGCCCACCGGCTCGGCCGCGATTATCGTAAGTGTCCTAGGCGCGGTCGTTATGCCCCACAACCTCTTCCTGCACTCCGAGGTCATCCAATCCATGCACTTCGAAGGCCAAGGCGAGCAGGTTATCGAAGAGCGTCTGCGCTATGAGCTCTTCGACACGCTCTTTTCGATGGGCGTGGGCTGGGCAATCAACTCGGCCATGGTCATCCTGGCCGCAACGACCTTCTTTGCGCACGGCATTGTCGTAGACGACCTCGCCGTCGCAGCGGCCACGCTCTCCCCCATCTTGGGCCCGGCGAGCTCGACTATCTTTGCGGTGGCACTGCTGTTTGCGGGCCTATCGAGTAGTGTGACGGCGGGCATGGCGGCGGGCACCATCACCGCGGGCATGTTCGATGAGGAATACGACATCCACGACCGACATTCCTCGATCGGGGTGGCGACCTGTTTCGTCGGCGCAGTGGCGGCGTGCCTGGTCGTCCCGAATCCTTTTGAGGGTCTCATTTGGAGTCAGGCACTGCTGTCGCTTCAGCTGCCGATTACGGTCTTTGTGCTCATACGGCTCACCAGCTCACGCCGCGTCATGGGTAAATACGCCAACTCGCGCCCGCTCAACGCGTTGCTCGTAGGGATCGGCGTCATCGTGACGATTCTCGATGTCGTGTTGTTGACAGGGATGTAATGGGGCGGAGCACCTACCCAGGCAAACGTCTCGATCTGTAACATCTAGACCCGCTTTTGATGTCTAGATGTTACAGATCGAGATCATTCCGAGGGACAGCTCCGTTTGTCTAAATCTGTAACACGTAGACCCCGTTTTCACTGCTAGATGTTACAGATTGAGATCTTCTGCCGGACGGTTTTGGTTTGTCTTGATCTGTAACAAGTGAACCCAATTTGCGCTTCTAGATGTTACAGATCGAGACATTTCTTCAGCTCCAACCTTTTGTCTCAATCTGTAACAGATAGACCCGTTTTGAGCCGCCACATGTTACAGATTGAGACAAACAGTCGGCCGGACTCACGACAGACAGGATCGGCTAACAGCAGCCGTGATCCCTTGGGGACGGAGGAAAAGGGCCCCGGCCGAGAATTCGACCGGGGCCCTTGGACAGAGCTATATGTTGCTGCAAGCCGTATGTCTACGAGCTACTCCTCGACAAGCTCAAACTCATCGGGACCAACGCCGCACACCGGGCACACGTAATCCTCGGGCAGCTCGGGCGTGTCGACCTCAACCTCGTAACCGCAAACGGTGCACACAAACTTATACGTCTTCTTCTCCTCAGCCATGATGTTCTCCTCTCGAACGTGACTGCTGGTGTACTTACTTATTAGTATATATTCTCAATAACATAATGCAAGTATTTTTAGAACATTTCTAGCCTTGATACGACGAGGCTTTGGGCGGCGTCTTGCCCTTTAGCACCTTGTGATAGTAGTCGTACGTCAGCGGCGTCTCGTCGCTCAGGCGCTCGGCATCCTCGACCTCGCCAATAAACAGCAGATGCGTGCCCACATCCACAGTGTCGATCAAACGGCAGCTAAACAGGGCCGCCGCGTGCTCGGGCACATAGGGCATGCCCAGAGCCGTCTCGCGGGTCTCGTATTTGGCAAACTTGTCATAATCGCTGCTGGTGCGGAACCCAAAGTTACCGATGTAGAGCATGTCGGCCGTCTGATCGATCACGGTCAGCGCAAAAGCCTTAGCCGATGCGATTACGCCGGACGTGACATTTTCCTTGTTCACGGCAATCGAGATGCGCGGCGGGGCGGATGTCACCTGCACCGCTGTGTTGATAACGCAGCCGGCACGCAGCCCGTCCGCCGCGGCGCTCACCACGTACAGGCCACTCGGCATGGTAAAGAACGCAGTTTTGTCCATAACGATCACTCCCCTAGCTCGGGTTGGAACCTCATGGATGTATGTACCCACAAAAAAGGCGGCACCCATAACGGACGCCGCCTTTGAGACATATATGTCAGAACAGTAAGAAAGATGAGACGCCCGCAGTTGCGGTGAAATAGGGACTGAATAGTCCCTCAATCAGGCAAAACAGTCCGTATTCCACCGCAACTTATGAAGGGTGGTCAGCGATTGCGCTCTTTGAGGGCGCGGTCGATCTCGCGTTGGACATCACGCTTGGCCATGTCCTCGCGCTTGTCATAGAGCTTCTTGCCGCGACCCAGACCCAGCAGCAGCTTTACGCGGCCGTCGGTATTAAAGTAGAGCTCCAACGGAACCAGCGCATAACCACGGTTGCGAAGTTTGCCGTCAAGAAAGTCGATCTCCTTGCGGTGCAGCAGCAGACGACGCCGACGGTCGGGATCGCGATTCCACACGCCACCATGGCTATAAGGGTGGATATGCAGGCCGACGAGCCAGCACTCCCCGCCGCGGATCAGCGCGAAGGTATCGGTAATCTGGCAGGCGCGCTCGCGAATCGACTTGACCTCGGTACCACTCAGCTCAATACCGCACTCAAACGTCTCATCGATAAAGTACTCGTGATGTGCCGAGCGATTCTTGGAAATGAGTTTGCGCTCGCGCTTACTGGGCATCGCCGGCCTCCTTGGCTCCATCGGCGTTTGAGCCCGCAGTCTCGCGCTTTGCCTTGCGCTCGGCATTGAGCTCGGCATCGCTCTCGCGCACCAGTTTGATAATCGCCGCGCAGGCCTCCTCGCCCACCAAGTCGCGAGCACGTACCGTCAGGCGCGTCGCCTCCTGCTTGTCGCCGTCGCTTGCAGCATCGGTCGCGCACATAATCAGGCAGATGGCAATCTCGGCCGAAGGCGAGGTCGGCACGCCTTGCAGGGCCAGTTCACCCATCACGTGGTCGTCGCTCTCATCGGCGGCATCCGGATAGGTGGTATGGATCTTGTTGAGCAGGCGCGTCGTATGCGCATCGTTGGGCGCCAGGCGCAGCGCCAGACGCGCGCAGCCCACGGCAGCCGAAACGTTCTCGGTCTCGGGCTCCAAGAAGTACTGGCCTAGATTGGCGTAAGCGCGGGCGGCGCACTTGCCATCGCTTGCACGCTCCAGCACCGAGAACGAGAGCGATGCCCATTCCTGCTTGTCCTCGAGTGCGCGGAACAGCTCGGCCAAATCCAAGCGATAGTTGCAGTTCATGGGGTCCCAACGCACAGCCTGCATCAGGGCATTACGAGCGCTCACATAATCCTGCTGGCGAATGTAGGCAAACGCCATATCAGAGTACAGGCGGTCAAACGGCACCTCGACCTGCACGAGCTCGCGCGGATCCTTCTCCACGCGGCGATAGGCCAAGCGCTCAAACTTGCTATCGAAGCTAAAGTATTGGCGCTTCTCCTCCGTCTTGCACTCAGCGTCGATATACTCCTCGGCGAGCTCCACCAGACGCTCCAGCAGCGGCGTCGCCGTAGCCAGGTCGCCCTGCGCCAGATAGTTCTCGGCATACGTGATGTCTTGCAAGCTGATGGGCAGATCCATGGCTACTCCTCGATCTGAGCGAAACACGGCAGGCGCCGTATATACGGTCAATACACAAAACCCGGGTCTCTTACGAGGCCCGGGCGTTCAATTTTGGTAGCCCGTACCAGATTCGAACTGGTGATCTCCGCCTTGAGAGGGCGGCGTCCTAAACCGCTAGACGAACGGGCCATATGTAGCAAATGCAATGGCTGGGATGGAGGGAGTCGAACCCCCATTGACGGAACCAGAATCCGCTGTCCTGCCATTAGACGACATCCCAATGACTGCATCGCTGCGCTCGGCTGTGCCTTTGCGCAAGAAAGAAATATACGGGAAGTCTCGCCGTGACGCAAGCCCCAATTTTGACTTTTTTGAAATTCAGTCAAATTGGCCTAATTTAGTCCAACCCGTGAAGGACCTGTGAAGCCAACCGCTGTACACGAAGGGCAAAACGCCGCGAGCGGTAGCCGTCAACCGTTGGCAGATTCTACCGTGAAAACGATAGCACCAGGCAACACAATCGAAGTATCAATGATCGCGTAGATATCGAGGCGCCATGGACGAAGAGCTTGATTACCTATGGGAGACCCTGGGCCTTGAGATCACTGCCGACCTTTGGCCCGAACGGGACAAAATCCATCCCACACTGCGCCCCGCCATTACTGTGGTGCAGGCAAAATACCGCCGTGCATCCTTTTTGATCATGCGGATGTCATGGCACGCGGGACTCCCCGACCTTAAGCGAATCCAGGCAAGCCTCGTCGAGTTGTCCGGTATGCCGACCGTCATATCCGAGGCGCACCTGGAGCAGCGCCAGCGCGAGCGACTGCAACAGCAGCGGATTCCCTTTATCTGCCCCGGCGTTCAGGCATATCTGCCCTTTATGGACGAGGAGTACTGGAGCGGCAAGCCCAACAAACACGTAAAGGTCTACGATCCGCACGAATGGGCGCAGCTGGCGGACTGACTGGGGCAGGCCCGCCGGCGGAAAGTGCGCCCCAGATTTCAAGCTCAAACTGGTCCCCACTTTCCCGTCGAGCCCTCAACCGGAAACCGTGTCCCACAATCGAAGCTCAGAATGGGACGTGCTTTCCGCAACCGGCCACTTTGGGAAAGTGCATCCCATTCTGGAAGCGAATTCCGGGTCGCACTTTCCGCAGCCGCTACAGCAACGCCTCGGCCCAAGCCGATTCCCTAAAGCCTGGAATCGCAAAGTCATCGCCCACCAGCAGCGGGCGTTTAACCAGCATACCGTCGGTCGCCAGCAGCTCGTAGCACTCCCGATCCGTCATGCCCGCATCCAGACGCGCCTTCAGGCCCAGCTCTCGATATTTCATGCCCGACGAATTAAAGAAACGCCGCACCGGCAGCCCCGAACGAGCAATCCAGGTCGCAAGCTCATCAGCCGTGGGATTGTCCAAAACGATATCGCGGTCGATGTACTCTACCCCATGTTCGTCCAGCCATGCCTTGGCCTTCTTACAGGTCGAGCACTTGGAATATTCAACAAACAGTACGGTCATGGGAATCCTCCGAATATAGATCGGCCAACGCAGGCACACGCCACACGAGGCGCCTTCGTATGATGGGCCAATTGTAGCCCGCGGGTCACACGTTAAACGAACCGTACCCCGAATCCGCGCTTGATAAACGGCAGCAGCTCCATTGCCTCGGGCGTGATATGGCCCGCAACGTTCATGCGCTCGTCACCGGGAAGATCGACCCGCGCAATCTCAAGCTCGCCTTCGTAGCGCCCATATCCGCTATTGCTCACAGCGATCGACCCCGCCTTTCGCGGCAGGCCGGCTCCGGCATCCGTCGGCACGGAATCCGGCTTAAGCTTCGTACGTGACTCCTGAGACCTAAAGATGAGGACACTCGAGTCGGGCCGGTCGTGATGAATCTGCCCGCGCACATAGGCATAACCGGGCTCAAGCTCGCATTGCAGGTCCACGTATCCGGCGGAAACTTGAGCAAACTGCGCCCAGCCCGCATCGGAAAGATCGGGGTCGCCGACCAACACAATGTCGCAATCGGCGCCATGTGCAAGCTCAAGCATATTGAGAGCAACCTTTGACGCGCGACCGCGCTGCGCCTCGACCGTCGGCAGTCCCTCGAATACCGGCCCGCGAACGTTAGCATCACCCGGCACAAAAGCCATGATTTCGAATCCAAGCGCCGCAAGACGAAGATTCGTCCGAGCAACATCTTCAAGAGCTAAACCGGTATAAGGCTTGGGGTAAAAATTGTGGCAGGCGGCAAAACGAGTCACATCGGCGCCGGCTTCACGCCACGATGCGATTTCATCAGAACTCACCGTCGATGCATTGACCACAATGCGAAATACACCGGACAGCTCCGCGACCCGCTGGGCGCTAAAACCATAGTCCAAACGAAGGTATTCCAACCCCAAATCGCGCAGGTCCTCGATGCGCTCAAGCCCGAGCAAATCGCACGTGCGAGGCCCCACATCGGCAATGAGCGCAATGCCGCGGGCGGAAAGCAGCGACAGAACATGACGGACTTTATCTGCATACGCCGCTCCCCCATCCTCGGGAATATGCAGCGAGGTGAACGCATAGCGCGCACCCGCCGCGGCACCGCGCTCAATCGTCCGCTCAATATCCTGCAGAGGGCTGGAAAGATAAATCGAAATACCCGTTTTCACGCTTCAACGCTCCTTTAAAAAAGGCCGGCGGAGCAGTTAGCCCCGCCGGCACAACCATATCATCAAGAAATCTGCCGCGCTCCGCGAGCCCTGAGCAACACGGCTCGCGATATCAAACTACTCGCCAAAGAACTCGTTGATCTTCTGCTCGTCGACACCGAAGAACCACGTCAGGACAAAGCCGGCGGCATAGGCAAGCAGCATAGCGGCAACGTAGCCGAGTTGCTGGCCAGGAACGACGATCAGCAGGCCAAACAGACCGGAAACGCCCTGAGAAACCGTGCCGATGTGAAGCAGCGCCGCGAGCGCGCCGCCAAATCCGGCACCCAGGCAGGCCGTCACAAACGGACGAACGAGCGGCAGCGTAACAGCATACATCAGAGGCTCGCCCACACCCAGGATTCCAACGGGAATGGACTCTGCGACGTACTTCTTGAGCTTGGCGTTCTTGGTCTTAAAGTACAGCGCCAAACCGGCACCGACCTGGCCGCCGCCAGCCATCATAAGGATGGGAAGCAGGTAATTGATACCCTTGGTAGCGCCGTCGGGATCGTTGAGCATAGCGTGGATCGGCGTGAGCGCCTGATGCAGGCCGACGGAAACCAGCGGCAAGAAGCCTGCCGACAGGATATAGCCGCCCAGGACGCCCAGCTTCTCGAAGATAAAGGTCAAAACGCTAAAGATGGCAGTCGTCAGCCATGCACCAACCGGCTGAATGACGAGCATCAGAGCAAAGGCGCCGATGATGAGCACCAGCAGCGGGGACAAGAACGTGTCGAGTGCGTTGGGCATAACCTTGCGAATCTGACGCTCCATCCAGGCAAAAAATGCGCCAGCGATGAGAGCCGCGATCATGCCGCCCGCTGCGGGGTTGTACTGCGCATTGGTGAGCGGCAGCAGAATGGCAGTGGCAGGATCAGCCGCGCCAGGCGCAAGCAGGGGCATGGCACTGTTGGCGATGCACATCATGCCGGCGATGCCGCCCAGCGCAGCGGAGCCACCAAACTCACGTGCCGCGTTATAACCCACCAAGATGGGCAGATAGGCGAACAGGGCCCAGCCCATGGAACGAATGCCCTGGTACCACCACTCGCCTGCAAGCGCGCCTGCCGTCGAGACGTTAATGACGTTGCAGATACCGTTGATGAGGCCAGCCGCAATGATGCCGGGAAGCAGGGCGACGAAGACATTGGAAATCTTCTTGAGGAAGGCCTGAACCGGCTTGGACTCGTACTTGGCTTTCTGCGCGGCCTTGTTTGTGGCCGCAGCGTCAACCACGCTCTCGTCGGCAACGCCTTTCGCAAGGCCGGTGAGCTTGGAGAACTCCTCGAGCACCTTATTCACCTTGCCCGGACCCAGCACGATCTGCATCGTGTCGTCCTCGACCAGGCCCATCACGCCGTCGAGCGCCTTAATACCCTCCGTGTCGACGTTGCCCGTGTCTTTGACGGTCACGCGCAGGCGCGTCATGCACGCCGCGTTTGCGAGCACGTTGTCTTTACCGCCCAAAAGGTCCAGCAGCTTTTGAGCCAGCTCTTTGTTCGTCATAACTCCTCCTTGTATTGGGTATCTCGTCTAGATGTCATATCAGCTCACGCCGTGCACCTATTGGACATCGGCATTGCTCTTCTCATGGCCACTCACCGCAGTACGGACATGGCCGTGCGCCCGTTCAAGAGCTACCGCAGCCTGCTCGGCATCGCAGTCCAACAGCACCGAGACAATAGCGGTTTTTACGTGGCCGCCGGCATCCGCAAGCGCCTGAACAGCGCGCTCGCGCGTGCAGCCGGTCGCCTCCATCACGATGTTCTGGCCGCGCACCACCAACTTCTCGTTCGTATGCTGCACATCGACCATCAGGTTTTGGTATACCTTGCCGATCTTGACCATGGCACCGGTCGAAATCATGTTGAGAATGAGCTTTTGAACCGTTCCCGCCTTGAGCCTCGTTGAGCCGGTCAGCACCTCGGGACCGGGCACGGGCTCAATGGCAAGATCTGCGCTCTCCCCGATCTTCGACCCTTGGTTGCAGGCAATTGCAATGGTCTTGCACCCAGTTGCCTTGGCGTACGCAAGGCCGCCCACCACATAAGGAGTACGGCCGCTTGCCGCCAGGCCAACGACAAGATCCTTGTCCGAGAGTCCACGCTCCCGCAGGTCGCTCGCGCCAAGCTCCTCGCTGTCTTCGGCACCTTCGACAGCCTTGATAAACGCCGTCTCGCCTCCAGCAATGAGCCCGACAATCAGATCGGGTGACACGCCAAACGTGGGCGGACACTCCGAAGCGTCGAGTACGCCCAGACGACCGCTGGTGCCTGCGCCCATGTAAAAGACGCGCCCGCCGCGCTCGAGTGTCTCAGCAGCCCAGTCGATTGCCATGGCAACCTGGGGCAACACTTTCGTGACCGACTGGACGGCACGAAGATCCTCATCGTTCATCGTCGTGACGATTTGCAGCGATGTCATCGTATCGAGGTCCATTGACCTTTGATTACGCTGTTCGGTCGTGAATTTTGTTAAATCGAGCATTTCATTCACCTCATCTTTCCTGTTTCTCGATGTAGTTTTGCTTTATGACATGCGTCGCCCGTTCGTAGTCGCTGGCAACGTAAGCAGCGTACAGGGCATCGACAACCATAAGCTGGGCCATACGCGAAGCCATGGCACCGCTGCGGACCAAGGGTTCACTCGCAGCGACGCCGAGCACGGCATCGGCCATGGTGGCAAGCTTGGATGATCCATCTACTTTGGTAACGGCCACAACGGGACAGTTGTGACGTTGAGCCTCGGCGGTGCAGTCCAGCACCTCTTGCGTCAAGCCCGAGTAGCTAAAGGCGATTGCCATATCGCCCTCATGCATGTTCTTGGCACATAAGAGCTGATCATGCCAGTCGTCGTACAGATGGCACTCTTTGTCGACACGCATGAGCTTTTGCGCCAGGTCGTGCGCGACCAAACGAGAGGCACCAATACCGAACAGATTGACCGCGCGTGCCCGCTTAAGACGGGCCGCGCATCGCTCCAAGACGGTGTAATCGAGCGTTCGCGCCGTCGCCTCGATTGTGCGCACGTTGCTTTTCATCACCTTCCCCACGATACGTTCGACGCTGTCATCCATGGAGATGTCCTCGAGGGCTATGTCTTTCTTGTCACCTAAGAGCGCCAGCTCGGCAATCAGTTCGCGCTGGAACTCCTTGTAGCCCGCAAAACCCAAACGCTTGCAAAAGCGCAAAATGCTCGAGGGCGAGGAGAACGTGACATCGGCAAGACCGCGGACGGACAGCCCGACCACCTCGTGCGGATGAGCGCTTACATATGCGATGACATTGCGTTCCGCCGGGCTCGCGCTGAGCTCACGCTCGCGAAGCCGCAAAAGCAATCCGTTTGCCATCTCAAACACCTCCGTTGAGAAGAATTAAAGACCAACGAACGATTCGTACCGGATACAAACAGCTTTTGCGGTACATTGTGCCGCATCGTGGCGCACAAAGGGCGAGCGTTCTACCGCTCGCCCCTCAAATCCGACCGCTCGGAAATACGCGCGACACAAAATAATTCAACAAGGTCGCATTATCAGAAACGGGTTTGTTACCGGCTAGCGCCTCGCATGGGCGCCGATCGGCCGAGTCACATGGCGCACCAACGCCGCTGCCAGCAATACCAACAGCATGGCGGTGACATAGCCCGCAGCATCGAATCCTAAATCGATAACGTCGAAATGCCTGCCGGGAACAAAGATCTTATGTACCTGATCGCCAACGGAGCAGGCGGCGCAAAAGAGCAATACGGGCACGCAACGGGAGCATATGCTCCACGGACGCCTGGAAAAGCAAACCACGACCACCGAGGCGAATAATCCGACGAAGAAAAACTCTACGGTATGGGCAACGCGACGGACGTTTGTGCCCACCCACATGCGAATGGAAGCAAGTCGGCCAGACCGGACATTCGAGGCAGCCGAATCGGTGCCCCCAGTCATTCCGTTCTCCGCCTGAGCTTCACCCGTGGCATCGACAGCCTGAACGCTCGCAGCCTGACCCTCCACCACGCGCGCGGTGGACTCGCTCAGCAACGACGTCTGCACCGCGTTTTGCTCCGTCAGCACCCAGATGCCCGCCAGCGTTGCGGCGAACAGAGCGATCGCGGTCCACCCGATTATTTTCTTCATGTGCGCCAAAGGCCAACCTCCGTCTTTTTAAATATCAGCGAGTGTAGCCCCAAATGGCATCGTCACCGTATCAAAATTTGAATCGCAACAGGAAGCGACAAAGCGACGCAGACCCCCTACCCCGCCTCGCGCATCCAGCGATCGAACGTCCCCACGCACACGCCCAGGCACTTTGCTGCCTGGCTGCGGGTAATATCGCCTGCCTCATAGCTATCGCGCACCAGCTCAAACTGAGGAGGGCACGGCTTGCGAGGTCGACCGAAACGGACCCCTCGCGCCCGCGCCGCTGCAATTCCCTCCGCTTGGCGCCGATGGATATTCTCGCGCTCCACCTGCGCCACGTAGCTCAGCAGTTGCAGCACAATATCGGCAATCAGGACGTTGGTCACATCCGGCGCGCCGCTGGCCCTGGCGCGCGTGTCAAGCAATGGCATGTCCAACACCACAATGGCAACCCCGAGCTCCTTGGTAATGCGTCGCCATTCCTCAAGAATCTCGGAGTAATTACGGCCAAGTCGGTCGATAGAAAGCACCACCAGCACGTCCCCGTCTCCCAGGACGTGCAGCAGCTCGCGATAACGCGGTCGATCGAAGTCCTTGCCGCTCGCATGGTCGGCATAAATATTCGCCGAGCCCACGCCATAGGCGCCCAGCGCATCCAGCTGCCGATTAAGATTCTGATCGCGCGAACTCACCCGCGCATAACCGTACACCGTCGCCATCTCATCCCCGCTTTCTTGTAAACCTGCCAAAAGGGACAGGTTTATTTTGGTAGGTTTTACCTCTCAAATAGCAGGTAAGCGGGCGGCCGAGCAGACGGCAAGGCAGCCATGATTCAAATGCGAAGGGCGGTCCCGAAAGGCCGCCCTCCGCTCCCCCACCATCAGTCGGGATTTGGCTAATGGATAAGCTTAAAGTCCAAGTGCCCACGCGTGGTATTGACGCGCGAGACCTCGATAATCACGCGCTGCCCCAGCTCGTAACGGGTGCCCGTGTCGGCACCTGTGAGCGTTAGCGCGTCCTCGTCGAACTCGAACCACTCGTTGCCCAGGCTCTTGATCGAAACCAAGCCTTCGACCTGCGTTAGGTCCAAGCGCACAAAGAGGCCCATGCTGCTAACCCACGAGACGGTTCCGGCATAGCGCTCGCCCAGACGGTCCTCATAGTACTGGGCAATCTTGATCTTTTGCGTCGCATGGCTGGCGGCATCTGCCGCGCGCTCGGCATCGCTGCATGCGCGGCAGATCTGCGGCAGAATGCGCGGCAGTGACTCGCGCCCCTTGCCGATCAGGCGCGGCGTACGGACCAGGGCGTCCTTGCCGCCCAGCTGCTCATAGGCCAACTGCAGCTTGAGTACGCGGTGCACCACCAGATCGGGGTAGCGACGGATGGGACTCGTAAAGTGACAGTAGCACGGCGCGGCGAGCGCAAAGTGGCCCTCGTTGCGCGGCTTGTACAGCGCGCGCTGCATGCTGCGCAGAAGCAGCGTGTTGACGAGCGGTGCGTTGGCCGTACCGGCGGCAGCATCAACTGCAGCCTGCAGCTCATCGGGGCTCCCCAGGGCAATACCGGCAGCACGGCGATCGTCGATGATGCCTAGCTGCGCCAGCGCAACGGCAGCACCGTGCAGGCTATCGGGGCTCGGATCCTCATGCACGCGATAGCAGGCCTCGATATCACGGTCTGCCAGCCACTCTGCAACGCACTCGTTGGCGAGCAGCATAGCTTCCTCGATAAGCGACGTGGCACACGAACGTTCACGCGCCACAATCTGCACGGGTACTCCGTCCTCATCCAAGAGAGCGCGAATCTCGGCCGTGTCAAAATCGACTGAGCCGCGGGCGCGACGAATGCGACGGCGAAGTTCGGCGAGTTCATTGGCGGCGACAAGGAAATCGCCGAGGTCGACGTTGTAGCCGCGGGCGGCCTCCTCGCACGCAAGACCGCGCTCAAGCGCTTCCTCGCGCGAGGCCTCGGCAGCCGCAACATCCTCGGCCGCACCCTCCAGCACCGAATACTCCACCGCGCCGGCACGTACCAGCAGCGCCTCGGCGCCGTCATAGTCCATACGCACACGCGAGCGAATCACGCTGGGATACGGATCGTAATGCCGCACGCGACCATGCGCATCGAGCTCGATATCGACGGTAAACGCAAGACGGTCCTCGTCAGGGCGAAGCGAGCACAGGTCACAGGACAGGCGTTCGGGCAGCATGGGAAGCACGCGATCGGCCAGATACACCGATGTCGTGCGATGGCGAGCCTCAAGATCGATATGCCCGTCCCAAGCCACATAGTGTGAAACGTCGGCGATATGCACACCCAGCTTATAGCCGCCCTCGGGCGTGCGCTCCAGCGAAATGGCATCGTCAAAGTCGCGCGCGTCGACCGGGTCGATCGTGATGACAAAGCGGTCGCGCAGATCGCGGCGGAGCGGGTCCTTAAGCGCCGCGGACACATCGAGCGAAAGCCCCTCGGCCTCGTCTAGCGCGGCCTCGGGATAGCTATCGGTATAGCCGTAACGCGCCATCACATATTGAACGCCCAAATCGGGCGCGTCATCTCCGCCAATGCGGCGCTCGATCGTCACAGTGCCCGATTCCAGGCGCGTCGGGTAGGTCAAAATGCGCGCGACAACGGCATCACCCGGGCGGACGCCCAGGCGATCCGCCGAGGTATCCTCGGGCAGGATGAAGAAGTCGGCCTTCAGGCGCGAATCGAGCGGCTCGATCACACCAAGCGGACCGGCGGTCTGGTACGTGCCCACCACGCTTATGGCTGCGCGCTCAACCACGCCTTCGATCACGGCGCGCCGCTCACCGTGCGGGCTGTTCTTAATGCTCACGGCAACGGTATCGCCATCCATAATCTCGCGCTTGCCGCGGCCCATGACCTTGTAGTCGCCGTTTTCGGTTACAACGTAGGCGCTATGCTCATGGAGCTGCACGCGCCCGGTCAGGCTCGGACGGCGTTCGCTGCGCACCGGCCCGCGCTTATTGCGAGCTCCACGCTTGTGCTTGTTATTGCGCCCCATGGCGCCTCCTAACTATCGATTGCGAACTCCAAAGAGTCTACCCAAATGATTTGCTTTCCTGCCGTCCCCTAGGAATCAAAAAACGGGCCGCCCCATAAGAGACGACCCGTTGGAAGGGATGAATTCCAGGCATGCCTACACGCGCAGGTAGCGGCGCATGGCAATGGCAGAACCAAAGAGACCGATAATCACGCCGACCAGAATCAGCGCAGCATAGGTCACCAGGTAGTACTGCGTCGGCAGGGCAAACGACATCCAGCCGATGCTCTCCTGCAGACGCGGAATCATCAGATTGCGCAGCAGCTCCAGAACGCCGATGGAAAGCAGCGAGCCCAAAATGGCCTGCAGTACGCCCTCGGTGATAAACGGGCCGCGAATGAAGCCGTTGCTGGCGCCGACCAGACGCATAATCGCAATCTCACGACGACGCGCCGTGATGGACAGGCGAATCGTGTTGTTGATGAAGATGAATGCGATAAAGGTCAGAAGGCCAACGAGCACCACGGCGGCAATGCGGATGTAGTTGGTCACCTGGAACAGGCGGCTCACTTCCTCCTGGCCGTACAGCACGCTCGCGTTGACGTCGCCGTCATCCGCGATCTTCTGGAAATCGTCATCCTTCTTGAGCTTCTCTGCCGTGCTCTCGACCTTGGACGGATCGTCCATCTCAATAGCAAAGGAAGCCGGCAGCGGGTTCTGGCCATCGAGCGCGCTCATGGTGGCGTCGGCGTTGCCCGACATCTTGCTCGTAAACTCGGCCAGCGCGTCGTCCTTGTCCTTATAGGTCACGGACTTGACGTTATTCCACGTCTTAAGTTCGGCCTCAAAAGCCTGAACATCGGCCTGATCAGCGTCATCGCTAATGAACGCGTTGATGACAACCTGATCCTCGACGGTACCGATCACGGAGTTCAGCATCGCGGAGCCCATGATGAACAGGCCGATGATAAACAGCGAAAGGAAGATCGTGATGACGGCGCCGAGCGAGGTAGTCCAGTTACGGAAGAAGTGGCTGATTGCCTCTTTGAAGGAGTAGCCCACGTTAGTTGGTGCCATAGTTACCGTAACCTCCCCTCTCCTGGTCGCGGATAACGTGACCGCCCTCGAGGGCGATCACGCGACGGTGCATGCTATCGACCATCTCGCGGTCGTGCGTGGCGACGATCACGGTGGTGCCGGTGCGGTTAATACGCTCGAGCAGCTTCATGATGCCCAGCGAGATCGCCGGGTCGAGGTTACCCGTGGGCTCGTCGCAGATCAGCAGCGGCGGACGGTTGACCATAGCGCGGGCGACGGCAACGCGCTGCTGCTCGCCACCGGAAAGCTGGTCGGGCAGCGAGTCCATCTGATCGGCCAGGCCGACCAGACGCAGCACCTCGGGCACCTGGCTGCGAATGACGCCCTTGGGCTTGCCGATGCACTGCAGGGCAAACGCCACGTTTTCGTAGGCGGTCTTTTGCGGCAGAAGCTTAAAGTCCTGGAACACGGCGCCAATCTGGCGGCGCAGGAACGGAACCTTGCGGTTCTTGATCTTCATGAGGTCCTGACCGGCAACCAGGATGCGGCCGCTCGTCGGCTTGACGTCGCGGTTGAGCGTCGACAGCAGCGTGGTCTTACCCGAGCCGGAGTGACCGACCAGGAAGACGAACTCGCCCGGATAGATCTCGATGTTGATGTCGTCGAGTGCAGGCTTGTTGGGCTGTGCCGGATAGATCTTGGTGACATGCTCCATAAGGATAACGGGCTCGACACCGGCCTGCTTGGCCATCTTCTTGCGGCTGGCCTGCGGATCGATGGGCGCAAACACCGACGTAAAATCGGGGTTGTTGAGCGCGTTATCGAGGCTTGCGACCTCGGCCGCCTGATCGCTCTCGACCACCGGGGCAGCAGGCTGCGTGGGGTCGGGAATTGCGGCAAAGAGACCTGACTGTGCAGGCTGAGGAACCGGCGTCGCAGGGGCCAAGGGGTCGGGAATGCCGGCCATGGTAGGCTGCGGCGTGGCGGCACCAGCCTGAGGCTGCTCCACACGAGCGGTCACGACCTGAACGGGCTCAAAACCCGCCGTGCCGGAAAGCGCGACATCGCTGTTGGGATTGTAGGCAAAGGGATCGTATGCCGTCTTCTGCTTGAAAAAAAGC
>CABTWP010000009.1 GCA_902488525.1 uncultured Collinsella sp.
ATTCAAGGTGGCGGGGAAGGGAATCGAACCCCTGACACGAGGATTTTCAGTCCTCTGCTCTACCAACTGAGCTACCCAGCCATTTGAGGTGTGCCTTGTTTCAAGGCTTGATTAGTATAACCAAGGACGCGTTCCGGTCAACCGAGAATTTTAAAAAAGTTTTTGAGCACAGCCTCGGTTCTATAAATCGGCACGTCAGAGGCATCAGCCGGCAGCGAGAAGTTTTTCACTCAGAGCCGCACGGGCAAACTCACTTGGCGTCATCCCCTCGGCAGCCGCCCGTCGACGAATGGCCTCCTTCATTCCCAGAGGAATCTTGACCGACAGCGTTGCCGTCCCCTCACCTGAGAGCGGGGGCCGTCCATGCACGATCCCACCAACGGTGTGTTCGCCATCCGGAAACTCTCCGCGCTCGTACGACTCGCACCACGCGTTAATCATTTCATCCGTTACAACCTGACCATTAGCGGCCGTATACGTCTTGCCCATCATCAACCCCTTTGCCGAGCCTGTTCAATCTCCTGCCAAAATTTCTTCTGGACTGGAGACAAGGCATGAATGATAAGCCACCCACGGACAAGCTCGACCGCGACAAGCTCCACGCTTCGTCCGTCTGGGAGCCATCCAATCGCAAGCCATCTCGGCGGCTCGTCCTTCGACTCGCGACGAATGCACTCAGTAACCGCAAGCCAAGCGCTAAGCACCTGCTTTTCCGTCAGGTGCTTTTTAGCGTTGGGATGGATCTCAACATCCATGCATCTTCTCCTCCATCTTACCCAATTTCGTATGACGAAAGTCTGCTGTCGCCAATCTCTTACGCCGGCACTTGTTGGAGGGCGGGAGGTGTAGCGAGGATTGAAGGGCGTTCCAATACCGCCCAGGCGCCGGGGCAGGAGCACATACACCAGGGACATACGTTTTCGTAGCGCGCGAGGATATTGCCGCGTGCATCGATGAAGGCGATGTCGATGGGATAGGCCATAAAACACGTATGGACCGAAGAGCAGCGTGGAAACGCCATGACGAGCGGCAGGCCGTTGGCGGCAACCGGACGCCGTCCCAGCATGCCGCGCAGGCGCACGACAAACGACTCCGCCACCACAAACTCGGCCGGCGTCCAACCCAGCCTATTGAGTGCCCGCGCGTAGGCGATGTAGGACGAGACCGCGGTCACATGACCACCCCCGGACGCCATGGATCGACCGTCACCGCACGCTCGTGCGACAACGTTGTCGGCGCCCCCAGCGGAACGCCAGCGATGCTGAGAGAAGTCGGCCACGGCTCATAGTGCATGGTGCAGGTGTAGGTCCTAAACGTACCGGATAGGGAGAGCAGGCCACCATCCGATGCCTTCGCGCCTTGCTCGCTCGACACTTCGATCTGTAAGTCATAGCCTTCCATGGCATTCAGAATTTGAGTCTGAACCGTCGCCGAGGCATCGGCAGAGCTTTCGTCGCCCTCCCCCTCCGACGCCACGGCATGCGCTAGCACGATGTCGGGCACCACGCGGTCGAAGCGCGCGACAGCGCTGGCAAAGATCATGACGTTGTACACGATGAGTGCCAGCACCAGCAAAACGGGCGTAACCACTGCCATCTCCACCGTCGCTTGGGCGCGCTCCTCGCGCAGACGCATGCGGATACTCATTACGACCCACCGCCCAGAGCGCCAACCAGCGTGGCGACATCGACGGTGAGCGGGATGGAGCCGCCGCCGGGCAGAGGAATCTCCGCAAGTGTGAACACCGTACCGCTAATGGTGCGTTCGACTTGATATTCCAACGCCTCGCAAAGCGCCTTGGGATCGGTCACGCCCAACGGAATACCTCGCAGTTTGTCTTGTGCTTGAGAGAGACCCGCAATGTCAGACCCCGGGCTCTTAATGACGTTGGCGGAATCGGTCAGCACCGGCTTTCGCAGGCGCAAGTCGCACGGTTCCAGACCCAACGCCGCCACGGACGCCGAAACGGTATCGCCGAGCCACGATGCAATGGAGCCCAACGCACCGCTGCCCCCTCCTAGGTCTTTAATCATCTCGTCCATAAGTTCGTCGGCCGAACCTTGGATATCACCGTATCCCACGAGCAGCCGTCCCCAAACATCCATGACGCCGTCGAGCACGCCGGCAACGCCGCCCGAGCGTTCCTTCAATGTCGAGAAAAATCGCGAAAGCACGTTGTTTTGCGCCGTCGCCTCATCGGGCGCCAGCACCGCGGCAGAGATAGCACCGCGATCGCCAAGCCTGACTGCCGTGTTAAACGAGGAGTTAAGTTGATCGGGGCTGGTAATATCACCCGAAACTGCAAATGCGACCACGCCGTTGCGTCCAGGTGGGGCGATACGCGGGCGCTCGCCGGAAAGCGCTTTAATGGCCTGGTCAAACGCATTGCCTGCACGGTCGGCCTCGTCCTCGGTCTGACGCTCGAGCTCGAACTCCTTGTTGCGGCATTCGACGTAGTCTTCCAGGGCCTCTTTGAACTTATCGAAGTGGTACTCGAAGCCCCTTTCGACAGAAGTCGTTGCAATCGCAACGTACCCTAAAGACGACACACCGAAATGGCATTCGCTACACGTTTCGTGACCGTCAAAATCTGCGACGGATGCCAGCCCACCCGGCTTTCCTTTTTTGTAATTTGGACAGTCAGTCCCATAATGCAAATAGGTAACTTTATCTACTTCACTCGTGGGCCAACACGCATCGGTATAGAGTTCAGTCGCCCGCGCCTCATCTGGATTTCGCGGAAGGAAAGGGGTGTGGGCGGAAACTTTGCCGTCCTTTTCAGTTATATATGCCCGCTCGACTTCTTCGCTCGCATAAGCGAAGAACACCTTTCGTGCAGCAGAATCTGCCTGTTTTTCCGGACCCTCGCCAAGCGGTTTCTCATTTGCCAGGCGCTGGCGATAGTAGGCCTTCGCGCGATCGAGCGCCACTTGCGGTTCCCACGTAACGCTCGAAGCGTAATGCGGATTTTGAACACCAGAGAGATCCGTCAGGCTTTTCGCACGCTCCCACATGCAAGAACAGCTGCTAACCGAGCCCTTGTCAGACCCACCACAATCCGCCAGCCAGGCGCGCTCCTTTGCCTTCGCCGTCTCCTCCGAGGCCTTCCGCAGCTCCTCGGCCGCACGCTCTAAATCATCTGATGTGTCTTTAATGGTATCGGTCGAGATCTCGGACCCTTTGAGCGCAGCGAAGTCCGACTCGGATGTCCTGGGCACGGCAAGCGCCGTGCCGGTATAGGTCACACTATCGGTATCCTGCGCCGACACCGCCTGCGTGGCACGTGCGGCGATCAGATACGGCAGAGCCGTCTCGATTTTCTGTAAGCCTTCCGATGCGCTTTTGGCAAACTTATTGCGCGTTTTAATGATCTCAATCCCGGTGTCGACCATATTGCCGGCAACTGGTTCGGCACCTGGGATGAGAATGGCAACCAGGCCCGTCCCGATTGTGGCAAACCCCGCTAGCCCCAGACTCAAGATGCTCGCATCAACCACCGTGGCAGCCGTGTGATAGGACGACACCACGTTGGCACCCGCCAACGCGCCGCTATCGGCCGCCACCTGGGTATCCCCGGCACGCGACATGCTCCATATCGCCGCGGTCGACGAAAACAACAACGTGAGCACCACTAGGATGACCACGGCAGAAGAAAGCGTGGTGTAGGCACCGTCTTCGATAAACAGGTCGATACCGGCGCGGCCCATAAAGCCGCCTCGCTTGCGATGGCAGCTCGGACGGCGCGTCAAAACGCGTCTAGACCAGAAACGCTTAATCCCATGCAGCAATCCACGAATCATAATCTCCCTCCAGCCATTCGGGACGTGATTGATACGAGACATCGACCTTGAGCTCAACGTAGCCGCCCTCGGCGGTACCACCCATAACCTGCGCAAACGCACCGATCGCAGGCAACGGCTTGACCTCGCCGGAAACGGACACGGACGAGACGCCGCCCGCATCGGCCCGGCTAAGCTCGACATCCCACGACAACGGCCCGCCGGCATGAAAGATCGAAACGTTGGGCACTGCGGCAAGCCGGCGGAGGGTGAACTCCTTAAGATCGTCGTCCTCCGCCGTCGTCGTGGTCATGAGCCGCGCGGTCTCGGCGGCGGCAGACTCCATGACCGCGCGTGTATAAAGCAGGCACACCGGTTGCAGTGCGAGAAGGATGAGCGTCAGAAACGTCGGCAGCAAAAAAGCGGCCTCGACCGTAGACTGCGCCCGGTCCTCGCGCGCGATATCAATACAACGCGATGTCCTTAGCGCCCGTAGCGGCGTCGATAACCGACGTCGAGGCAACGCCATGGGATGCCGCCCGCTCAACCAGCGCCGCCAAGCGTCCATCGGTGCCAGCACGCCAAAGTCCCACAATCGCCAGCACGATCGATAACAGCGCCACCGTGACGATGGCGTATTCGACCGTCGCCTGGGCAGATTCCTCACGCAGAATGCCATGCATTTCACGATCCCTCCTTTGAGCTTATTGTTTGCGGGACCAGACGCACGGCGCGCAGACGACACGAAGCATCGCCAGCATCCGCGGCAACCGTCACCATATCGACCCAGCCGCGCCCATCGCGCACGATGGCGCCCCATACGTTGCCCTTAATATCGAGATAGCCGCTCAGGGCGAGCTGGGCCGTTGGCACCTCGCGGTAGGCGCGTAACATATCCGCCGCTGCCTCGGTCATCGGTCGGTCCTCGGACCATGCAAGCCGGACCGCAATCGCGTTGTCCTCAGGTGAATCCGTCGCAGTGCCAGACCGCTTGTCGAGCGTCCGCAGAAAGGTTTGCGCCGTGACAGCGACATCCGAATCGTCCGCATCTCGCATCTCATCTTTTTGAGACGCCACCGCCGAATCTGAGTCCGAATCGAAGGCGGCCCCAGGACGCTGCTGCCGCGCGGCGTTAAGCCCCCAAAGCACCGCCGCTATCGCCACGGTCAGGCAAGCAAACACCAGCAGCACCCCGATGGGGCGCTCGCCCTCTACAGGCTGTTGATGCCCTCGCTGATAGCGTTCCATAGATCTTGGACCTTGCCCTTAAATGCGACAATGGCAATGATGGCGATCACCACGAGCACGCCGACCAAGATGGCGTATTCGGTGGTGCCCTGCGCACTCTCCTCCTGCAGTAGCTCCCCGGCATGCTGGCGAGCGCGAATTGACTGGCAAACAGCCCAGCTCCAGACCTTGCCAGCAACGTCAGTCATCGTGTTCATGTATTCCTCCCTACATCATCCCGCCTGCTCCCAACAGCGGGCCCAATATGGACAGAAGCAACGCCGGCAAGATGAGTGTGCCGGTGGGAATCAGCAGCTTGACGGGCGCACGCTCGATCTCGCGCTCGACCGCGGCGCGATGAGCCGCACGGATCTCGCGACTTTGAGCGGCCAGTGTCTCGGCAAGTGGGGCACCCAGGGCGAGCGCCTGTCCCACCGTGATGGCAAAGGTCTCGAGCGCTCGCACGTCCAGGTCGCGCGCGGCGGCCAACAACTCGTCCTCACGCGTGCCCACGCCCACCTGCCACGCCATGCAGGCCCGCTCAAGTCGAAGAGCCAGCACTGACCGGCGGTTGGCGCAGAAAATCTCAAGCGCCGCATCAAACGAAAGACCGGCCGAAAGACCCAAGCGCACAACATCGATCATCTCGGACACTTCGCCGAGCGACACTCGCGCCGGGCCGCCCGCTCCAACCGCGCCCTTCATTCGCGCGGTCAGAGCATCGACCACCGAGCGACCCGCGGCAGCGACCAGCACCGCCTCGCGCTTGCAGGCCTCTGCGATCTTGCGTGCATCCGCCCGATCCAAACCCGTCGCGACAAATACACTCAGAGCGCACAGGCAAGCCGCAACTGCAACCGGGGCGCTCATAGCTCCACCCGCATAATGCGCCTGATAACCACCAGGGCAACGGCGTTGAGGGCAAGACCCAGCACCACAGCGCCCGCGCCGGCAGGCGTCGCAAGACCGCGACGAAAATCTGTCGAAAGCAGCGCCAACACCGCGCACATGCCCGTCGGCATCGCCGCGACCATATGCGCAGACATGCGGGCCTGCGACGTCTTAACATCTAGGCGGCGCTTGAGCTCAATGCGCTCCCCCACCATGCTCGACGCCTCGGACAGTAAGTCGGCAAGCGGAGCGCCGGTGCGCTGTGACACCTTAAGCGCCAAGGTCACAAGCGAAAGACCGGGGGCGTCGATGCGCACGAGCAAGTCATCGAGCGCGTCGGTCGCCGAGATGCCGCAATCGATCGCCGCCGCCACCCGCAAAAACTCGGTATGCACCGGTTCTTGCGCATGAGCGCCCACAAAGCGCATGCCCTGAGCCAGCGAATGTCCCGAGGCAAGCGACATGGAAAGTGCGGTAAACGCCTCGGGCATGGCCTCTTCTGCATCGTGTTGCTCGCGCCGGCTCTCAAAGCCATCCCGAGCGGCGCCAACGGCAATCGGAGCAACAAGTCCCAAGGCAAATCCGAGGGGCGATAACGACACCATCGTTAGTAAAATGCAGCAGACACCGCTCGAGAGCAGCAGAAACGCCAAACGCCCCGAAGCATCTTCGATCACGAGGCCAAGGCGATGCGCCGGAGCCAGCGATGCCCACGAACGGGCGATCTTTTTCAGCAGATCGTTTTCCACCAGCTCACGCGGCAGTTTCTCTGCCACCGTCTCGAGCGCCTGACGCGCCAGCTCCGCCGGCGGCACCTGCGGCACACGAGGTTCCGCCCCGCACGCCGTCGCGACAGAAAACCCTGCCAAACCCCCTACGACGAGGGGCACAGCGACCTCCATTCGTCCACCTCCTCTTGTGTGAGCGTCCCCGACCGCAGGCCTTCTGCGATAAACGGCGGCTCGCGGTCAAGCGTCCAGGTGCGCTCGGCGGCATCGAAAGTCACATAGCGCTCGAGCTCTACGCCGCCCGACGCGGCGCGACGCACCCCCGAATACGAGGAGACGAAGCGCCTGCCATCGGCGTGGCGCTCGGACATCACGATGCCGTCGAGCGCCATGGCAATCTGCTCCTCGATGAGCTCGCTCGGCAGATCGATGCCATAACGTGCAAGCAACGTCAGACGCACCACGGTCTCCTGTTCTGAGCCCGCATGAAGTGTGGTGAGCGACCCGTCGTGGCCCGTGTTCATGGCCTGCAACATGTCGCAGCACTCGGCACCGCGCACCTCACCCACCACGATGCGGTCGGGGCGCATGCGCAGGGCATTGGTCACCAGGTCGCGGATCGTCACCGCGCCCTCGCCCTCAATTGAAGCCTCGCGCGCCTCTAGACGCACCACGTGCGGATGATGCGCAAACTTGAGTTCGGCAGAGTCCTCGATCGTCACGATGCGCTCGCCGGTGGAAATCTCGCATGACAACGCGTTGAGCAGGGTGGTCTTACCAGATCCCGTGCCTCCCGCAACCGCCAGGTCCTGTCGCAGCGACACCGCGCACGACAGCAGCTGCGCATACCAAAGCGGCAGCGACCCCAGCCCCACAAGCTCGTCCAGCGAGCAGATGCGGTCCGAGAACTTTCGGATGGTGAGAATCGGTCCGTCAATCGCCACAGGCGGAATCACCGCGTTGACGCGATAGCCCGTTTTGAGGCGGGCGTTGACGATGGGGCTGCGTTCGTCGATACGGCGGCCAAGTGGCGAGATGATGCGGTCGATAAGCACACGGATCTGCTCATCATCCTCAAACGCATGCTCGATGGGGTACAAGACGCCGCCGCGTTCAAAGAAAGCCGAGCGGCAGCCGTTGATCATGATCTCGGTAACGGTGTCGTCCTCGATGAGCGGCTGCAACGGCCCCAAGCCCACCACGTCATCCAAAATCTCGTCGATGATGGTCTCGCGCTCGGGCGTCGCGAGATCGGTCGGTTCCTCAACATTGAGCGCCGCCTCCACCGCGGGACGCAATTCCGAGCGGGCAAGTGCCGGGTCGATATAGGCGCTGATACGCGCCACTTCGTCGTAACCCATGCGGTCCATCACGGCGCGCTTGGTGCGTCGTTTCACCGCGCGGCGACGCCCCGCATCTACAGGCGCTGCCGCCGCTGCAGCGCCGGCAGCCTTAATCCTCGTTTGCAGACTCATCGCTGATCACCCTCGCGCGACCAGGGAAGGCGGATACGCGGGCGCTCGGTACGCGTTGCACGGTCGGCGACCATATCGCTCCAAGGGCCGACGGCGCACCCCAGTTCCACGAGCATCTCGCGCGTAGCCTCGCGCACGCTGGTCGCAAAAGCGCTGGTCTGCCCCACTGCCTCGTCAGCGCGTCCAAACGCCATGAGCGCGGCGAGATCCTGCCCGCCATCGGCGATATGAATCTTGGAGCTCAACGCACAGGCAATCTCAAAGCGCATGGCGACGTCCTCGTCTGCCCCGCGCGCACCGAACCGGTTGAACACGGCGCTCATGCGCGTGCGCGGCACACCCACTCGACTTGCCAGTTCAATGACGCGCGACGCCGATGTCGCGGACGACACCGCCGCATCGCCAACGACCAGGCAGCGGTCGCTCGCCGCCACCGCAGCCGCCACGGCATCACCCCAAAAGACCGAGGTGTCGACAAAGACCACGTCGGATTCGCGACGCAGAACATCAAGCAGTAGCTCCACCGGACGTGCCATGAGCTCGGCTTGCTCGGGCGCCGCGACGGGACCCCAGAGCGTAACGCCCGGCGCCACGCGCATCGATGCGGCTACGATATCTGGCTCGGCGAGGACGCCCGCCGCCGACGGCTCGATAAGTGCCGCCATATCGCGCGGAGCATCGACGCCTAACAAGTCGTAAAGGTTTCCAAACATCAGGTCCAGGTCGAGCACGGCGGCACGCAAGCCCAACAGCGACGATGTGTGTGCCATGGTGGCAACGATCGTCGACTTGCCGCAACCGCCCGAACCCGAAATGGCGCAGATGACCGGAGCTCGGTGCGGCGAAGCGGCAGCGTCTGCCGGCGGCATCGGAGGCGGCGGGGCGGGCGTCGGCGGCAGCGTCCCCGTCTCCCCCGCCGCAACCACACGCTGCGTCCAAGCCGGCATGGCAGCTTGTTCGGTCTGCGAGGCAGGCTCGTTCTGCACAATCTGCTCATGCTGCATCAGCGACAACTCGCCGCACCCGGCAAAGCCCTCAACTTCGTCGAGTTCATCCGCCAGATTCACGCCGTGCACGTATCCCAAATCTACAGCCGGGGAGTCGCCAGCATGCTGCGCCGGCCCTCCAGCGTCATCGTATACAAGGGGGTTCCGGGGGCGCCGACCATGCTCGGCTTCCGCTTTTCCATAATCATCAACACGCGGGCCTCTTGTAGCGCGAGGCGCCCCGGGTTCCCTATCAACAAAAGCATCGGGCTCAATCGTCATGCACCGATCGGAATCAACCGCTCCCTCGCCCGCGCGCCCGTTGCCGCATATACTGTGCGCAGCGATGACCTCGGTCGCCCCTGCGCGAAACAGCCCCTCGATATCCGACGGATCGAGTGCTTCTATCAACACGACCACGCGACTCACGCGGCCTTCGGCCGTCAGGCGCGCAACAGTCTTGCGCACATCTTCGGTATCGAACAGAGACGCCGCGATGATGGCAGCCCCGCGGCGCGACGGAAACGCCCGCGCCATGGAAATCAGCCCGTCCAGGTCACCCACGCGAAGCACCTGTGCACCCGCATCACGGCCCTCGACTTCCCGCTGCAACAGCCCGTAATCGCCGCACGCGCAGCACGCAAGCCAGATCGCCTTCATCACTCGTCGCCTCCGCTCTTTTTGCCGCGCGCCGTGGCGGGAATCGTCAAGCTGACCGTTCCCTTGCCCGAGGCTCCCAGCAGTTCCTTGACGTCTTCGGGGTCAGCCGCCAGCGTCACCCATTCGATCTTGCCCTCGCGCGTGGCACCGGAATCCTCACTGGTATCGATCACGTGCGCGCCGCACAGTCGATCGGTTACGCCATCTTTTTGCACGTACACGTCCACATAGCTGCCCACGCCCGTGGCACCGCCGACCGAGTGCTCGGCATCGACCGCCACCGAAACGGCGACCTTGCCCTTAGGCACCTCGAGCTTGTGGCTCTCGGCCTTGGTGTAGACATTGCAGATCACGGCGTTTTTGGGAATACGCGAAGTCGTCACGTCGCCGCGCACCTGGCGCAGCTCGGTCGCCGCGTCACGCGGCAGCAGGCTCGTCAGCCATTCCTGGGTTATGACATTGGTCTCATCGAGGGTCTCGCCCACATCGATATCGCGCGCCGCGACGCATACCTCGACGCGATCGCCACCGTACTTGGCCAAGGTCTCAGCCTGGACCTGTTCGGCTTGCGAGCGGATCGACGAGCCGTAAACCATGCAGAGCAGAGCAGCTAGCACGCCCGCGACCAGACTGATGGCGATGCGCTTGCTCTTGTTCACGGCCGCTCCTCTCATGGCAGTGCCGGGCGAATGCCCGTACCACCATTGTCTGGGCGGTCAGAGTGCAAAGCGGCGCAATCGCGATCTTGGTTTTCGATGTCAAACCAATCGCCGACCAAAAGCTGACCAGCCCGTCAAGCTCATGGCAAGGTTTTGGTCAGCACGTCAGCAAACTGCATGTTTCGAGGCTTTTTCGCAGCAAAAAAGCCGTCTCCCGAACAGTTGGGAGACGGCTGTCATAGGAAAAATCAATTACAGATGAACATCGGGATCGAGTATTTGAGCGCTCACGCGCATGGATGACGCCAGGTTTTGGAACGTTTCCAGCCGCAGGCTGTCGATCTGTCCGGCGTCCTCGGCCTCGCGAACGGCGCAGCCCGGCTCATGGGTATGTGTGCAATCGCCAAACCGGCATGCGCGCGATGCCTCGACAATCTCGGGGAAGGCGCGCGCCAGACCCCGCTCGTGACCCACGAGCGGTAGACTGCGCAGGCCCGGGGCATCGGCGATCACGCCGGCGTCGCCCGGCAGCGCCACCATCACGCGCGCGACGGTAGTGTGACGGCCCTGGTCGTCGCGTTCGCGCACACCGCCGGTCGCCAACGCATCGTGGCCCAGCAGTGCATTGAGCAGCGTCGACTTGCCGGCACCCGACTCGCCCAGAATCATGGCGCAGCTCCCGGCAGGCACGCAGGCGCGCACCTCGTCCAAGCCGAGGCCCTCGGCAGAAGACGTCACGATCACGCGCACGACCGGACCCACCAGACGGCGCACGCGGTCCAGATCGCGCTCGAGCTCATCGGCCTCGCAGCGGTCGGCCTTGGTGAGCACCACCACCGGCTCGGCATCGCAATCGAGCGCCAGCACCAGTGAGCGCGCCACGCGATCGAGCAGCACCTCGCCGGCGCCGAGCGCCTGCACGATCAGCACGCTGTCAACGTTGGAGCAGAGCACCTGGCGCTCGCCGCGGGCACGGCCACGCCAACGCTCAAAGCTCGTACGGCGCGGCAGTACGCACTCGATGACGCCCATGTCGTGCCCGGGAGCACGGCGAACCGCCACGCGGTCGCCCACGGCGGGCAGCAAGACCTCGTCCTCGCCACGCGACTTGGCAAACCCTACGGCATGCTCGGCACGAAACGCGTCATCGGCAGTTACCACCAGCGGAAACCCGCGGTCCAGGCGCACCACGGCACCAAGCTGCATCTGCTCGGGCTCCTCGGCCTGTGCGCAAAAGTCGTCAAATGCAGCCCGCTGAGCCGCATCGACCGGCAGGCCATCGAACGCCGGAACATCCTGCAGCGCATCAAGCCCCGGCACGCTTGCCAGCAGCTCCTCAGCAGACGCAGGGGCTTCGGTCGCAAGCTTCCGACGACGGTCACGCTTAGCCCGCGCCCCCGTCGTCTTTTTCTTCGCCTTAGCCTTAGCCTTGCCCACAAATGCCTCCCAGCACCCAAAATCACAACTGAGCAGGTATTTTACCCACAAAAAAGAGTCGGTCGAGCAATCGCTCGACCGACTCACACACTTTCCCTCAGCCCTTTATCATCCGCGCGGGAGAAAAGCCAGCAAGGACACCGCAGGGCCCGCCCGCCGGGAGGGGTTTCCTAAGGGCACATCCCGCAGCCGCAAAGCGGCGAGGACGTGCCCGTGGAAACCCCGCAGGCGGTCGGGGCCGGACAGGTACGTTACTCTTTCTCCACTGCGCGCATGATCGCCTTGTAGATCTCCATCAGCGGGATGATCAGGAAGGCCAAGCCCAGCGCGGCGATAACGCCCTTAAGCTCAAGCGTCACGGGGCCAAAGAACATCTCGGCAAGCGTCGGCTGCACGGTTACGATCACCGTCAGCACCAGCGCCAGCGCGGCCGAAGCCCACAGCCACTTGTTCTGCTTCTTCATGCTAAACAGCGACGCACGACGGCTGCGCATATTAAAGCAGTGGAAGATCTCGACCATGTTGAGCGTGATGAAGGCCATCATCACGCCTTCCTCGTCGGCATTACCGGCGATCATATCGGCGATGTGGATGTAGCCCATGTCAAAGTACACGCCCACAAAGAAGCTCGCCAGCACCAGCACGGTGATGATTAGGCCCTGGACCACGCAGTCCAGACCCATATGTCCGGCAAAGACACCGTCCTTGGCGTTGCGCGGCTTGCGCTTCATGATGTCGCCCTCGGCATCCTCCATGCCCAGCGCGAGCGCGGGGAAGCAGTCGGTGACCAGGTTCACCCACAGCAGCTGCACCGGCTGGAAGATGGTAAAGCCGATGAGCGTGGCGATGAATACCGAGAAGACCTCGGCAAGGTTGGCCGAAAGCAGGAACTGGATGACCTTGCGGATGTTGTCGTAGATGCGACGGCCCTCTTCGCAGGCACCGATGATGGTGGCGAAGTTGTCGTCGGCAAGCACCATGTCAGCGACGTTTTTGGTGACATCGGTACCGGTGATGCCCATGCCCACACCGATGTCGGCGCGCTTGATGGACGGGGCATCGTTGACGCCGTCGCCCGTCATGGCGACGATCTGGTCGCGCGACTTCCAAGCCTCGACGATGCGGGTCTTATGCTCGGGCTGGACACGAGCGTACACGCCGTAGTCCTCGATGTGCGCGTCGAGCTCCTCGTCGCTCATGCGGTCGAGGTCGGCGCCGGTGATGGCCTGGCTGCGATCGGCGACGATGCCCAGCTGCTTGGCGATGGCCACGGCGGTGTCGATGTGGTCGCCCGTAATCATGACAGTGCGGATGCCGGCGTCGTGCGCCTCGCGGATAGCGTCGGCCACCTCGGGACGGACCGGGTCGATCATGCCGGACAGGCCGCAGAAGACCAAGTCGTGCTCAAGCGCAGCGGGGCTGCAGTCGGCGGGAACCTCGGTGTAGGTGCGGCTCGCCAGCGCCAGCACGCGCAGGGCCTCATCGGCCATGGCCTTGTTGGCTGCCACGAGCTCGGCGCGGCGCTCCTCAGTCAGGGGGACGACCTTATCGCCCTCGTAGATATGGGTGCACAGGCCGATCACCACGTCGGGCGCGCCCTTGGTGTACTGCTCGTACTCGCCGTCCAGGGTCTCGACGACCACGGACATCATCTTGCGGCCCGAGTCGAACGGGGCCTCGCCCACGCGCGGGTGCTCGGCAGTCAGGCCAGTAAGACCAGCCTTGCCAGCGTCGTTGACGAGTGCGCACTCGGTCGGCTCGCCCACGGCCTCGCCCAGCTCCTCGTCCCACTGGGCATCGGAGCACAGCGCCATGCCGGCCAGGAACTTCTCCTTGGGCGCAGCGAGCTCGTGCTTGACGACGGTCATCTTGTTCTGGGTAAGCGTGCCGGTCTTGTCCGAGCAGATGGTCTGCGTGCAGCCGAGCGTCTCGACAGCAGAAAGCTTACGGATGATTGCCTGACGCTTGGCCATCTTGGTTACGCCGAGCGAAAGGACGATGGTCACGACGGCGACCAGGCCCTCGGGGATGGCGGCGACGGCGAGCGAGACGGCGACCATAAAGGTGTCGAGCAGGGCAGTCGGGTCGGTAAGGACGTTACCCACGCCGTGACGGATGATGTCGACGCCAAAGATCACGACGCAGATGACGATAACCATAATGGTAAGAATACGGCTGAGCTCGGCGAGCTTCACCTGCAGCGGCGTGAGCTCTTCCTTGGCCTCGGCCAGGGCGCCAGCGATCTTACCCATCTCGGTATCCATGCCGGTGCCGACCACGACGGCACGGCCACGACCGTACACCACGGTGGAGCCCATGTAGCACATGTTCTTGCGGTCGCCGAGCGGCACGTCGTCGGTGCCCGCGGCAAGCTCAATCACGTTGGCGTGCTTCTCGACCGGCACGGACTCGCCGGTCAGTGCGGCCTCTTCGATCTTCATCGTGGCGCTCTCGAGGACGCGGCAGTCGGCCGGGACGGAGTCGCCCGCCTCGAGCATAATCACGTCACCGGGCACGAGCTCGGCGCTCGGCAGGTGCACGAGCTTGCCGTCGCGCAGCACCTTGGACTGCGCCGCGCTCATTTCCTGCAGGGCCTCGAGAGCTTCCTCGCTCTTGGCTTCCTGGACCACGCCCAGCACCGAGTTGACGATAACGACGAACATGATGATGGCGACGTCGGCAAAATCGGGCTCGCCCTTGACCATGCCCGTAAGTGCGCTGATAACGGCGGCAACGATCAGCATGATGACCATGGGGTCTGCCATCTGCTCAAAGAAGCGCTTCCACAGCGGCGTCTTCTCGGCTTCCTCAAGCTTGTTAGGGCCTGTCTTGGCGAGGCGCGACGACGCCTCGTCGTTGCTCAGGCCGAGGTTCTCATCGACACCCTGGTCGCTGAGTACCTCCGCCGCGGCGGACAGGTATTCCTTTTGCATATAGAGTCCCCTCCTGGGATTCGGGCCACTCAGCAGATTGATGCCCGATCATAATTCCCAGGAGAAGGGCAAGGGCTCATCAAGGCTGCCGTGCTGAGCGGCAGTTGATAGTGGAGCTATGGTACCCCAAAGCGACGCGTCTAGCCAAAACATTCCATCTGGAAACACGGCACAGGCGCAACGGTGCAGACAGTGTGATGCTCAAGATTGATAAAACGTTTTTTCTTCGGCGCATCATCGAACTAAAATATCGCCCAGATAGCAGCGGTTAGAACGGTTGGTAAAGTTTTTGCATATACCGTTTTTTCGCAAAAAATGAACTTCTAATTCGGCATACGGTCGATTTTTTGGGGTATTCGGTCGGCATTTCGTTATAATCATCTCAGTTTTATTTCTTATGGTTTATCTATCAGCGCAAGACGATGTCAGATGGAGGTCTGAATGTACAAGCGCACCAAGATTGTATGCACCATGGGTCCCGCCTGCGATAGCGACGAGACCATCCGCGAGATGATCAAGGCGGGCATGAACGTCGCCCGTTTTAACTTCTCGCACGGATCCTACGACGAGCACCACGGTCGCATCGAGCGCGTCCGTCGTATTTCCAAGGAGCTCGGCATGCCCGTCGGCATCCTGCTCGACACCAAGGGCCCCGAGGTCCGTACCGGCCTTTTGGTCGACGGCAAGAAGGTTGCCGTCAAGACCGGCGACAAGATCGTCGTCACCGCTCAGCCCACGTCCGAGGATTTCCACGGCACCGCTGAGCACATCTCCCTCGACTACCTGGCTCTGCCCTCCGAGGTCGAGAAGGGCTCCCTCATCCTGATCGATGACGGTCTGGTTGCCCTCGAGGTCGAGTCCGTCGACGGCCAGGACATGACCTGCGTCGTCAAGAACGACGGCCTGATTGGCGAGCGCAAGGGCGTCAACATGCCCAACGTCAACATCTCGCTGCCCGCCATCACCGAGCGCGATCGTCAGGACATCCTCTTTGGCCTGACCGAGAACATCGACTACATCGCCGCTTCCTTCATCCGTGACGGCGAGTCCGTCCGCGGCATCCGCGAGCTTTGCCGCGAGAACGGTGGCGAGCACGTGACGATCTTCCCGAAGATCGAGTGCGCCCTGGGCGTCGAGAACTTCGACGAGATCCTCGAGGCTTCCGACGGTATCATGGTCGCCCGTGGCGACCTGGGCATCGAGATCAAGCCCGAGCTCGTTCCCCACATCCAGAAGGAGATCATCGCTAAGTGCAACGCGGCCTACAAGCCCGTTATCACCGCTACGCAGATGCTCGACTCCATGCAGCAGAACCCGCGCCCGACGCGCGCCGAGGTTGCCGACGTTGCTAACGCCATTTACGACGGCACCGACGCCGTCATGCTGTCCGGCGAGTCCGCTGCCGGCAAGTACCCGGTCGAGGCCGTCAAGATGCAGGCCAGCATTGCTCTCGAGACCGAGAAGTACCTCCCGGCTCACGCTCCGCTCGAGGTTCCGGCTGACGCTCACGGCACCCGCGTCGTCAACAACGTTGTGGGTATGTCCGCCGTGAACATGGCCACCACCGTTGGCGCCAAGTGCATCACCGTGCCGACGACCACCGGTCGTACCGCTCGCCTGATCTCGCACTTCCGTCCCAACATGCCGATCTGCGCGTTCTCCCGCCACGAGTGGGCCGTCCAGCAGATGATCATGTACTGGGGCGTTATCCCGCACCAGGCCGAGATTACCCAGGGCACCGTCAACGGCACGATCGTCAAGGCGATCGAGACCGCTAAGGAGCTCGGCTACGTCAAGACTGGCGATTTGACCGTCGCTACCGCCGGCGATCCCCGCATGAGCGTCCAGCTCGAGGACAAGGTCTCCTCGACCAACGTCGCTTACGTCGCTCAGGTGCGCTAAATCGCACTTGCAAGCACACTTGCATTGCAAAGGGCCCGGAAGGCAAAGCCTTCCGGGCCCTTTTTCTGTGCGCCGATGCCTACCGCACGGCATGACACGCACCCATTTCTTTACCAAAAGCGCGAAATCCGCCCTCCGAGGCCCAAAAAATAAAGCCCCAAGCGCTAAAAGTGTTCGCCCGGTAGCAAACCCACACCTTAACCGACGCTGCTAAATCGTTTTAGCAAGAGTCAGATCGACCGCGTTTTCGGAAGTGCGGGGAAAAATTGCTTACCTCCGAACACAAGCCCTTTTATTTCAACAAAACCCCTGATAAAGTTGGCTCAAATACCGCTTGTGCTTTGCCTGTTTGTCTTTTTCCCCGCACTTCCGAAACCGATAGCCTTTCTAGCCCAAACAACGCTCGAACGATCGGATTGCCATGTCATTTCTCGCTTGCGGACCCACAGCTTTTCAGTACTATCGCATCCCGCCCCAGATACTAGGACTCTATCCGGCAATCCTGCCGCCCGACCATGACCATCGCTTGGTGCATTACTCAAAACAACCAGTATTTAAAGACTTGCTCGGCACACCAGTTTGGAGATTCGTGGGCGAAAGAAAACAGCGCGCGAACGGAAAGCTATTTCATAGCCGTCTGCTAACCCAAGAGCCGCCTCCTGGGTCGTTTAGGCAGACTGAGCATGGATTTGATGTCACGTCGCCCGAGTTTACGCTGCTCAACCTTGCTACGCAGGTCTCACGCAACCAGTTACTCATGGCTTGCTACGAGATGTGCGGCTCCTTTGCAGTGTTTAAGCCCTGCGAGCGAACGCAACAACAACTCGATGAAGCCATTTCGCTTAAGCTCATTCCACCCAACTGTGGCTGGGAGCGTGTTGTCGACACCAAAGGCAATGGCACCAACTTGTGGAATCGCACGCCGCTTCTTTCCGCAGCGGATATCGCCGCGTTCACCAAGCAGGCCGCAGGCCTGCGCGGCGTTAAACAACTGCGCTGGGCGGCCGAGCACATGACGGGGCAGACCGCCTCGCCCTTCGAAGTACAGACTTCCATGCTTGTCTCGCTCCCCCGCAACGAGGGCGGCATGGGCATCAACATCGCAAACAACGTGCGCATCCCACTCAGCGACGCCGCGCGCTCACTGTATGACAAAACCTGCTGCTACGCCGATATCCTCATCGAAAGTGCCACCAACAGCATGGGCGTCATCTTGGAATGCCAAGGCCGTTCCGCCCACGGTGGCGAAGCCGCAAGTCTCTCTGATGCCGAGCGCACCACCGCCCTCACAAGCATGGGCTATGACGTTATCCAGATAACCTATGAGCAAATCAAAGACACGAAGAGCTTTAACAACATCGCCGAGCTCATCCATAAAAAGGCGGGGCTCCCCTACATCCCAAAGACCGATCAGGAACGCACCGCCGCAGAAACCCTTCGACGGGAGCTATTGGTCGATTGGGATGAGCTGTTCGCCGTCAAGCCGGCCGGCTAGCAGCTAGCGATCAGAGGGACTGCGGGAACGTCAGAAGCAGCAACGCGAGCCGCAAATCCCGCCTCGGTCAGCTCGATGACCTCGGTAAACGTTGCGTCGAAGAACTTCTCGGTTAGCAGGCGATACGGCGGATGATCGGGCTCGCCGGGGTTTTCGCGCACGATCTCGTGCATGACACCGATGGTCTTGAGCACATACTCCTTATGGATGGGATACTGCCCAAAACGCGTCGCAGCGGTATACAGGCGATCGGTCGCACGCGGGATGGAAACAATGCCCAGCGTCTTGCCAAACCAGTCAAAGTCGCCTTGCTTTTTAATGCGGAACTCCTCACACGGCTTGCCGCCATGCGCCTCCAGGTACTGATTCACACGCGTATTCCAAACCGTGTCGGCCACCAGATGCGACCAGACGCCCAGTGTTAAATCGAGCAGCGACTGCGCCACATCTTCGGACGCAAGCGAGAACTCACAGGCGCCGGGACCGGCAACCGGCTCGGCATCCTTGTAGCGCTGGGGATAGTGCACGCGGTTCAGCCGCTCGCGTTCCTCGATAATCGAGGTCGCCGCGGCCGGCGCACCGGTGGGCGAACTTTTAAGCAACGGTGCCACATAGGTATCCCAGAACTCATGCTCACGAGGCTTAGGGATGGGCTCAGGCTTGGCAAAGTGCGTAATGCGGTACGGGATGGGATCGGCGATGCCAGGGACCATATAGCCCACGAAGATATCCGGAACCACGCAGCCAAACAAAAAGGCATTGCGGTCGCGCACGCTCTTGGCAAGCGCACCGGTGCGCTCCAGCAAACGCTCCGTCTGAGCGATATGAATGTTCCAGCTTGGCATAGCCACCCCCATAAAAACCTGGATAACTATACCATCACGGCAAAGCCGCGCGGGCGGCTACGCACGCTCTACGCAGCAACTAGTCCGTAGCACCGCTTTCGGTTCCATACGACGGCGAAGGCGCCTCGACCACATGGTGATATCGATCGATATAGATTGCACGGGCCCCCAGGCGGCGCACCAAATCTTGGTGATGTGTGCTCATCAAGACCGTCTTACCCGCCGCGACGTAGGCCAGCAAGAAGTTGACCACAATGTCGCATGAATCCTCGTCGAGCCCATTGGTAGGCTCGTCGAGAACCAAGATATCCGGGTTCATCGACACCACCGCAGCCAGCGCAACGCGCTTCTTTTGCCCACCCGAGAGCTGATAGGGAGAGGCGTCGGCAAGGTCGGCAACCTGGAACAGCCCCATGGCATCGCGGACGCGGCGCTCGAGCTCGCCCGTCGGCAGCCCCATCTGCGCGGGACCAAAAGCGACCTCCTCGCCCACCGTGGCGCAAAAGAGCTGCGCGTCGGCATTCTGGAACACAAAGCCAACGCGCTGATGAAAACGCTGAGCGGCCGCGGAATCCTTTAGAAACGCCGCATCGATCACATGCCCGTCAAACAGGTATGCCCCTGCGTCCGCGAGTTCAAGGCTGTTAATAAGGCGCATAATCGTCGTCTTACCGCAGCCGTTGGGACCGAGCAGGGCAACGAGTTCGCCACGATCGACCTGCAGCGACACGCCATCGACAACCGTATGTCCCGCATAGGAGAACACTACGTCGCGCAGCTCGATGAGCGGCGTGACCTCGGCGCCGCCCGCACCGTTCGTGCCCGCCGCATTATTCATATCGATCGTCAAAACGTCGCCCTTCCCTATTTGCATCCCCAGCCGGAACCAGCAGCGCCTACAGCACCGCGCATAACACTGCCAGCAGCGCCACGCCGGCCGCGTAAACCGTATCGCGCCAGCCAAACCCGGCGCGTGCGGGCGCCGGATACGCGCCGGCAAAGCCGCGGCAAAGCATAGCCTCGTCCATCGCGCGGCTGCATTCCATCGCCTTGATAAAGGTCATGCCCATGATACCCGCGATCGAATCCGTACGCGAAAATCCCTCAGGCGCACGGCCAACGCTGCGCAGCATGACCGATTCGCACAGATTGTGCGCCGTGCGACCCAGCACCTCGATGTGCTTGAGCGCCATATCAAACGTAAAGATGACCTCGTCGGGCAGGTGCAGCATTTTGAGCGCCGCTGACATGCGGCTCCAGGTAAGCGTCCACGAAACACCCAGCACCAGCGACACATTAATGAAGGTCTTGAGTGCAATCTTGAGCATGGCGCCCGTGGCAGACGCGCCCAGCAGCAGGGCAGGCAGCGCTAGAACCACCGCGAGCCCCGCGGCGCCAAGCGCCGGCACAAAGGTTCCCCGCAGCCCGCGTACGGGGCGCACGGCAACGAGCACCAGCGCGATAGCCGCCATCAACATGAGGTACAGAGGGCTCTGCGTCAGACACACGCACAGGACGCAAACGAACATCCCCACCAGGCGCACCGGAGCCGAAACGCAAGAAAGGGCGCGGTCGATCATCGACCCGCCCTCGTGTGCGCCGCCGCCTAGGCGAACCCGCTCAAGCAGGCTCGCCAGGTGCAGGACATTCTTTTGCATCACACGATGCCGAGCCCCCGCGGGCTCGTAACGCTGCTCGACCGCAAGCCAGCTAGGCAGCTCAACCATCTGCATGCGCTCAGTTTTCCTTAACCGTCAGCGAGATCAGACGGAATGCGATGGTGAGCACCGCCACGCCAATCACGCCGGACAGGATATACATGGCAGCCTGGCCGGCAAAGCCAAGACCCTGCTCCTCGGAATAGGCCTGAAGGTAATCGCCCGTGGGCAGCGCATCGGCAAAGGTCGGGGTATCGAGGCCGACCGAAGCCTGCAGGCTATCGTCGCCGGCTTCCTGGACGGCGGTCGCGGCGCCCTCGGCGTCCCACTCGCCCCATGCGTCACCGGTGGCCAGCAGACCCAGCGGCGTGGCCACGACAATCACGGCAACCAGGATGAGCGTGGGGACCAGCGAGGTCTTCTTGGCAGCACCATCGGCGGCAAGCTGGCCATCGACGGCCTCGGGCCCGACGATAACGCTCGGCGCCGTCTTCTTAATGAAACCGTAAATCGCAGCCGTCGCCACGCCCTCGACCACGCCGGCAACCAGCATATGCGGGATCATCATGGCAGGAACGGCAATAGACAGTGGGAAGGGGCAGTACAGCGGCGCGCCCGAAGCGTTGGTAAAGAGCATCGGCTGAATACCAAACTCGATTGCCGCGCACAGGGCCGCCAGGCACAGGCCGACCCAGCCGCTTACGATGGCCGAAACCGAGGTGCCCCAGCTCTTGTCGTGCAAACGGCTGTTGAGCGCACGGAACACGATAGCAGCGGCAAACGGCAGCACGAAGGCCATGTTAAAGCAGTTGGCGCCAAAGGACAGGATGCCGCCGTCGCCAAACAGCAGCGCCTGCAGCGCCAGCGCGACCGAGACAGCAATGGCCGCGGCCTCGGGGCCCAACAGCAGCGCGATGAGTGCGCCGCCGACGGCGTGGCCTGTGGTGCCGCCGGGCAGCGGAACGTTAAACATCATGAGCAAGAAGGAAAAAGCAGCGCAGATGCCCAGGAAAGCCATGTGCTCGCGATCGAGCGTGGCGCGCACCTTCTTGATGCAGTGGACCCAAACGGGCACCATTGCCACCGCCATGACGGCATCGGTCTGCGGGGACAGATAATTATCTGGAATGTGCATGTACGCCTCCCGGTTGTCGACGCACAGAATTGCAACGCCGCTTAAATCACCTTGTCAGTGTTACGCATTGTCAGATTCGTAACACGCCGCGGGCTATCATAGCAAAACGGCGTGCTGCCGACAAAGCAGCACGCCGTTATGTAATGCGCGTGTCATATATGCAGGATCAACGGTGCCTTATTCCGAACACCGCGGTCACGCAGAGCCCACAGCAACCGCCGTCAGGCCCTACGCTCCCAGCGCAAGCCCTATCCGCGGACCTCGCCGTTTACGCCCTTGCATACCTTGGTGACGATCTTCTGGTGCGCCTTCTCGACTTCTTCGCTGGTGAGCGTGTGGTCGTCGGAGCGATACGTAAGCGCAAAGGCCATGGACTTCTTGCCCGCTCCGATGCGGATGGGATCGCGGTAGACGTCGAACAGGCGCACGCCCTCGAGCAGCTTGCCGCCGGCGCTGGTAATGCGGCGCTCAAGATCCTCGCAGGTCACAGCGTTGTCGACCACGATAGCAAGGTCGTGCTCAACGGCAGGATACTGCGAGAACTCGCGGTAGTTCTCCTGGTTGCGGGCGCCCTTGATCAGCTTGTCCAGATCGAGCTCGAAGGCAACGACGACCTCGTCGATGCCCATGGCTTCGCGCGCCTCGGGGTGGATCTCGCCGACCCAGCCCAGCACGGTGCCGCCGGACAGAACCTCGGCCGCACGACCCGGCTGCAAGAAAGCGTAGCCCTCGCCCTCGACGGGACGGAAGCGAACCTTCTCGATGCGCAGCTGGGCGAGCAGCTCCTCGACAATGCCCTTGCCAAAGAAGAAGCGCAGCTTGCGGTACTTCATGGTCCAAGACTGCTCGCTCCACTGGCCCGAGAGCACGCCCGCCACGGACTTAGTCTCCTTGGGCAGGCTGGCGTTCTCGCGGCCATGGAACAGGCTGCCGACCTCGTACAGGTGCACGTTGGGCGTGCCGTGGGCCTCGTTATAGGCAACGGACTGCAGCAGGCCCGGCAGCAGCGAACGACGCATCTCGGTCTGCTCGGCTACCAGCGGGTTCATGAGCACCACGGGACAGCCGCGGCCTTCGGTGGACATACCGATCTTCTCCAGGTCGCCCGGGGCGGCAAAGCCAAAGGTCGTGGTCTCGTTGAGACCGCAGGCGCGCAGGATCTCGCCGACCTTACGGGTGAGCTTCTGCTCGCGGGTCAGGCCGCCGATGTGGTTCTTGGCAGCCGGAATGGTCGCCGTCACGCGGCCCATGCCCCACAGGCGCAGGACCTCCTCGATCAGGTCGATCTCGCGCGGCAGGTCGGGACGGAAGCTCGGCGGGGTGACCATAAAGTCCTCGCCGTCGCGCTCGACGGTGCAGCCCAGGCGGGTGAGCGAGCGCTCGATAAAGTCAGGCTCGATGTCGGCGCCGCAGATGGCATGCACGCGGGCCAGGCGCAGCTTAATGCTGTCGATGGTCTTGGGCGCGGGGAACACATCCACGTAGCCGGGAGCGACCTCGCCGCCGGCGATCTCCTCGATGAGCGCGCAGGTAACGTTGGCGACGTCCACGCAGCCGGTCTCGTCGACCTGGCGCTCAAAGCGAATGGAGGCGTCGGAGATCAGCGACAGATCGCGGCTGGTGTGCGAGGTGCGACCGGCGTTGAAGCAGGCGCTCTCGACCATCACGTCGACGGTGTCGTCCTCGATCTCGGAATCCATGCCGCCCATAACGCCGGCCAATGCCACGGGACGCTCGCCGTCGGTGATAAGGCCCATGCCGGCGTCGAGCGTGCGCTCCTCGCCGTCGAGCGTCGTGAACTTCTCATCCTGCTGGGCGGCGCGGACCACCACGCGACGGCGGCCATCGCGCTCGGCAAAGGTGTCCAGGTCAAAGGCGTGCAGCGGCTGACCGGTGAGCATCATCACGTAGTTGGTGATATCGACGATGTTGTTGTGCGGGCGCACGCCCAGGGCGTTGAGGCGCTTGACCATCCAGTCGGGCGAGGGGCCGACCTTCACGTTGCGCACGATGCGGGCGACGTAGCGGTCGCACAGGCCCTCGTCGGCAATCTCGACCGAAAGCTCGTCGTCGGTCGCGCGGCCGGTCTCGGCCTTGATGGCGGGCAGCTCAACGTGGAAATCGCGGTCGAAGATGGCGCCGGTCTCGCGGGCCATGCCGATCATGGACAGACAATCGGGACGGTTGGGCGTGATCTCGCAGTCGAGCACGGTATCACTCGAGCCCACGTACTCGGCAAACGGCATGCCGCAGGGCGTGTCCTCGGGCAGGATTATGATGCCGGAGTGGTCGCCGCCCAGGCCGAGCTCGCGCGCAGAGCAGTTCATGCCCATGGACACGACGCCGCGAAGCTTGCTCTTCTTGATCTTGACGTCGCCGGGCAGGACAGCGCCAATCATTGCCGTGACGATGTGGTCGCCGGCCTCGAAGTTCTGCGCGCCGCAGACGATCTGCAGCGGAGCGGGGTTGCCGTCGGCGTCGAGGTTCTTGTCGCCCACGTCGACCGAGCACACATACATGTGGTCGCTATCGGGATGCGGGGTCTTGGTGAGCACCTTGGCAGTCACCACGTGGTCGAAGGACTCGCCCACGGTGTCGATCGCCTCGACCTCGGTACCGGTACGGATATATTCGTCCGAAAGGGTCTTGGGATCCTCCGGAATATCGATCATGGTCTTGAGCCAGTCGTAAGAAACGCGCATCTAACTGGTCTCCTTTCATAAATGCGGCTTTGAGCCGGAAACTGCAACTAAGAAGAAAGCGTTCTAGAACTGGTTCAAGAACCTCATGTCACCAGTCATCAACGTGCGCAGGTCGGGCAGGTCGTAGCGCAGTGCCGCGACGCGCTCGGCGCCAATACCAAAGGCGAAGCCGGTGTACTTCTCGGGGTCGATGCCGCAGTTGATCAGGACGTTGGGGTCGACCATGCCGCAGCCCAGGATCTCGATCCAGCCGCTGTGCTTGCAGAAGTTGCAGCCCTTGCCGCCGCAGACGTGGCAGCTCACGTCCACCTCGCAGCTAGGCTCGGTGAAGGGGAAGAAGTGCGGACGGTAGCGCGTCTTGCGGTCCTCGCCAAACATGCACTTAACAAAGTAGTCGAGCGTGCCCTTAAGATCGCCAAAGGTGATACCCTCGTCGACGACCAGGCCCTCGATCTGGTTGAACTGCGGCAGGTGGCAGGCGTCGGCCGTGTCGGGACGGTAGACGGTACCCGGGCAGATCATGTAGATGGGCGGCTTCTGCGACTCCATAGTGTGGATCTGCACGCCCGAGGTCTGGGTGCGCAGCAGCACGTCGGACTCGCCGTGGGCGTGTGCCTCGGGATGAGCGACGCTGCCGGGGTTGTTGTCGACCACGTAGAAGGTGTCGCGGGCCGAGCGGCTCGGGTGATCCATGGGCGCGTTGAGCGCGGTGAAGTTGTAGTAGGAGGTGTCGACCATGGGGCCGGACTCGACGGTGTAGCCGATGCCGCAGAAGATGTCCTCGGCCTCCTCGATGATCTGCTTAATCAGGTGCTGGTGACCGATCTGCGGGCGAATGCCCGGCAGCGTGATATCGACGGCCTCGTGCTCGAGCGCGTGCTTAAGTGCGGCGGCCTTCATCTCGGTGGTGCGCTCGTCGAGCATTCCCTCGATCAGCTGGCGCATCTCGTTGGCGCGCTTGCCCATCACGGGACGATCCTCGGGGGCGAGCTTGCCCATCATGCGCATCAGGCCGGTGATGCGGCCCTTGCGGCCGAGCAGCTCAACGCGCGCGGCCTCGAGCTTTGCGGCGTCGTCGGCGCCTGCGACGAGCTCCTTGGCCTCTTCCTCGAGTTTGACCAGATCATCAATCAGACTCATGTCTTCCCTTTCGTCTCTCGCGCTCCCCGCTTGCCGAGGCGGCTGCCACCGTCTGACGTTGCGAAAACGCGGCCCGGTTCGGTAACAAAAAACCGCCTCGGGCATGTGCATTGCCCAAGGACGGTTGAATTCCGCGGTACCACCTTGTTTGACCCGGCGGATGTCTGGCCCGCCGTGCCCACTCTGCGCCCCTTGTCGCGAGGCTCACGGCTTCCCTACTGGGGCTTCGCCGCCACTGGCCGCGCGCCCGTTGAGGTCGCTGCTCGGGAGTGAACGCTTGGCCCTTGCCACCGCAGGAAGGCTTGCAGCCCATGACCTTCCCTCTCTTGCCGGCGACGCGGCGGGCAAAACCCTCTCCGTCAACGCATTGGGCTATAGGATAACACATTCTGCGCGCGCATCGCCGCGTTCCGTTTTGTTCGCGCTGGGTACAAGGCAGGTAGCTGTGCAAACTGGCCGTGCCGCCGCGTGCGACGGGCGGCCTGCGAGATCAAGGATATGGTATGGGAAAGAAGCTCGATAAGAAGGCCAAAGCCGCCGTGGCAAAAGCCGCCAAGGGCATCAAGGCCGAAAAGGCCGTCAAGAAGTTCCGTAAGCTCGAGGGAAAGCTGTGGACCCGCGAGTACCTGCTCAAGATCGCTGAGTTTGACGGCGCAACCATCGCCCCCGCCAACGGTGCCGTGGCCCGCGCCGATGCCATGGGTACGCTTGCCGGCGAGCATCATAAGCTCCTGACCAGCGAGAAGTCCGTTGAGCTCGTGCGTTCGCTGGCGCACGAGACGGTTGTGGGCGGAAAGATCGACGACCCGCAGCTGCTCGACGAGATCCGCGTGCTCGGCCGCGACCAGCGCGAGGCCGGCGCCATCCCCACCGAGGAGGCCGAGGCCTGGACCAGGCTCACCTGCGAGGCCGATGCCGTATGGCACAAAGCCAAGGCAGCCAACGACTGGGCGAGCTTTGAGCCCTATGTCGACAAGATCGTCGGTCAGCTTAAGCATCAAGCTGAGCTCATGGACCCCAAGCGTGACCCGTACGATGTATGGCTCGACCAGTACGAGCGTGGCCTTTCCACCGAGAGCTTCGACGCGTTTTGCGATGAGGTCAAGGCCACCGTCGTGCCGCTCGTGCATGCCATCGGTGAGCGCGGCCAGCAACCCGCAGCCGACTTTTTGCACGCGCATGTGCCCGAGGCTGCCCAGCGTGCCATGAGCTTCGACCTTATGAAGCTCGTCGGCCTGAACCTGAACGACACCACGCTTGCCTTTACCGAGCACCCGTTTAGCGAGGGCTTTGCCGTGGGTGACGCGCGCATCGCGACACACATCTACGAGGACGATTGCATCTCCAACGTCTACAGCATCATCCACGAAGCGGGACACGCCATGTACGAGCTGGGCGTCAATCCCGCCTATGCGCGCACCTGTCTTGAGGGCGGCACCTCCATGGGCATCCACGAGAGCCAGAGCCGCTTTTTCGAGAACACCGTGGGTCGCAGCCGCGCCTTTATGGGACCGCTGCTCGAGGTGCTGCGCCGCCACGCACCCGAGGTCTACGGCGACGTCGACGAGGACACGCTCTACCACGCCGTGAACATCGCGCAGCCTTCGCTGATCCGCACCGAGGCCGACGAGCTCACCTATCCGCTGCACGTTATGGTGCGCTACGAGATCGAGCGCATGCTGTTTGCCGGCGAGGCCACAGCCAAGGATATCCCCGCGCTTTGGAACCGCTTCATGGATGAGTACCTGGGCATTCCCGTTCCCGACGACACGCACGGCTGCCTACAGGATACGCACTGGAGCGGCGGCTCGTTTGGCTACTTCCCCACCTATGCGCTGGGCAGCGCCTACGACGCCATGTTTGTGCCGGCCATGTGCCGCGACGGTGTCGACCTCAACGGCGCCTGTGCGAGCGGCGACCTGACACCCGTCCGCGCCTGGCTGGGCGAGCACATTTGGCAGTGGGGCCGCGCCAAGGACGCGCCGGAGCTCATCAAGGGCGCGTGCGGCATGGCGTTCGATGCCCGCTACTACTGCAGCTACCTGCAGGACAAGTTCACCACGCTCTACGAGCTGTAAGGCATAACCGACACGCCAACGCAAAGGGGACGCCGCGGAACCAATCCGCAGCGTCCCCTTTTTTCACCTAGTCGTTTAAGAACGTCCCCAATGACTACCTTACAGAGCTTCCAGCGCGGCGGCGATGCGCTTCATGGCGGCGTCGGCGGCGGCTTGGTCGGGGGCTTCGGCCAAAACGCGAATCACCGACTCGGTTCCGCTCTTGCGCACGAGCACGCGGCCCTCGCCTGCCAGCGCAGCCTCGGCCTCGGCGATGGCGTTCTGCACGCTCATGTTCTCGAGCGCGGCGTCCTTGTCCGCCACGTGCACGGCCACCTGCGCCTGCGGCAGCAGCTTGCACGGAGCCGTGAGCTGCGAGAGCGTCTCGCGCTCGGCACGAATCACTTCCATCACGCGCAGCGAGGTCATAATGCCGTCGCCCGTGCGCTCGATATCGCCAAAGATCGTATGGCCCGTCTGCTCACCGCCCAGGCTGTAGCCGCCCTCGCGCATCTTGGCATACACGTGACGGTCGCCCACGCCGCTGGTCACGGCGCTCAGACCGGCAAGCTCCAGCGACTTGACAAGGCCAAAGTTGCTGGCGATCGTCGGCACCACGGTACCGCCCGAGAGGCGCCCGTGCTTGTTCAGATACACGCCGCACACGTACAGGATCTGGTCGCCGTCTACCACGCGACCGCGCTCATCCACGGGCAGGCAGCGGTCGGCATCGCCATCGTAGGCAAAACCCACGTCCAGGCCCTGCTCCACCACATGGCGCTGCAGGCGCTCCATATGCGTGGAGCCGCAGTCGACGTTGATGTTAAAGCCATCGGGCGCGGCATTGATCACGCGCACGTCGGCACCGAGCGCGTCAAACACCGGCTTGGCCACCGAGGAAGCCGAGCCGTTGGCGCAGTCGATACCGATCTTGACGCCCTGCAGCGAAAAGTTCGCACTTGCAATGAGCGAAGCAATGTAGCGGTTGCGACCCTGCATGTAGTCCACCGTGGCGCCGATGTGGTTGCCCGTGGCCAGCGGCACCTCGCTCTTGCCATCGATGTAGTCCTCGATGAGCTCCAGCACGTCCTCGTCCATCTTAAAGCCGTCGCTGTTGACGAGCTTAATGCCGTTATCGCAAAACGGGTTGTGGCTCGCGCTGATCATGATGCCGCAATCGAAGCAGCCTTCCACAGTCTGATGCGCTACGCCTGGCGTGGGGATCACGTGCAGCATATAGGCGTCCGCACCGCTCGCGACCAGGCCGCTCACCAGCGCCGCCTCAAACATATAACTCGAGCGACGTGTGTCCTTGCCCACGATGACGCGCGCCTTAGCACTGCGGTTGGCGCCGTAATACCAGCCCACAAAACGGCCAATCTTATAAGCGTGCTCTACCGTCAGCCCAACGTTGGCCTCACCGCGAAAGCCGTCGGTGCCAAAGTACTTCATATCTTACTTATCCTATTCGAACGTTTGAGCGGTTGGCGTGGTACGAACCTTAAGCTCTTTGTGCCCAGAGTCCTTCGAAGTCGTGACCGTGTACTCGACCTTTATGTCTTGTCCAAGAAGCATGTGGACACCGCCCCATGCAACCTTCAAGCCATCGTGCGTCGCTTCGTTCATCTCGATAGAACCGGAGCCCGAAGTCTTAATGTCCGAAATGCTGCCTCCCGCAGGAGCATAGAGATAAAGCCTCAGCACCTCATCATCAATATCCTGGCTAATGCCGTTATGGCCCTGGAAATAACCAGGCATCTCGGCCTTCTCCTGGGGGGTCATCGTGTTCTTGAGCGAGGTGGTCACTCGATACGTCGTCGAGCCATCGGCATTTTCAACCGAAGAATCGATGGTGACTCGCTTATCGAGGAACCAATCCATCTTTGAATAGCTGTAGTTGTTCACATAGACGCCCAAGATCGGAGCCTCCGACGTATCGGTTTGGAGGGCGCCCGATATTCCAAGAGCCTTCGCGGCCTTTTCCTCGTCATCGTTTCTCGAATACATGAGGATGCGACCCTCGGAAGCGCCCTTTTCGATGGCGGCAGCAATCTTAGTAATATCGCTGGAGCCCAGTTCGTCCACGATCTTGTTAAAAGCTGATCCGGCAACCGCCGCAAAAATGGCGTCCTGTTCCTCTACCGGGTAATTCCAATAAATATCGTGCAGCAGCACCTTCGCAGCGTTGCTTCCATCAACGACGGTGCCGTCAGGAAGCTGTGTGCCGCCTACAACGCCGAGCATATACTGCAAAAATACCGGATCGACTGCAAATACGCCGTCGATGTCATCTCCGACAATGGCCTTCTGCATATCGCTGGCAAGCTGAGCCGCACGCGGATAATCAGGCGTCATCGTAACGTCGCCCATCGTGTATCCGAGCGTGTTGAATCCGGTCAGGCCCCATCCGGTCGTGAATAAGTTTGCCTCTTCATCGGTGATGGGAAGCGGGCTCAAAGGCTCTTTCATCATGTCGACTTTGACAAAATCGCCCAGTTCGAGCTTACCGTCAGTCACCGACATCACGCCGCGAGAACCGGGGAAACCGCCGCAGGCGCGGATCTCGACATTGCTCATCGCGAGCACAAGATAATGACGCGTCTGGCCGTTGGCGCCGAGCATCTGGGGAAGGACGGGGGCGACCTTCTCCGCCGCGTCAACCGCGCCGTTGAGGGTGGCAAAGCCGTCCTTGGCCTTATCGACCAGCTCGGTCACCTGGGAAATATGAGTATCGCCAATGCCCTGGACCTTCTCGTTGGCGCTCTTGAACACCTTCGAGCTATTGGAAAGCGAATCGGCGACCGCCTGTAGCGCGGACACGTTAATCATGCCGTCCTGGAACAGCTTGCCGGGCGTAGCCTGCGAGAGGTTGTCGGCCATGGGAACCAGCGCATTGCTCGAGACATCGGACAGGGCGTCAATCATGGTGCGGGCCGCATTGATATCGCTGCCATACACCGGGATAAACGAAGCCGCCGCCCACAGCGGGCTCGAGGTCTTCGCCTTCATGCTGTTACAGAGCTCATCGATCTTCTTCGCGTCGTCAGGCAGCGTCGAAAAATCGCCCGACGTGACCTTGTCCTTAAGGCCACCGACGATCTCGACAGCCTCCTTCGCTTCGCTCTTTACGGTCTTTGCCGAGTTAAGCAGCATAAAGCCGCTTGCGCCAAGCGCAACGAGAAGCACCGCGACTACAGCGGCAATAATGGCGCCGGTGTGACGCTTTTTGCGCTCGCCCTTGCGATGGCGATGACGGACCAGACCGTCAGAGGTCGAACTCGACGAAGCGTCGCTACCGTAGTTCAAGCCAAAATCGTAATAATCTTCCTTGGAACCCGAGCCCGCAAACTCGGCACCGCTATCATCCAGGCGGGCGAACGTACCAGTCTCGGAGGCGCCGGTGTAAATCGTGCCGAGGTTACCCGTAAGCCCCGCGCCACCGGCAGAGGGAGTATTGTTGTCGGCCTTGCCGGCATTAACGTTGCCGGCGCCATTCGCGGCGTTGGCAGCACCCGCGTTGTTCGCGGGTACCGAAGGAGCGCCGCTCGGCTGCGACGTGGAGGTTGCACCGTCCGCAAAGACATTCCCTCTTGCACGGCCGGTCTTTTTTGCCTTTTGAGACTGCTCGTACAGAGCGGTAAACATCGCCGTCTCGCCCGGGGACACGCGCTTACCGGAACCGCCCTGTCCAGCGCCGCCCGGCGTGCCGGCCTTACCAGCCCCGTTCGGACGCGGCGGAACTGCAGGGCGGCCGCTATCGCTGCCCTTAAAGTGATTACCAGCCATAAAGAAATCCTCGCAATTGAGTCGCAATGAAAAAGTCCATAACGTTACTAGTTTATGGCATTTTGAGCATCGACAGCTAAACTCCAGACACGGACATCAATTGGCGGAAATGCGGCACAACACCTTTTCTGTCTTGGCGGCGGCGCCAGCTACACCGTGAGGAACATCATCACGATGATCATGACAAAGCCGATAAGGTCGGTCGGCAAAAACACCGTCCCCAGCATAACGGCGCTGGTGATGGTCGCCGAGACGGGCTCCACAGTTCCGATGAGGCTCGCGCGCACCGAGCCGATGTCCTTAACGCCCTGCATATAAAGCATGTACGCAAAAAACGAGCCGATAACCACGAACACCGCGAGCGCCTCGATGCCGGCAGCGTCGAGCGCCGGCATATGCGCCCAGGGCTGCACGAAGACGCACGAGACCACGCCCGCCGTGAGCATTGCCGAGCCCGTGACGATGGGGCTGCCGTATTCGGGCAGGATCTTGGCGGGAATCACCGCCATACACGCGGCGCTGACCGCACACATAAGACCTGCTGCCAGGCCAAGCGGCGAGATATTCAGGCTGGTGGGGTCGCCGCCGGTGGCGATTAAAAAGGTTCCACCCAGAGCCAGGCCAATGCCGATGACTTCGCGAGTACGCGGCATACGGCGATCGGTCACGCAGGCGTAGCCCATGATGATAACGAGCTGCAGGCACTGGAGCACCGTCGCGGTTCCGGCGTTCGTCAGGCGCACGGCCGAAAGATAGCAAAACTGGTTGAACAGCAGGCCAAAGGCGGTAAAGAGCAGCAGCTGCTTGCGATCGGCGGGTGTGGTCCAGAGCTTAATCAGGCGCTCGCGGTCGCGCGTAACAACCACGGCCATAAAGAGTAGACCGGCGAGAATCTGCCGTATGCTCATAAGCCACAACGTATCGACATGGTAGGTATCGAACAAAAAACTCGCGCTGGTGCCCGAGAAGCCCCAAAACGAACCGCCCACCAGCGTAGCCAAGACGCCCGTGATCATCTTGCGCGTCGAAGCGCTGTTCAGGCGGTCGCGCCATGCGCGACGGGTGTTGCGGCTGAGCTCGTCGGTGCCCTCGGGCACATCAATGTTCGATATATCGGTCATCGGCACCGAAGCCCCTGCGCCTTCGACCTGCTCGACACACTCTTTGCTCATTCCACTCCCCCGAAACAGCCTGGAAACAATTCGGCTTACCTTACCACGGCGAAGTCACCAGCTGGAGGCTTGTCCGCTTATCGGTAGGACAATTCCGCAGGCGTCTTTCCATAGCTCGATACCGCAATGGCCTTGCATTATGCGACAGCCAAATCGCGGCAGCAGGCTCTTTTGAAATGGATGCGACAAAGCCCCCGAATTCCACAATGTAAGCGATTTTTAAAAATGTTCTTGCCACCGAGTTCAGGCTCCGTTATATTATCCCTTGCGCGCTTGCGCACCCTTGATCGGGCGTTTAGCTCAGGGGGAGAGCGCTTCCCTGACACGGAAGAGGTCAGAAGTTCAAATCTTCTAACGCCCACCAAATGTTCGCAGCTCAGAGGCTATGTCCTCTGGGCTGTTTTGTTTTGCTACCAAGCACGCCGTCAAATATGCCACCAAATATTGATCCAAGGTCCCCGTAGAGGTGCCGGCAGATTGCATACGTCCTGGCCGACCGTGACCGCAACATGTTGGTCAAGCATAATCTTTTGGATTCTTTTGGCGTGAGCGGCTTGGTTTTGGTAGGATTTGTCAGCGGCTTGGCTAAGGGGGTTTTATAACTGCCATGCAGGTAGCCGTGTTGGTAACGTTTTACCGACTTCCCAAGAACCCCTCATTTTTAATGCGTCTGCAAAATGACTAATTGCTTTGACCTGCTGAAACACTATATGTTGTGTTTGACCTAAAAAAAGAATACAGGATATAGATGCCTCTTTGTCGTATGATAGATGGCGGACAGAGAACGAGAACCTTATTCGCCCCATTTGGATAGATCTTTGAGCCCCTTGATTGGCTGCGAGGATTGTCCGCATGAGGGACTATGGTTATCGAGAACACAGATTGCGCGACGGCGCCGCAAGACAGGGGCACGCCCTGCCGGGCATCGTTTGGCTCTGAAGCGCAATGAGACTACGACGCGAAAGAGGCAAGAGGATGAAGATCATCAAGCGCAGCGGCACCGAGGTTGTCTTTGACATCGATAAGATCGTCAATGCCATCCGTGCCGCAAACTTGGAGGTCGAGGAGAGCTCTCGTCTTACCGACCGCCAGGTGGTTTACGCGGCACAAAACGTCGCCGAGGCATGCGAGAACGCGGGCCACACTGTTTCGGTCGAGGAGATTCAGGATTTGGTCGAGGACGAGATCATGCGTCTCGACTGCTACGAGGTTGCCCGCCACTACATCATCTATCGCTATGTTCAGAGCCTGAAGCGCCAGAAGAACACGACCGATGACAAGATCCTGTCGCTCATCGAGTGCAATAACGAAGAGGTCAAGCAGGAGAACTCCAACAAGAACCCGACTGTCAACTCCGTTCAGCGCGATTATATGGCCGGCGAGATTTCCAAGGACCTGACCCAGCGCGTGCTGCTGCCCCAGGAGATTGTGGATGCCCATAATGAGGGCCTGATCCATTTCCACGATTCGGATTACTTTGCCCAGCACATGCACAACTGCGATCTGGTGAACCTGGAGGACATGCTCCAGAACGGCACGGTTATCTCGGGCACGCTGATCGAGAAGCCGCACAGCTTCTCGACCGCCTGCAACATCGCGACGCAGATCATCGCCCAGGTTGCTTCCTCCCAGTACGGCGGCCAGTCTATTTCGCTGACCCATCTCGCCCCGTTCGTTGAAGTGAGCCGTCAAAAGATTCGCGGCGAGGTCGCTCGCGAGCTTGAGGAGCTCGGCGTTTCCGCATCTCCCGAAAAGGTCCGCGAGGTTGTTGAGGACCGTCTGCGTGACGAGATCCGTCGCGGCGTTCAGACGATTCAGTATCAGGTCGTGACCCTTATGACTACCAACGGCCAGGCGCCGTTCGTGACGGTCTTTATGTATCTCAATGAGGCCCGTACGCCCCAGGAGAAGCATGACCTTGCCATGATCGTGGAGGAGACGCTCCGTCAGCGCTATGAGGGCGTTAAGAACGAGGCCGGCGTGTGGATCACCCCGGCGTTCCCCAAGCTTATCTATGTGCTCGAGGACGATAACGTTTACGAGGATTCCCCGTACTTCTACCTGACTCAGCTGGCTGCGAAGTGCACCGCCAAGCGCATGGTGCCCGACTACATCTCCGAGAAGAAGATGCGCGAGCTGAAGCTGTCGAAGGGCGAGACCGCCGGCAATGGCGATTGCTACACCTGCATGGGTTGCCGTAGTTTCCTGACGCCCGACCGTTCGGGCAACGGCTTTAACAATGTCGCCAACGCGCTGAACTATGACCCGACCAAGCCTAAGTACTATGGCCGCTTTAACCAGGGCGTTGTGACCATTAACCTGCCTGATGTCGCGCTGAGCTCGCACCAGGACATGGACAAGTTCTGGAAGATCTTCGACGAGCGCCTTGAGCTGTGCCACCGCGCCTTGCTGTGCCGTCATGAGCGTCTGATGGGTACGCTTTCTGACGCCGCACCGATTCTTTGGCAGTACGGTGCCCTCGCCCGTCTGAAGAAGGGCGAGACGATCGACAAGCTGCTCGTGGGCGGTTACTCCACCATTAGTCTGGGTTATGCCGGCCTGTATGAGTGCGTCAAGTACATGACGGGCCACAGTCACACCGAGAAGGAAGGCACGCCCTTTGCCATGGCCGTCATGCAGCGCATGAACGACAAGTGCGCCGAGTGGAAGGCTGCGAGCGACATCGATTTCTCGCTGTACGGCACGCCGTTGGAGTCGACGACCTACAAGTTCGCCAAGTGCCTGCAGCGTCGTTTTGGCATCATTCCGGGCGTGACGGACAAGGGCTACATCACCAACAGCTACCACGTCCACGTGTCCGAGGAGATCGACGCATTCGATAAGCTTAAGTTTGAGGGCATGTTCCAGCAGCTTTCGCCGGGCGGTGCCATCTCCTACGTCGAGGTTCCCAACATGCAGGACAACCTCAAGGCTGTCATTCGCGTGATGCAGTACATCTACGACAACATCATGTACGCCGAGCTCAACACCAAGAGCGACTACTGCCAGGTGTGCGGCTACGACGGTGAGATCAAGATTGTCGAGGATGACGGCAAGCTGGTGTGGGAGTGCCCCAACTGCGGCAACCGCGATCAGGAGAAGATGAACGTCGCCCGTCGTACGTGCGGCTACATCGGTACTCAATTCTGGAACCAGGGCCGAACCGAGGAGATCCGCGACCGCGTGCTGCATCTCTAATACCGCTCCGGGGCTGAGCCGGGAGGGCCGCTTGGGCATTTGCTCGCTATTTCGGACAGTCCTGCGCAAGACGAAGGCCACATTAAGTGGCCTTCTTTGCGTGCGGAACTTATATCGAGCAAAAGCCCAAGCGGCCCTCTCGGCTCAGCCAAGTTGACGTAGCTGAGATGCGGCATGCGGTCTGCTCACTCCTCGAAGTTCGTAGCGGAGATAATTCGAGCTGCAGCTGCGATTTACTTGCGATGGCGGTTGAGCCGCAACCCAGTTTTTATTAGATCTCGAACCCTATGCTCGATGTTCGCTTCGTTCATTGAGTTACCCTTTGCATGAGGCCGGGACATATCGTCCCGCCCGCAGTTTCGCAGGCCGCAGGCCGAGAATGTTTGAGGACGGGATGATATGTCCCGGCCTCCCGGGAGAGTTACCTATGAATTACGCGAACATTAAGTATTTCGACATTGCTGATGGGGAAGGCGTTCGTACTTCTCTGTTTGTGAGCGGGTGCCGTCGTGGGTGCAAGAACTGCTTTAACTCTGTCGCGTGGGACTTTGCTGCGGGTGAGCCGTTCGACCGTGCCGTCGAGGACAAGATTATCGAGAGTCTCGACCATCCCTTTATTGATGGCCTGACGATTCTGGGCGGCGAGCCTATGGAGCCCGAGAATCAGGTGGGGCTTGTTGACTTTATCGAACGCGTGCGTGCGGCCTATCCCGTGGGGTCGGGCAAGACCATTTGGTGCTTTACCGGCGACGTGCTCGAGGAGCTTATGCCGGGTGGCCGTCATCATACCGAGGTGACGAACCGTATCCTGGCCTGCCTCGACATGTTGGTGGACGGCCCGTTCGTTCAGGATCTGTACGATATCTCATTGCGCTTTAGGGGCTCGAGTAACCAGCGTGTGATCGATATGAACGCCACGCGCGCCCGTGCTGTGCGCGAGGGCGTTGCGCTTTGCGACGCTGTGGAGCTTTGGCGGGACGATCCGGTCTATTCGACCCATACTATGTAGCTTGTGGCCGATGCCAAAGGGCGTGGTACCATAGCGCGAACGCAAAATCGGAAAAGTGAGGCCCAGATGGTCGATCAGGAAAAAGTCGAGGCCGCCATTAAGCTGTTGCTTGAGGGCATAGGCGAGGACCCAACTCGTGAGGGCCTGCTGGAGACCCCGGCGCGCGTTGCCCGTATGTATGGTGAGATCGCCGGCGGTATGGACCAGAGTGCCGAGGAGCACCTGTCCAAAACCTTTGCCGTCGCTTCGAACGATTTGGTTATCGAGCGCGACATCACGTTCTACTCGCTGTGCGAGCACCATCTGCTGCCGTTTTATGGCAAGGCCGCCATTGGCTATATCCCTAACGGTCGGGTGGCTGGGCTTTCCAAACTCGCCCGCACGGTTGAGGTTTATGCCCGCCGTCTGCAGCTGCAGGAGCAGCTGTGTGCGCAGGTTGCCGACGCTCTCATGGATTATCTCGCTCCCCAGGGAGCGATTGTGCTCATGGAAGCTGAGCATATGTGCATGACCATGCGCGGCGTGCAAAAGCCTGGCACCAAGACCGTGACGCTCGCTCGTCGCGGCGTCTTTGAGGCCGATCCGGCGCTCGAGGAGCGATTCTTTAGGATGCTGGGACGCTAACTATGAGAGTCGTCAACGACTTTACATCGAATACTGACGAGGGAACGCCGCGTCGCGGCTTTATGGCTTCGGGCCTGGCGCCTTTTGGTGCCATGCCTCGCATTGATTACATCTGTGCCAACGGTCTGTTCCGGCGGCACCTGGGCAACATTGCACAGTTGGAATCGGGGCGCATCTTCTGCCGCCACGGTATTGACCACCTGCTGGATGTCGCTCGCATTATGTGGATCAAGAATCTCGAGGAACAGCTCGAATTTGACCGCGAGGTCATCTACGCCACGGCACTTCTTCACGATATCGGCAAAGATGAACAGTATGAATCGGGTATATCCCATGATGTTGCAAGCGAACGCGTCGCTGATGCGATTTTCGGCGGTATGCCCGATGACGTAGCGTTTGAGCCGGCCGATGCCGCAGCCATTAAGACGGCCATTCTGGGCCATCGAAAGCTGCGCGTGAACAGCCAACCGCTCGAGCGCCTGCTCTATGCAGCCGACAAAGCGTCGCGCGCCTGCTTTGCATGCCCCGCGCGCAATGCTTGCAACTGGAGCGATGATAAAAAGAACCTGTCGATTCGCGTGTAGTTAGTTTACGCGGTCGGGGTTCTAAACGAAGGAGACGATCGCGATGAGCAACAAGAAACTGCCCGAGAATGCAACCAAGACTGAAGGCGCCGAGCTCGCCCGCCGTGGAAGGGGCGAAATATCCACCGCAACGGCGGTTCCCCACGTGAGCTATGACGATCTGCGCCATGCTGACCGCATTACTATCGACGGTCTCGAGGTCTTTGCCAACCACGGCGTGTATCCCGAAGAGAACGCGCTGGGCCAGAAGTTCATCGTGTCCTTGGTGCTCTATGCCGACCTGCGTGCAGCGGGGGAGCACGATAACCTGGACGCCTCGATTGACTATGGCTCGGTGTGCCACGATGTCGATTGCTATCTGCGAGAGCATACGTTTAAGCTCATCGAGGCTGCAGCCGAAGGTGTGGCCTCGATGCTGCTACGTCGTTACCCCCTGCTGCTTGGCGTGCACGTTAAGCTCGATAAGCCTTGGGCGCCCGTCGGCCTTCCCCTGGCAAGCTGCGGTGTCGAGATCGAGCGCGTGCGCTAACCGACTCTAGAGCTCGTTGGCGGGCGGTTTTTTGAGTCGCTGCGACAGGGCCCTGTTGTTGGGGCAGTACGTGTCGAGCAGCGCGTGAAACCGATGATTGTGGCTCGGCTCGAGCAGGTGGACGAGCTCGTGGGCGACAACCATGTCAAGGCACTCGACGGGGTAGGCGGCAAGTTCTCGTGCGATGCGAATGGCGCCGGCTTTGGGCGTGCACGAGCCCCAGCGCGTTTTCATGCTGCGCACGGAAACGCGGGAAACGTCGACACCCATTGCGATTTCGTATGCGTGCACCATATCGCGCAGTGCCGATGTGACCTCGGACGTATAGAGCTGGTCAATATGGGCTTGGATCTCACTGGGCGTTAAGCCGTCGAGGGTCGCGTTCCACTTGGCCTGCGGATGTTCGTCTGGCTCGTCGGTACCCATAAAACTTGCGAAGGTAGCCTGCTTGGGCCGCGGTGCGGGTGATGCAAAGTTATGATCGAGTGCATCCTGTACCGTGATGGGCTTGCCCCAAAGTGCAATGATCGAGTGGGGACTGAGCGACTCCTGTGCCGTCGTCTGACGTTGCTCGCGCTGGGCAAGTCGGTTGACAATCCAGGCACTGTTACGTTGAACGAATGCCTCGATACGTTCGCGGCTGGCGCCGAGCGGTGCGCTGGCGTGGACCTCGCCGCTCGATGTGACGCGTAGGTTGAAGTTCTTGACGCGCTTTTTGGTAACGACGACGGGGATGGGCGTCCCATCCGGTCGGGATACGGAAATCGTAAACTGCTGCGTCAAAAGCGGTCCTTCAGATTGGGGACGGGCCGGCATGTCGACCGTTCGGCATGTCGGCCCGCTCAAGGGATGTGAAATTAATAACGCTCAAAGAAGGCAAGCGCGTTGTCGCTGCAGAGCTTTTGCATCACGGTCTTGCCAAAGTGCTTGGAGAGCATGTTCTGGAACTCGGGCATCTTGCTGGCATCGGAGAGGAAGGCGGGCACCGTGGCACCGTCCCAGTCGCCGCCGAGCGCGATGACGTCCTCGCCGCCCAGGTCGAGCCAGTGCTCGATATGTGCCGCTAGCTGGTCGAAGGTGACGTCTGCGGCGGTCTTGTCGGTTGCGTCGTTGGAAAGGAACTCGCTGCAGTAGTTGAGGCCGACGATACCGCCCATGTCGCGAATGGTGCGGAACTGGTCGTCGGTGAGGTTGCGCTTGACGCCGCAGACGGTGTGGGAGTTGGAGTGGCTGGCGACGAAGGGGCGCGTGGCGTGGGCGACAACCTCGTCAAAGCACTCATCGTTGAGGTGGGAGACGTCGAGTACCATGCCGGCGTGCTCCATCTGCGTAAGTGCCTCGATGCCGGCGGCGGTGAGGCCGGCGTGGGTGTCGTGGCCGCTCGCGAGCGGCCCCTGCGCATTCCAGCTGAGTGACGACATAAGCACGCCCAAGCTCTTGAGCACTTCGATCAGCGCGGGGTCCTCGGCAAAGAACGTGGCGTTTTCGATGGTGTGGATGCAAGCGACCTTGCCGTCCTTGAGCGCGGGGCGAATGTCTGCGGCGCTGCGCACGTTGACCATACGGTCGTGGTTGAGCATTGCCTGGCCGCTCATATGCGCCATGATCTGCGCCTGGAAGCGCGCGGCGTGGGCGGTGGGAATCTCGTCGGGGACAAACGTGGCGAAGCACTGTGCCCACGGCGTGTTGCCGATCTTTGCGAGCGAGATGGCACAGGCGTTACCCTCGATGAGGTCGAAATCTTGCGGATGCGTTTCGTCGCCGGGGAAATAACCGTCGGTGCCGGCGGTAAAGCGCAGGTCGAGATCGAGCGTGGCCCAGCCGATACGGTCGGCGGTGTCGCAGTGTAGGTCAAATACGGGATATGCCATGGTTCCTCCGGTTGCAGCGTTTCTTTGCAAACTGTCCTTGAATTGTATGACTAGGGTATAGTTAGCGCCATATGTTCACGGCGGCCCGCGTTGTGCGCCGCCCTTATCACGGAGGTTACCATGTCCAACCAGGGCAAGAAGGTTAAGACCCATTATCGCGGCACGCTCGATGACGGCACGCAGTTCGATAGCTCCTACGATCGCGGCGAGCCGCTGGAGTTCACCTGCGGCGCCGGTCAGATGATCAAGGGCTTCGACGCCGCTGTTGTCGACATGCAGGTGGGCGAGAAGAAGACCGTGCACATTCCTGCTGCCGATGCCTACGGCGAGCACAATCCCGAGATGGTTATTACCTTCCCGGCCGAGCAGGTTCCCAACATCGAGCAGATCGAGAAGGGCATGAAGCTCTTCCTGTCCACGCCGAGCGGCATGCCTGTCCCCGCCGTCGTCATTGACGTGACGCCCGAGGCCGTGACGCTCGATGCCAACCACGAGCTTGCCGGCAAAGACCTCAACTTTGATATCGAGCTCGTCGAGGTCGAGGGTTAGAGCATGCCTGAGCGCTTGGTTTCGACGACATGCTTGGGAAATCTCAACGATCCGTCCTATGAACTTCTGCTTCGCCGGAAGCTGGGCGGCGTCTTTGAAGTTGACGAGCTACTGCTCGATTGGGACCAGGCTGATGTATGCGCGTTTGTGGGCGTGACGGAGCTGGGGCGCACGGTCGATGTTCGGCTGGATACTGCCGACGGCGGTCGTTTTGTCGACGGCGAAGTGCTCGCCGTCGACCGTTCGGGCGTGGTGCCCGTGGCGGTTGTCGTGCGCCTGCGCAGCGCCGAGGTTTATTTGGTCGAAGTTGACCGCATGGACCCGATTGCGCTCGCGCATGTGTGCTGGGAGATCGGCAATATGCATGCGCCGCTTTTTCGAGGCGATTCGGACGAGTATACCGTGCGTATGTATACGCCGGTGCAGCCTGTTTTGGGCCGCATGCTCCGGGGCGTCGAGGGCGTTCGGCTCTCGACGGTTACCCGTGAACTCGATTCGGACCGGCGCTTTGCGTCGAGTGCGGCGGATGCCGTTGTGAGTATGGCTCCAGACTTTACGATCGTAAAGAAGGCGCGCGGTTAACGTGCGTATAAGTAAGGCGGACTTTGAGAGACAACTATTCAAAGTCCGCCTTTCTGTTGATGAGATGCTGTGGGGGAACATATGGGTCTTGAAGGAATCAAGCTGATTGCATGCGATTTGGACGGCACGTTGCTGCATCCGGGGGAGCGCGAGCCGCGTTCCGAGGCCTTTGAGCTCATCGATGAGCTGCATCGTCGCGGTATCGTGTTTATGCCGGCGAGCGGCCGTCAATATGCGAGCTTGCGCTATCTGTTTGCCCCGGTGGCCGATGAGCTCGCCTATGTATGCGAAAACGGATCCCTGGTGATGAGCGAGGGACGTGCCGTTGTCAAACGTTCCATGGAGCGTAGCCTTGCTATGGATATCGCGAATGCCGTGGTTGCATATCCCCATGCTGACGTGACCCTTTCGTGTGAGGGACACCTCTACACCATGAGCGGCAACGATGCGTTCGTCGATCATTTGCGCTATGAGGTCCACTGCGATGTGGCGGTTGTCGACCGCCCCGAGGACATCGACGAGGACGTCATTAAGATTGCCTTCCAGGCACCCGAGGTGGATCAGCCGGCGGCCCTGGAGTATTTTGAGCGCCTCTTTAGCGACCGTGTTGACGTGATGACATCGGGAACCGAATGGACGGACTTTATCGGTTTTGGTTCGGGCAAGGGTTCCGCGCTTGCCGATTACGGTCGCGCCCTGGGTATTTCGCCCGATGAGATGATGGCGTTTGGCGATAACGAAAACGACCGCGACATGCTCAACGTAGTGGGCCATCCTTATCTAATGGAGAGCTGCAATCCCTCTATGCATGGCATCAACGACCGCGTCCGCTATGCGCACACGGTCGAAGAAGAACTGCGTCGCCTGCTTGCCGAGTAGGCATGCCCCAAACATCTACCGGCAGTCGGGGCAGAGACCCTCGAAGATGGTGTAGTGCGACGTGACGTGCCAGCCGATTTGCTCGGACGCCTTGGCGTCGAGCTGGGCATCGAAGGGGAGCGGTACGTCGATGACGCGGCTGCACGAGGTGCAGATGATATGTGCATGCGGCTCGATCGTGCGATCGAAGCGGCTGCCGCCCGGCGTCTTGATGGAGAGGATCTCGCCGGCGTCGGCCAAGAGATTGAGGTTGCGGTAGACCGTACCGCGGCTGATTTTGTCATCCTGCGCGCGCACGACGTTGTAGATTTCGTCGGCGGTGGGATGGTTATAGCTTTGGCGCACGGCGTCAAGAACCAGCTTTCGCTGCTTGGTATTCCTTCTTTGCACCGCCATGCGCCTCGCCTCTTTTCTATCAACGGTCGTAGGTAAATGATACCGTATTTAGCACACAATACTAATAATGAGGACTGAAACCGTCTTCATTGGCAAGTGGGGCTCGGGCCTGGGCGTCTACGAGGCGAAAACGCGTTCCCATGCGCTCGTAGGAGGCATGAAGCGCCTCGAGATGAGATAGGATGTTTGCCGGAGCTCCCTGTATCTCCATCTCGACTGAGCCGTCTTCCATGTTACGCACCCAGCCAGTGAGTGCGCGTGCCTGCGCGAGGTTGGTGTTGGTAAAGCGAAAACCAACGCCTTGGACTTGCCCCGTCCAGTGCAGGAAATAGCGCAGGGGAGTGTCTTGAGTGGCCTCGTCGCTTGCGAGCACGGTAAGCCTGCGGCGCAGCTCGAGCTCGACGTTTGATGGTTTTTGAGGCTCTCGACTGCCGCCGGTGACGCTGGAGAAGAACGTATCGAAGAGGCCCATCGCTATGCCTGCTTGTCTGCGTCGGCCGGGAAGGTAATGCCGGCCTGCTGGCGCACGGCATCCATGATGCGCAGTGAGACGAGCGTGACATCGCGGTAGTGGCCAAGCTCGTGGCGTCCTGCCGGGGTCTCCCAAATCTCTTCCTTAACGTTATCGATGCCGCCGATGGCGGTGATAAAGTCTGTGAGTTCGTATTCCATAGTGTTGCTCGATTTGGGTAGGTCGAGCACGCGGCCGTTGTCGCCCTGTTCGCGCGGTGCCTCGGTCGCCGAGCCGCGTACGACATCGCCGCGATAGTCGATGCGGACGTTGCGGGGCGTGGACAGATGGTCGATCTGGATAGTGCCACGCTCGCCTTCGATCTGCGAGGGCAGCAGGTCATTCGTAATTTTGGAGTGCGCGAGCTCGACGGAGATGCGGCCTCCGCCATAGCTGGCGAGGATGGAACCGCAGCCGTCGATGGGGCCGTGCGTGAGCTGTCGCGTGGTGGGGTCGAGCAGAGTAGTCATGCTCGTAAGGCCGGAAGGCATGCCGAAAATCTCGACCATGGGCTCGACGGCGTAGACGCCAATGTCCATGAGGGAACCCGATGCCATATTGCAGTCGAAGATATTGGTGGCGCGTCCCGCGAGAATCTCGTTGTAGCGCGAGGAATACCTGCCAAAGCGCAATGAGGCGCGGCGGATGGGGGCGATCTCGCCCAGGGCGTCCTCGATGGCGTGGAAGGCGGGATCGTGGAGGGGACGCATGGCCTCGAGGGCCACGACACCTGCTGCCTCGGCAGCGCGGAAGACTTCCAGCGCCTGCGCTTCGGTGGCGCAGAAGGGTTTCTCGACGATGACGTGCTTGCCACCGGCGATGCAGGCAAGGGCCTGCTCGTAGTGAAGTGCGTTAGGGCTGCCGATATAGACGGCGTCGACGTCGACGGCGGACGCAAGCTCGTCAAGTGCGGTGAAGTTACGCTCGCCGCCGTGTTCGGCGGTAAAGGCAGTACCGCGATTGGCGTCGCGCGAAAGCGTGCCCACAAACGCGGCTTGGTCGTTGGCGTTGACGACTTGGATAAAGTCGTCGGTGATCATGGATGTGCCGATGGTCGCGATGCGCAGCATACGTCCCCCTTGCGTTGTTTGGTCTACAGGATGAGTGTAGCGCGTGGGGATATAAAGCTGCTCGAAAACGCTATTACAGGTCGCTCTCGTTAAAGCCGGTGTCGATATCGAGGTTGCTGCCGTCGGCCGCCGTGGTGGCAAGCTCGTCGCAGCGCTCGTTGAGCTCATGGCCGGCGTGGCCCTTAACCCAGATGAACTCCACTTTGTGCTTGCTCTTTGCGGTGAGCAGGCGCTCCCACAAGTCGCGGTTCTTGACAGGCTGCTTGTTGGCGGTCTTCCAGCCGCGTTTTTTCCAGCCGTCGATCCAGTGTTTATTGAAAGCGTTGACGACGTACTGCGAATCGGAATGGACCTCGACCTCGCAGGGGCGGTTGAGCGCCTCGAGCGCCACGATGACCGCCATGAGCTCCATGCGGTTGTTGGTGGTCTTGGCGTAGCCGCGCGAAAGCTCGGAGGTGAAGGTCTTGCCGGCGGGGTTGGTGTATTTGAGCACGGCGCCGTAGCCGCCGCGTCCCGGATTTGATCGGGCCGAGCCGTCGGTATAGATGATGACCTTCACATGGTTCCTTTCGTTGGGTACGTTTCGTGTGAGTGACCATTGTAGCGCCATGTCCGCCGGGGGCTAGCAATCTACGATTTCTACCCCGTCTTCCGACAGTTAGTTGGCATGGATGATGCGGTTGAGCTCGTCGAGGTATTGCTGCAAGAGGGGAGAGGGCTTGCGCTCGTCGTGCATGATATAGCCTACGTGCATCGTTGGGGCGTCTGCTAACGGGATCGATGCCATACCCCATTGCATTTCATTGGAGAGGACACCGGTCGACAGGGTGTAACCGTTCGACGTGATAAGTAAGTTAGTAAGTGTTCCGCGGTCCGAGATTCGTATGTTGCGGTCGCAAGGGATATAGCTAAAAGGTTCCTCGGCGTAATAGAAGGAGTTTGAGGTTCCCTGCTCAAAGCTGTAGCGCGTATAGGGTGTGAGGTCGGCAAGGGACAGCTGCGGGCGGCGGGCAAGCGGGTGGCGCTCGCTAACGAAGACGTGGACCGTCGCGTCGAATAGGGGATGGAAGCTCGCACGCGCATCGGCAAAAGCCTTCTGCAGAACGCGGGCATTAAAGTCGTCCAGATACAGGATGCCGATGTCGCTGCGAAACGCGCGGACGTCATCGATGATCTGCGACGTGGTGGTCTCGCGCATGATGAACTCGAACTTGCTGTCGCGGCAGCGCTCGACCACGTTGACAAAGGCCTCGACCGAAAAGGCGTAGTGCTGGGCGGAAATGGCGAGGCGGGCTTGCGGGGTGCCGCCGTCCTCGTAGCGGGCCTCGAGCATATCGGCCTGCTCTACGACCTGGCGCGCATAGCCCAAAAGCTCGGTGCCGTCGTTGGTGAGCGTGACGCCGCGGCTGGAGCGCGTGAAGATCTCCAGGTGGAGTTCCTGCTCCAGGCTTTTGACGGCGTTTGAGATGTTGGACTGAGCGGTATAGAGGCGCTGAGCTGCGGCGTTGATTGAGCCGGACTCTGCCACGGCGATCAGAAAACGAAGCTGCTGGAGGGTCATCGGCGCCGTCCTTTCGAGCGTTATCTACAAAACCGATAACAGGTTAGCGCTTTTAAGTGATTGACCGAGCGAAACAATGCTCGTACTATTCAAAACACACAAAGGCGGTAGGTAATTAAACCGACCACGGAACCGGGATGCGAAAGGAGGCCCGCATATGAAATGCTTACCAAGACGAATGCCGGGCTCCTGTTTGCGCCCGTTGGCGTGATCAGGAGACAGCGACTTACTTCTCTCTAATTTGTTTACTTTTGTTCGATCAAGGAGATCATCATGAGCCAGTTCATCAACAACCCCGAGCACACCTTTGGTTTCGATACCCTGCAGCTTCACGTTGGCCAGGAGAGCGCCGATCCCGCATCCGACTCCCGCGCCGTGCCTATCTACCAGACCACGAGCTATGTGTTCCGCAACTCCCAGCACGCCGCCGACCGCTTTGGTCTTGACGATGCTGGTAACATCTACGGCCGTCTGACCAACTCCACCCAGGGCGTCTTCGAGGACCGTATCGCCGCACTCGAGGGTGGCGTGGCAGGTCTCGCCGTCGCCTCCGGTGCTGCTGCCATCACCTATACCCTGCAGGCTCTTGCTCAGGCCGGTGACCATGTGGTTGCCCAGAAGACCATCTACGGTGGCTCCTACAACCTGCTGGAGCATACGCTCTCCCAGTTTGGCGTCGAGACCACGTTTGTCGACGCTCATAACCTGGACGAGGTCGAGGGCGCCATCAAGGACAACACCACGGTCATCTATCTCGAGACGCTCGGCAACCCCAACTCCGACATCCCCAACATCGACGCCATCTCCGAGATCGCCAAGAAGCACGGTCTGCCGGTTGTCGTCGACAACACTTTCGGCACCCCGTATCTGTTCCGCCCGCTGGAGCATGGTGCCAACATCGTCGTCCACTCCGCAACCAAGTTCATCGGCGGCCACGGCACCTCGCTGGGCGGTGTGATCGTCGACGGCGGTAACTTCGATTGGAAGGCGAGCGGCAAGTATGAGCAGATCGCCGAGCCCAACCCCTCCTACCATGGCGTCTCGTTTGCCGAGGCTGCCGGTCCCGCCGCCTTCGCAACCTATGTCCGCGCCATCCTGCTGCGTGACGAGGGCGCCTGCATCAGCCCGTTCAACGCTTGGATCCTGCTCCAGGGCACCGAGACTCTGTCGCTGCGCGTTGACCGTCATGTCGAGAACACCAAGAAGGTCGTTGAGTTCCTGGCTGGTGATAGCCATGTCGCCAAGGTGAACCACCCGAGCCTGTCTGAGCACCCCGATCACGAGCTCTATCAGAAGTACTTCCCCAACGGCGGTGCCTCGATCTTTACCTTTGAGATTAAGGGTGGCCAGGAGGCAGCTTGGAAGTTCATCGACCATCTGCAGGTCTTCTCGCTGCTCGCCAACGTGGCCGACGTCAAGTCGCTCGTCGTGCACCCGGCTACCACTACGCACTCCCAGCTCTCTGCCGAGGAGCTCGCCGAGCAGAACATCACGCCCTCCACGATCCGTCTTTCCATCGGTACCGAGAACGCCGAGGATATCATTTGGGATCTGAAGCAGGCCTTCTCCGCGCTGGACGAGTAAGGCGACTTGTGCAAGGACCCCTTGCGACTCGATAGGTATAACTGCATAAAATGCCTGCTCAAGGCGCCTGTGCGAACAATGGTTGCACAGGCGCCTTTTTTGCATAGAGCGGGTGCAAAAACAGGGTTTTTGGCATGCTTTATGCAATCGAGATGTGGAAAACTCCTGTTAAGAGGATGTGAGTTTTACGCAATTGACGTGCGCCTTTTGAGTAAAACCGCAGGTCGCGATTTGCTCGGGGTACTATGCAGCGCGATCGAATCACACGCAGCTCAAACGCAGCAAAAACGCACTACGGAGGTTTCTAGCTACATGAGGATCGATTCACGAAAACCGAAAGCCGCCGCCCTTTCCGCCGCTCTGACCGTGGCACTTTTGGCGGGCGCCGGTGCAACCGATGCCCACGCGGCAACACTATCCGATACGGTTGGACCTACGCCGTCCGAGGCGACGCTGGTGCAGCCCGTTGACTATCGCGGCGATGGTTATGGTTCCATGCAGGAGTGGAATGCCTCGATGGAGGCCAAGCGCGATTCCCTTGAGATGCGCGCTCAGATCATTATGAATATGTATGGCGACTATGCTACCGATGACGAGCGTGCTGTGCTGCAGGGTTGCATCGACGGTGCGGGTAGCCTGTTGACGATGGGGGAGGTCGACGCCAAGTCGACCGAGCTCGATGAGCTGCGCGCTGCGCTTGAGGATGCCAAGCGCGAAGCGCTCGAGGCTGCCGCCGAGGCGGAGGCTGCCGAGGCCGCCCAGGCTTCGTACTACAACGCCGGTTACACTCCGTCTTACGCGTCTGCCGCGTCCTACGCGAACGGATCGGGCCTGACGCGCTCTGCGGGTGTCAATAACTACAACGGGCGCCGCGAGACCTATTACAGCAGCAATGTGCTTTATCACTATCGCACGGGCGAATGGACTCAGGATTCTGAGGGCTTCTGGCGCGATTCCGACGGCTATTACGTTGTTGCCGCGGGCGATATGGCCCAGGGCTCGACCTTTACGGGCTCCAAGGGTGATTGCAAGGTCTATGACTCCGGCTGCGCTGCCGGAACCACCGATTACTACACCGGTTGGTAATTTTTCTGCATCACGGATATTTGGCGGACGGGCGTCTTTACCGAGCTTTAGGGCAACGTAAGGACGTCCGTTCTATGTATGCGTTTGAGTTAACAGAGCCCTTACCGTGGCGGTACGCTGGGCGTATGAATGCGGGGCACACTGGTTCTTGAGAAATAAGGTCTTTCTCTTGGAGGAAGTGGTCTTGTGAATGCTCGAGATATTGCCGTTGCCGCCGTCGCGTTGATGCTTGGCTGCCTTGGTCCCACGGCCGCGCTCGTCGCGGGCATGCAGGGGACATGCGGGGCTGCTCCTATCGTGGTCGGCGCGCTGATCGCGGCCACGCTGCTGGGAAGCGCAGGCGTGGTTCTTTGCCGCGACGATGAGGACGAGGTGCCGGGGTCGCAACGCTAACTGTTGTGAGATCGGCCGCCGGTCATAGACGAAGATGAAGGCCGCCGCAGGGGAAAGGTTCCCTTGCGGCGGTTTTGCTGTTAAGGCTGTTGAATGCGGCGCGTCGGCGCTACCAGCTTTTCTCGATATCGCGGATGCGCCGATAGAGCCACTCGTTTTGCGGTGCCTGGATATCGTGTTTGGCTGCGAGGCGGCAGATGGTGCCCGCGAACTCATCAACCTCGGTTTTGCGCCTTGCGATGCGGTCTTGAGCCATCGAGGGCATACCGGCGGGGTCGATTCCCTCGATGAGGTGCACCATTTGCGTCAGGTCTGCCTCGGTCAGTTCAACGCCCTCGGCGTTGGCGACCGCAAGCGTTTCGCGCATGGCGGAAACAAAGCAGCGACGCTGCTCGGAGCCCGGCTCCGTGGCGCTTCCGTAGGTCCCGCCGTAGGCCATGCAGGTCTGGCTGATGCCGTCGTTGAGCATGAGTTTGGCCCACATGCGGTGGGCGATGTCGTCCTCGACGGTATGGGCGATGCCGCAGCGCGTATAGAGCTCGTCGATTGCGGTGATGGTTGCGGGGTTCGTGCCGGCCGCCGCGCCAAAGCGGATTTCGCCCGCATTGGTAAAGGTGAGCGCGCCGTTGAGAAACACGGCGTCCATGCCCTGGCAGATACCAAGAACGGTATGCTCCCAGCCAAAGCGTTCGGCAATCTTTTGCTCGCTCGTAATGCCGTTGCACAGCGAGGCGATGAGCGTGTTGGGTCCCACGACGCGCTCCATAGTCTTGAGTGCTTGGTCGAGACCGGTGGTCTTGACTGTCAGGATGACCAGATCGGCGGGCGTCGCCTCGCTGGCACGGACGGACGTGAGATCGCAGGGCTTGCCGTTGACGGTGAGCGCGTCGCCCGCGTGACGCTCAAAACGGGCGTCATCCATAACGTATTGGACGGCGTCATTGCCGAGGGCCTTGGCAATGACGCTGCCGTAGAGCAGGCCGACGCCGCCCTTGCCGATAAAGGCGACCTTGTTGATCTGCATGTGAATCATCTCCCCATGTAAAAGGCGCCCGCGTAAGGGGCGCCTGATGGATTGTATGCTGCCAGGGTGATTGGTGGGTGCGCGGGGCGGCTGTTATGAAAAAGAAACGTTTGCCTGGACGCTACGCTGCAGGGCAGACCGCAAAGACATGCGCGTGGTCATGCCCGGCTCCTTTCATCGGGCTTTTTGCTGATGTTAAAGCGGTGCCGTGACGGCTCGATTTCTGCTGCGTTACGATACGTTCTCAATTGCGATTCCGATGTGTTTCGATGACGTGACGGGTTTTGTTTCGCCTTGTCAGGGCTTCGATGGGAGGGGAGGGGCCGTGCAATATCGCGTTGACCCCAAAAGCGGCAACCGTATCTCGGCGTTGGGGCTGGGCTGCATGAGGTTTCCCGGTGCACCGGGGCACCCCGATGCGAAGACAGCCGATGCCATCATTTCCCGTGCCGTGGAGCAGGGGATTAACTACCTGGATACGGCCTATCTCTATCCCGGCAACGAAGCTTGTGTGGGCGCTTCGCTTGAGCGTTTGAGCCTGCGCGACCAGGTTTTGCTCGCGACCAAGCTGCCACATGCTTCGTGCAAATGCACGGAGGATTTCGATCGGTTCTTCGACGAGCAGCTGCGCCGCCTGCAGACCGACCATATCGACTATTACCTTATGCACAACATCACCTCGCCTGCACAGTGGGAGCGCGTGGTGGCGTTGGGCATCGAGGACTGGGTCGCGCGTCAAAAGGCGGCGGGACGCATTCGCCAGGTCGGTTTTTCATACCACGGCAGCGCGGCGGACTTCCTCACGATGCTCGATGCGTATGAGTGGGACTTTTGCCAGATCCAGTACAATTACGCTGGAGAGCGCTATCAGGCGGGAACGGCGGGGCTCATGGCCGCCGCCGAGCGAGGCCTCGCGGTGTTTGTGATGGAGCCGCTGCTGGGCGGGCGTTTAGCGGGCAAACTGCCGCCACGGGCTCGCGCTGTGCTCGATAGTGCCCGTGACCCGCAATTGCTCACTCCTGCCGCCTGGGGTCTTTCGTGGGTGTGGAATCATCCTCAGGTGACGATGCTGCTTTCGGGTATGACCGATACCGCGCAGGTGGATGAGAATTCGTCACTGGCAGACCTCGCATTGCCGAATTCGATGACTGCCAACCAGCTCGACACGATCGCGCACGTGCTGGATGAGTTTGAAAATCGAATCGCGTGCCCTGCACGGGATGCAGCTACTGCATGCCATGCCCCAAGGGTATCAACATTCCCGGCTGCTTTGCCGCCTACAACGCGAGCTATGCGCACAGCTGGTTTACGGGGCTGTCGCAATACTTTACGGCGAGTGCGGTGCGCACGAGCGAGCCCAAACTCGTGAGCAATTGCGTCAAGTGCGGCAAATGTGCGCGTCACTGCCCACAGCACATCGATATCCCCGAGCGTCTCGACGACGTACGCCGACGTTTCCAGCCTGGTCCCGTGACGGCGGTGCTTAAGGCCTTCGGCAAAACGCGCTCCTCATGACCCTTTTATAACTTGCGGTGGAATAGTTCCTGCTTGCGGCAGAATAGGGGCCAAACAGGAACTATTTCACCGCAACCGAAAGAGGCGG